>NZ_LIYC01000047.1:0-33161 GCF_001418765.1 Gordonia sp. HS-NH1
AGAACCGTAGCTGCGAATGTAGGTTCGAGTGTACACCGAAGTAGACGCACCACCACGCCAAAATCTCTGTTGTGCAAAGCTATTGAGCGACGGCGATCTGTCGGTGGCTTATGATAGGGCCGCTGACGAGGCCCGTATCCACGAAGGCTGCGTGGTCCACGGGGCCGCAAGCCCGACGTCGGCCTCACTCCAGCCAGTTGTTGCCCCCGAGGTCCAGTTGCGCGACGTCGAGGGTCGGAGTGATCCCGGATTCCGGTGCGAGACCGTGGTTCTCGAGGACGTTGCGCATGATCTCGGCGGCGTCGATGTTGAGCGGGCTCGACACCCACATCGCGTACGGCAGGTTCACGAATCGGTTCTCGCGCACCGCCTTGAGGTTTCGGCTCGCCGGGTTCGACCGGAGCGCGGCGATCTTCTCGTCGACCGACTGGCCGGGATAGTCGACGAACACGATGACGTCGGGGTCGGCGGTGGTGAGGCGTTCCCAGCTGACGGCGGTCCAGGTGTCCTGGATGTCCTCCGTCGCGTTGCGGGCGCCGGCGGCGTCGAGAATGCCCTGCGGGCCGCCGTAGGACCCCGAGGAGAAGATGGTGTCGGACACGCTGTCGAAGACGAAGACCGTGGGCTTGTCGGCCGGTTGCGGAGCGGCGCGGAGCTTTTCGAGGCGATCGGACACTTCGTCGGCCGCAGCGGCGCCCTGATCCGGGTTGCCGGTGATGGTGCCGATGTTGCGCAGATCGGTGTCGAGCGCGACCCACGGGTCCATGGTGCCGCGCTGGGCCTCGCCTTCCACCTGCCGGCATGCCTCGGACAGCTGGTACACGTCGATGCCGTGGGAGGCGAGGATCTCCGGCGTGATCCCGCGGGATTCGCTCATACCGTAGTTGTATCCGGCATAGAGCACCTGGGGTTCGGCCGCGACGATGTTCTCGAGAGTGGGGCGTTCGGCCGCGACCTCGTTGAGCGTGTCCACCTGAGGTCCGTACTCGAGCCGCAGGACGTCTTTGTCGCGGGCGAGCGCACTGACCGCCACCATGCTGTCCCGGGCGCCCGCCGCCAGTGCGATCGCGATCATGCCGCCGTCGTTGACGAACAGTCGATCGAGGGGCTGGGGGAATGCGACGTCGGTTCCGCAATTGGTCACGGTCACAGTGTTTTCCGACGCGGCGGTGCTGTCGGCTCCGCAGGCGGTGACAGCGCCCAGGGTCAACGCG
The DNA here is from genome assembly GCF_001418765.1 of Gordonia sp. HS-NH1. Classification (NCBI taxonomy): domain Bacteria; kingdom Bacillati; phylum Actinomycetota; class Actinomycetes; order Mycobacteriales; family Gordoniaceae; genus Gordonia; species Gordonia sp. HS-NH1. Next base: position 1,215 of record NZ_LIYC01000047.1, read on the forward strand.
GCGACCAGGACGCCTAGGGTCGGGTGGATTCGGAAGGTACGTGTACTCAAGGGTTTTCCTCTCACGGGGTGACTTTCGTCAGAGCTCGGGGGACAGGCGGGTTCGGGGCACAGATGAGGACGGGGTGTCGAGCAGCAGGTGCGGCAGACCCGTCGACGGGTGCGTGACGACAGTCCCGGACACCTCGAAGACGTTGGCCAGCAGATCCGGCGTCAAGACCTCGACAGGTCGGCCGTGGGCGACCACACCACCATCGGAAACCACTGCGACGGAATCGAAGTGGCGTAGCACGAGGTCGAGGTCGTGCATCGCCGCGAGGACGGTGGCGTCGAGTTCGTCGAGGATGTCCATCAGCCGGAGGCGCCAGGCGGCGTCCAGGTGATTGGTGGGTTCGTCGAGCACCAGGATCGGGGTCTGCTGTGCGAGTGCACGGGCGAGCACGACGCGATGGCGTTCGCCGCCGGACAGGGTGGTGCACGAGCGGGTGCCCCAGCCGTCGAGGCCGACCCGCGCCAGCACGTCGGCGACCACCGTCGAGTCGTCGGAACTCCCCGTGGACCAGGCCGACCGGTACGGGGTCCGGCCGAGTCCGACCGCTTCGGCGACGGTCAGTTCGGCGGAGGGCTGTTCTTCCTGACCGACCACCGCGATCGACCGCGCGCGTTGCCGTGACGGGATGCGGTGCAGATCGTCGCCGCCCACGTCGATGGTGCCGGCGACCGGGCGTTCGAGACCGCACAGCGTGCGCAGCAGGGTGGTCTTGCCCGAGCCGTTGGGACCCACGATCGCCAGTCGGGTGCCCGCCGGGACGTCGAGGTGGACAGCGCGCAGGATGACGCGCCCGCCTCGCCGGCACGCGAGTGCGTTCGCGCGCAACGCCATCGACGGGTGTCGGGGTGCGACGGTCATGAGCCCCCGCCGAACACGTACTGGCGTCGACCCATGAGGAACAGGAAGATCGGTGCGCCGATCAGCCCCGTCACGATACCGAGGGGCATCTCCCGAGGCGCGGCGGCGACCCGGGAGATGACGTCGACCCACACCAGGAACAGCGCCCCGCCGCAGACCGCCACCGGCAGCATCGCGCGGTGGGTGGCGCCGACGAGCAACCGGGCGGCGTGGGGAACGATGAGCCCGACGAAACCGATCCCGCCCGCCACCGCGACGAGGACGCCGACGAGGACGCCTTGAATCCCGAACAGCGCGTTGCGCATCGCGCGGACCGGTACCCCCAGTGACGTCGCGGTGTCCGTGCCGGCCGCGTAGGCGTCGAGCCACGAATGGATCGCGAGCATCGCCATCACGGTGACCAGCACGACCACCCCCGCGATCTGCACCTTCGCCCACGTGGCGCCGGCGACGCTGCCCAGCATCCAGAACATCACGTTGTCGGCGGCGTGCGGATCGGCGGCGGTGAACACGAGCAGCGACGAGAGCGCCATGAAGGCCGACGACAACACGACGCCGGAGAGGATGAGTCGCAGCGCGGTCAACCCGCCCTGCGCGCGGGCGACCAGGTACACCGTGACGGTGGCCGCGAGTGCGCCGAGAAGCGCCCCGCCGGACAGCGACCACACCCCGAGGCCGGCCAGCACACCGAGGGTCATGACGGCGGTGGCCCCGACTGCCGCACCTGCCGACACGCCCAGCAGGTAGGGCTCGGCCAGCGGGTTGCGGACCAGGGCCTGCATGAGAGCGCCGGCCAGTGCGAGGCCGGCGCCGACGAGCGCGGCCAGGACGGACCTGGGGAGACGGAGATCCCAGATGATCACGGCGTGCGCGGTGTCGGGTTCCGCACCGGTCAGGCGACCGACGACGGTCTGCCACACGTCGGCGACGGGAATGGTCTCGGCGCCGAACGCCGTGGCCAGGGCGATGCTGAGGAGGGTGAGGACGAGCAGAACTGCGGCTAGCGGCGTCGAACGGAGTCGCCGAACCGGCGGAGCGGTGGCGATCTCGGTCGTGCCGACGGTACGACGGGACACGGCGGGTACGGCCTTACGGTCTGGGTATCTGTGCGCGAGATACACGGTGGACTCGAGCGAGAGCGGTGGGTATTCGGACTCGGGTTCGTCCGGAACCGGCGCCTTCCCGGGTCTCCCCAGTGGCTTCGTGCCGGTTCCGTCCCCCATACCGCTGCGCGCCAGTCCTGGATTCGCACCAGGTTCCCCGGCACCCGCGCGTGCAGGTGCGACCGTTCTCGGTCGTGAGGCTATCAACATCCACCCGAGCCGGGCGCGGCGCGGGTCGGTCGCCGTGCCCGGACATCCCGGGTGACACCGCCTAGGCTGGACGCGACGACCTGGCGACGTGACGGCGGAAACGGTGAACCGATGAATGCACGAGACACGAAACTGGCCATCATCGGGGCGGGTGCGGTGGGTACCGCGATCGCCTACTCATCCCTCATCCGCGGGGTGGCGCGGACGATCGCGCTCCTCGACATCAACGCGGCCAAGGTGACCGCCGAAGTGCTCGACATGTCCCACGGACTCGAGTTCGTCCCGCGGGCGGACATCATCGGATCCGACGACGTGTCGGTGTGCGCGGACGCCGACGTCGTGGTGTTCACCGCGGGTGCGAAGCAGAAGCCCGGCCAGTCCCGCCTCGAATTGGCCGAGGCGACAATAGGTCTGACCCGCGCCATCCTCCCGGGTGTCTTGGAGGTGGCCCCTGACGCCATTTATGTGATGGTCACGAATCCGGTCGACATCGTCACCTACGCCGCTCAGGAGATCAGCGGTCTCTCACCCAGCCAGGTCTTCGGTTCGGGCACCGTGCTCGACTCGTCGCGGTTGCGATTCCTCCTCGCACAGCACTGCGGCGTGGCGGTGCAGAGCGTGCACTCCTACATCGCCGGCGAGCACGGCGACACCGAGATCCCGCTGTGGAGTTCGGCGACGATCGGTGGGGTGCCGCTGACGTCGTGGACACCGCTGCCCGGCCGGCCGGCGCTGGATGCCGTTGCGCGCGAACGCATCCACCACGAGGTCGTGCACGCCGCCTACACCATCATCGAGGGCAAGGGTGCCACGAACTATGCCATCGGGCTCGCCGCGACGCGGATCGTCGAAGCCATCGTGAACAACGAGCACCGGGTGCTGCCGGTGTCGACACGCGCCGACGGCATCGAGGGGCTCGAGGGTGTGTGCCTGTCGTTGCCGACCGTCGTCGACCGAGGCGGTGCGCAGACCCGGCTCGACGTCCCGCTGTCGGACTCGGAACGCGCGGGACTGCTGGCGTCGGCGGAGACGCTGCGAGCGATGCAGGCGCGATTCGGGTTGTAGGACCTAGACGGGCACGCTTGCGCGCAGGAACTCGAGCTGGTCGGCGACGACCTGCTCGAAGTCGTCGCCGACGTAGATGTCGAAGTGGCCCACCGGATACCGGATCACCCGGGCCCGCGGCGCGCGGCGCGCGTATTTGACCGTCGGGCGCGCGGGAGCCACGGTGTCCCCGTCGCACACGCACAGCAGGGTCGGGCAGTCGAGGTCTTTGAGCGCCCGGCCGGGGGAGTGCAACGGGATCGTCAGGCCGACCCGGGCGGCGACCTCGTTGGGCAGCTCGAGGCCCTCGGGGATGAGCGGCAGATATCCCGACACCGCGTCCGGGGCCGTCATCAGCGCCGCGGTTCGCGGTTCGCCCGCGAGCCCCACGGTCACCGGCGGCCGGCCGAATGCCGACCCGACGATGTCGGCGAGCGCGCGCACGGTCACCTTCGCGCCGGACACCACACCCAGCGCGGCGGTCGACGCGATCCCGCTGGTGAACGGGCACTGGGAGATCACTGCGGCGACCCGACCGTCGCGGCGACCAGCCACGAGGACATGTCCTTCGCCGAAAGAGGTGCCCCACAACACGATTCGTGACGAGTCGACGCCGTCGAGGCGTCGTGCGAAGGCGATCGCCGCGGCCCAGTCGTCGAGCTGGCGGCGGATGGACAGGAGCTGGCGCGGTTCGCCGTCGCTGTCCCCGAAGTGGCGGTAGTCGAAGACCAGACAGGAGTATCCGGCCTCGGTGAACCGTTCGGCGAATGCGTCGAGCCGCATCTGCCGCACCCCGCCGAGGCCGTGTGCCATCACGATCACCGGTGCGGGGGCGGAGCCGTCGGGGCGGTACCACCAGGCCCGGCACGTCGTCCCCGACGAATCGAACTCGACGTCGTTCCTGATCATTGTTCCCCCGCTGGTCGTGTGCGTTTCTCGGGCGGACTGTATCAACACGCGTTGTCAGACAACAGCCCGCCTGTCCGTCGGCCGGACCAATCTTCGCCATGAGCGCGCTTGTCGACAACGTGACCCCGTAAGGTCACCTCGTCACGATGAGGTGTCGGGGGACACACAGAAGAAGGTCAAGCACGATGCGTTGCTCGCGAAAGATGGTCCTCGGATTCCTGGCCGCGGCGTCGATGACGGTCGCCCCGCTGATGGTGGCGGCACCCGCATCGGCGGCGACCGATTACGCCAACTGCTCAGCACTCAACGCCGATCATCCGCATGGTGTGGGCCAGACGGGTGCCGTCGACTCGACGTCGGGCACCCCGGTCACGACGTTCACCGTCGACGACGCTCTCTACGACGCCAACAGCGAGAGCGATCGCGACAAGGACGGGATCGCCTGCGAGAAACGCTGATCAACCGTCAGCGCCGAACATCGGCGACACTGGGTGACATGTTCACCCCGCGCGAGGCCGAGAACCGACGGTTGCTGAGCGCGCGCGACGCCATCGACCGCGCTTGTGCCGACGATCTCGACGTGGCCACGCTCGCCCGCATCGCGTCGATGTCGTCGTCGCATTTCATCCGCCGGTTCCGGGCCGTGTTCGGCGAGACGCCGCACCGCTACCTGCAGCGCAGGCGCATCGAGCGAGCCTGCGCGTTGCTGCGAACCACCGACAGCCCGGTGCTCGAGATCGCGCTGAGCGTCGGCTACGACAGTCCCGGCACCTTCGGCCGGACGTTCACCCGGGTCGTCGGCTGCAGTCCCACCACCTACCGGACGAATGTGGTGCCGCTACCCGTGCCCGGGTGTCATGTGCGCCGCTGGACCCGGCCGGCCGATGCGGTCGCCGATGTCCCGACGTCGTCGGAGTGAGCGATTTCGGAGAAGCGCGGGCCGCACGGGCGGTCGTATCGTCGGAACCGTGATCAACGGCATCGGCATCCACTCCATCTACGTCCTCGACCAGGACGTTGCGCTCGACTTCTACGTGGGGACACTCGGTTTCACGGTCGACACTGACGTCGACATGGGGTTCATGCGATGGCTGACGGTCGCGCCGCCCGGACAGCCCGACAGGCTCATCCTCCTCGAGAAGCCCGGGCCGCCCGCGCTGTCCGGCGAGACGGCCGACAAGGTCCGCGACCTCGTGACGCAGGGGGCGATGCCGGTGACGATCCTGTCCACCGACGACTGCCGTGGCACCCACGCGGCCCTCGTCGCACGCGGCGTCGAGTTCACCCAGGACCCCGAAGACCAGCCCTACGGCACCGACTGCGCGTTCCGGGATCCATTCGGGAATCCGCTGCGGATGACCCAGCGGGCTGTCGAGGATCGGCCCGTGGGGGACGAGGACATCGCGCGGTGGGCTCCGGGCAGCTGACCAGAGGCTGTCGAACAGCCCGACCGGACGCGCGGGCGTTAGATTCATGCCCATGGCGGCCCGACTCGACAGGTACCTGAGCAGCAGACACCCGGATGTCGCGATCGCCGCGGCCTTGCTGTTCGTGGCCGGACTGGTCGACGCCGTCGCGTTCGTCGTGCTGAAGGGCAGCTTCGTCGCCTTCATGTCCGGCAACTCCACCATCCTGGGTGAGTCGACGTCGGCGGGCCGATGGTCGACGATCGCTCTCGTCGCCGGACTCGTCGCGGCGTTCTTCGGCGGCGCGGTGGGCGGTGCCGCGATCAGTCGCTGGGTCGCGCGCTCGCCGGTCTGGGTTCTCGTGGCCGTGACCGTCGCGCTCCTCGTCGGCACCGTCGTCGCGCTCACCGCATCGCCGACCGCCGGGATGATCGTCGTGGCGGTGGCGACCGGTGCGATCAACTCCGCGCTGTCGCACACGTCGACCGTCCAGGGCGGATTGACCTACGTCACCGGCACGCTGGTGAAGTCCGCGCACGAACTGGTCGCGTCGCTGGGCACCGATCGGCCGTGGGCGTGGCTGTCGGTGTTCTGGATGTGGCCGGTGTTCGTGCTCGGCGCGGTGTGCGGTGGATTCGCGGAACGGCAGTGGGGAGTGGCCGGGTTGTGGGTCGGGGTCCTGATCTCCGTGGTTGCGCTGACACTTCGCGTCGCCGAGACGTCGTCTCGAGGCAAATCGCGCTCGGATGGAACCGAACGGGCCGCTGGATAGTCTGAAACATATGCGCGACGACAAGCTGCTCACCCGGATCTCCGCACTTCTCCGTCAGGCGGAGAACACCGACAACGAGCACGAGGCCGAGACCTTCATGCAGGCCGCCCAGCGGCTCGCGACCGCATCGTCGATCGACCTGGCCGTGGCGCGGGCCCACGACCCCGCCGCGCGTAAGAAGGTCACCCCGGTCAGTCGCCAGATCGCCATCGGCGAACCGGGTAAACGCGGCCTGCGCACCTACGTCCAGCTCTTCGTCGCGATCACCGCCGCCAACGACGTGACGGTCGACGTCGCGAGCAATTCGACCTTCGTGCTCGCCTACGGCTACGAAGCCGACATCGACGCCTGCGAAGCCCTCTACACGTCGCTGATCGTGCAGATGGTCGCGGCCAGTGACGCCTACCTGCGGTCCGGCGCCTACAAGGGCGAGACGTTCGCGCGGGTCGTCACCCGGGGGAGCGGGTGGCGTGCCCGCCGCGTCGTCGAAGAGAAGCCGTTGTCACCGATCACCGCCCGGCTCAACTTCCAGTCGGCGTTCGCCGAGCGCATCGGCAAACGCCTCGCCGAGGCCCGCGACGCGGCGCGCGACGAGGCCATCGCCGCCGAACGCGATTCCGGTGAGTCGACCCGTTCCACTGCGGTCGCATTGCGCAACAAGGAGATCGAGGTGACCGACTTCTACCGGACGGAGTCGAGCGCCCGCGGCACCTGGCGTCCGTCGAGCGCGTCCGCCGGATACTCGGAGGCCGCACGCCGGGCCGGTGACCATGCGGGACGCCGGGCGAAAATCGGTGCCGACCGCGAGTTCGGCGGCGCCCGAGGCGCGCTGGAGGGTTGAACCAACGGTGCTCGATGTCGCCCGCAGGCATTCACATGCTGTTCACCGGGCATTAGGTGTCACCGCTAGCGTGGGCGACAGAGAATCGTCGTGAACGTGACCTTCGGGGGAAACCGTGGAATTCAGGCACCTGGTCTCCTTCATCGCGATCGCGGAGGAACTCCATTTCGGTCGGGCTGCGGCGCGGCTCCATCTCACACAACCGTCGCTGAGCGCCCAGCTCCAGAAGCTGGAGCGGACCGTGGGTGTCCAGCTCGTGGCACGTAATTCGCACGAGGTGCGGCTGACATCGGCGGGGGTGGCCTTCGAGGAGCACGCCAGACTCATCTTGCAACAGCTGCAGAAGGCGGCGACCAGTGCCAAGTCGACCGCGGAGGGTATCTCGGGCTCGCTGAACGTCGGCTACAACCTGCCTGCCGATCATCACGTCCTGCCCCGTGCCATGGCGAGGATGAGCGAGGCATATCCCGACATCTCGATCTCGCTGTGGGAGAAGCGGACCGGTCCGCAACTGACGGGGTTGTCCGACGGCACCCTCGATCTCGCGCTGATGTACGGCCGACCGCACACGCACGAGTTCCGTTCGCGGCGGCTCATCGCGAACATTCCGATCGTGGCGATCGTCGGCCGCAGGCACAGGTGGGCAGGGCGTCCGAGTGTCCGTTTCGCCGAACTCGCTTCCGAGCGCTGTCTGCTCTTCCAGCGAGCCCAGACACCGGCGATGTACGACTCGATCTTCGGCGCCGCGGACGACGCCGGGATCGAGATGACCATCGCACAGAACGCGGATGATCCGGGTGCCACCGCGCACATGGTCTCGGTGAAGAACCTGGTCGGGTTCGCGTCGCTGCCGCGCGCAGTGGTCGTCGGACGTGGGGTCTCCGGCTCGGATCCGGTTGCGGTGAAGCTGTTCGATCCCGTTCCGGTCGTCGACCTTTATGCGGTGTGGCGCGCCGATGACACCAGTCCCGCGCTCGTCAACTTCCTGGACTGCCTCGACCCCGACACCGACTCTGGCGCCCACCGCGTCCGGAGCACCGTGATGGACGGCCGCCGTGCCGAATCCACCTCTCTTCCCACGGGTGTCGCCCTACTTCAGTCCGGACCGGACGAACGCGTTCACGATGTGCCGCTGCAGGGCCAGGTACAGTACGAACACCGGCAGACAGGTCATCCCGGCCAACGCCATCATCGCGCCCCAGTTGGTGCCCTCGGCGGTCATGAAACTGCGCAGTCCGAGCTGCACGACCGAACTCGTGCGCTGTAGGACCACCGCCGGCCAGAAGTATTCGTTCCAGGCGTTGATGAACAGCAACAGACCCAACGCGGCCAGTGCGGGCCGCAGGTTGGGGACCACCACTCTCCAGAGAATCGACCACGATGAACGGCCGTCCATCTCGGCGGCGGCGACGAGTTCCTTGGGAAACGAGTCCATGTGCTGGCGCAGCATGAGCACGGCCAGCGCCGAGCACAGCGTCGGCATCACCACGCCCGCGAGCGTGTTGAGGAGGCCGAGCTGTTGGAGAAGGACGTAGTTCGGGAGCATGGTGACCTGGAACGGCACCAGCCAGGTGCCGACGAATCCCAGATACAACACGCGTTTGAACGGGAAATCGAACATCGCGAACGCGTAGGCGGCGAGTAACGCGATCAGCAGTTGCGCGACCGTGGATCCGGTGGCGACCGCGAACGTGTTGAACAGCAGGCGGATGACGTCGGTCTGAGCCGCCGCGTCGGCATAGTTCTGGATCGACAACGGCCATGGCAGCGGGGCCAGCGAGTATTGGTCGTCGGGGTGACGTAGCGACGTCGCGACCATCCAGTAGATGGGGAACCCGCAGGTGAAGGCGATGGCAGCCAGTGTGAGGTGGCCTCGAACCGTAGCCAGGCGGGGCGATGCGGTGGTGGGGCGTACCCCTGTGGCGGACCGGGAAACAGGGGAGTCGGGTGCCCGCAGCTCATCGGTCGTCATGAAAGGTCACTTTCTCGGTGAGGCGCATCAAGCCGGCGGCGAGCAGTCCGAACAGGACGAAGGCGACCACGCCGACCGCCGCGCTCATACCGGCGTCGAAAGTCTGGAAACCGTACTCCCACAGCAAGTAGTAGACATTGGTGGTCGAGCCGGACGGGCCGCCCTGCGTGAGGGTGTCGATGAGAGGGAACGTCCACTGGGCGCTGAGTATCACCGTCAGCAGGGTGAGCAGAAGCAGGGACGGGGACAGCAGCGGCAGAGTGATCCACCGATCGATCTGGCTCCGCGTCGCTCCGTCGACGCGTGCGGCCTCGTCGTAATCGGGGTTCACGTTGGCGATTCCGGCGGACACGACCAGGACCGCGAACCCGATGATGTGCCAACCGGTGATCACGATGATGGCGAGCTGGGCGGTGCGGGTGTCGTTGATCCAGTTGACCTCGAGGCCGAGGGTGCGGTTGATCACGCCGGCTTCGGGTTCCGCGAGCCAGCGCCATGCCGCCGCCGATGCCACGGGGGCCACGAGGAACGGCGCGAAGATGACGGCCTGGTACACGGTGCGTATCCGGCCGGTGATCCCTCGGGCCGCGAAAGCGACCATGACCGGGACGACGACCGAAAACGGAAGCAGTCCGAGTATCACCTCGCCGGTGCGCAGCAGCGAGTCACCGACCGCCGGTATCTCGGCGAGCCGCCGATAGTTTGCTCCACCTACACCGACCATCTCACTGGTGGGCAGCAGATTCCACGAATGAAATGACAACTGGACGGCCTGGCCCAGCGGGTGGTAGATCCAGACCGCGAGCATCGCGATCGCCGGCAACAGATACAGATACGGCAATGCCGACCGCCCGAGTCGCCGCCGGCGTCGGCTGTGGCGCTGTCTGCCGGTCTCGGTGATCGCCGATGCGGGAGCCGGATCGACCCGTACTGGGGGTGCAACCTCCGAATCGAGCACGAACACGTCACGTCCCCTGGCGGGCGAGATCGCGGAGTCTGGCCAGTATTTCGCTCTCCGACACGTCGTACACCGGTTGGGACGGGGTCGCCTCGACGGCCGTTGCGACGACGGTACCGTCCACGATATCGATACGGCTGAAACCGAATCCGAAGACGCCGCGGTGTCTGCCGATGGGGGCGAAGGTGTCGAGGCGGTAGGACAACGCGGGTCCGACCCATACCGGTATCCCGGCGAGGGAACCGCTGCCGGTCAGATGTGAGTGTCCGCACACGATCATCTTGACGTCCGACCCTAGGAGGATGTCGCCCAGTCGGGCGGCATGCTGTAGACGCAATCCGTCGATCGGCGGGATGGCCGATCTCAGTGGTGGATGATGCAGCACGAGCACTGTGCAACCGGCCGGTGCGGCGTGCGCCAGCTCCGAACGCAGCCATGACAACTGGGCGTCGTGGAGCCAGCCCTCGTGACGGCCCGGTCGGGTGCTGTCCATGGTGATGACGCGAGTGCTGCCGAGGAGGTGCACCGTGTCATGCGGACGATCGGGATCACCGCGATCATCGAACAGTCCGGCTCGGAAGCTCTCTCGCACATCATGATTCCCCATGGCGTAGATGATCTCGGCGTCGAGTGCGGCGGCCGCCGGTTCGACGAGATCGCGCAGCCTCCGGTAGGCCCGGATGTCGCCGTCGTCGGTCAGATCACCGGACAGCAGCAATGCGTCGACGTTCCTGCCCGATCCGACGATCTGCTCGAGCACGGCGCGCACGTTGTCCGCGGTGTCGACGACGCCTCGGACCAGCTCTCCCGGTGTCACGATGTGGGTGTCGGTCAGTTGCACGATGGTGCAGGCCGGTGTGCTCATTGCGCCGGCATCAGACTCGTCGACAACCGCTGGGCCTCGCTCAGGGCAGTGTGCGGGTCGGCGCCCTGGTAGACGATCTTCTCCACTGCCGTCATCAGATTTCCCTGGATCTGCTTGTAGCTGTTGCCCGGCATCGAGACCCAGGGCTCGAGACGTTGCAGCTGTTCGAGATTCGGCTCGAGTAGGTCGCGGTTCTGTTCGGCCCAGCCGGCGAGATAGGCAGGGTCGTCGACCAGTCCCGTGCGCAACGGTAGGTAGCCGATGCCCTTGGCGATCGTGGTGAAGGCCTCGTTGCCGGTCAGGTACTGGATCAGCTGCCAGGCAGCGCGCTGCTTGGCGGGGTCCTTGGCGAAGGCGTAGAGGGCCACACCGGAATTCGTCGGGACCGTGGGTTGCCCTCCGAAGGCGGGCATCGGCGCTGCGCGCAGCTCCCACTTGCCGGATGCGCCCTTGAGGAACGTCGACTGCATCGAGCTGCTCTCCAGGATCATGCCCATGTCGCCGCGCGTGAACGCCTCGTATCCCTGCTGCTGGGTGTACGCCGGTGTGGCCCCGATCTCGACGAGTTGCTGTGCCATCCCGGTGGCCTCGACCGCGGCCGGGTCGGCGAATGACAGGGTGCTGCGGTCATCGGAGATGACCTGTCCTCCTGCCGATCCCACGAGCGCCTGATAACACCAGTCGGTGGCTGATTTCGTCAGACAGTCGATGTAGACGCCGCCCGCGCCGGTCCTGTCGGCTATCGCCGCCGCAGCCGTCCGCACCTCGTCCCAGGTGCGGGGCGGCTTCTCCGGATCCAGACCGGCACGGCGGAAGAGGTCCGCGTTGTAGTAGAAGACGGGCGTCGACATGACGAACGGGATGCCGAACGTGATGTCGTCGGACACCGCGAGGTTTCGGACGCTTTCCGCGTACGGGTGCTCGCCGCCGAATGCCTGCTCGATGGCATCGGGACCGAAGAGGGTCGACAGGGGTTGCGCGCCGAGCTGGTCGACGACGAAACCGAAGTCGCCGAACCCGAGCTGCGCGACGTCGGGCGGGCTGCCGGCGACCGACTGCTTCTGCACGCTCGAGATGGCGTCGCGTGCGGGGTTGGGGCTGTTGCCCTGTGGCTTCTGCGCCTTGACGGTGATGTTGGGATACTTTTCGCCGAAGTCGGCGATGAGTGTGTTGAAGGTGTCCGTCCATGCGCCGGCGAGGCCGTAGTTGTAGCTCTCGAAGACGATCGTGACCTGCTGGCCGGGGGCGAGTTCAGGGACGCGCGCGGATGAGTTGTTCTCGGATGAGGCTCCCATGCCGCACGCGGACAGCGCGACAAGGACCGCTGTGCCGAGGGCCGCGACGGTCCAGGCGCGGCGGACGAAGTTCGTGGGTCTCATGACGGTGCTCCTTGAAGGCTCAGATGGTGGTCGAGGGGTTCGAGCGTCTCCGACCAGCGCAGCCGGCGCCCCGAGGGGGAGTCGAAGAGATGGACGTCGTCAACGGGGACGGTCACCCGGACGTGGTCGCCCTCCCGCATTCGGCCGGGGCGGGCGATTCGCGCCTGCAGGGCGATGGTGCCGGCGCGGAGGTGGACGATCTCGTCGCTTCCGTGGTTCTCCACGGCGTGGACCAGTGCGCCGATGGCTCCGGCGGGATCGAATCGCAGCTTCTCGGGTCGAATCCCCGCGGTGACCACCTGATCGGCGTAGCCGGGCGGTGCGGCCAGGCCGAGTGGGATGTCGAGTCCTTCTGCGCGCAGGACGATCTCACCGGCACGGGCGGTGGTGGTTGCGTCGAACAGACACATGGGCGGTGCCCCGAGGAATGCTGCGACGAAGGTCGTCTCGGGACGGTCGTAGAGTTCGTCGGGAGTGCCGACCTGCTCGATGCCGCCGCGGTTGAGCAGAACGATGCGCGTGGCCATCGACATGGCCTCGACCTGGTCATGTGTGACGTAGAGGAACGTCGATCCGATCCGGCGGTGCAGATCGATGAGTTCTGTCCTGGTGGCCGCACGCAACTGCGCATCGAGGTTCGACAGGGGTTCGTCCATCAGATATGCACCCGGCTCCTGCACCATGGCCCGAGCGAGTGCGACGCGCTGGCGCTGACCACCGGACAGATCGGCTGGTCGACGCTCGAGGAGTTCACGCAGTTGCACGGTCCCGGCGATACGAGTGACCCGCTCCGCGATGTCCTTGCGTCGCATCCGGCGTGCCCTCAGTGGAAATGCGATGTTCCTGGCGACCGTCAGATGCGGATACAGTGCGTAGCTCTGGAAGACCATCGCGAGCCGGCGTTCCCGGGGTGGCAGGCCGGTGACATCGCGGCCGTCGATCCGGACCGCACCGGCGCTCGGCTCGAGCAGGCCGGCGATCAGCCGCAGCAGCGTCGACTTGCCACAACCACTTGGTCCGAGGAAGACGATGAATTCTCCGTCGGCGATGTCGAGGTCGACCGCGTCGAGTGCGCGGGTCGAGCCGAACTCCATCGTCAGTCCGCTCAGTTCGATCCGGCTCACCGGCGAGACGCTCGCGATCGAGGCGACCCGATTTGGGTGCGGTTGGGGGATGACTCATGGCGCTTCACTCCGGCCCCTCTCACGTGGCTCGACTTGCTCAGCCAGTGTCGGTCGCCGTCGGCGCACTCAGGGGTTGGATAGGCGATGCCGATCGCCGGGTGCGCTGTCGTCGATCGCGGACGCCCCCGGGGATCGGGTGGTCCGGTCGTACCAGGCCATCGACGGTTGCGGGACGAACGGCGCCGGGGTGCCCGCCCACCGCCGCACCCACCGGCCGACGCGACCCTCGTCGGTCGCCGTGGCGTGTACGACGATGGCGGTGACCACGAGGATCAGTGCGAAGACGAACAGCCAGCTGATCGCGACGAAGACGACGCCGAGCGTGCCGTAGCTGCGGATCGTTCCTGCGGCGAGTGTGGGCAGCGCGACGCGGGTACCGGCGAGCAGCACCGTGATGAGGAGGCCGGTGCCGAGTCCGTTCAGGAGTAGCAACTTCATCGGTACCTGTGACGACACCAGCAGCCTGGGGATCGCGGTGAACGTGGCCGACCAGATCAGGAGGGTCACGGCGACGATCAGCACGATCCCGAGGATGCCGCGGTCGCCGACGTGTATGCCGAACAGCGAGGTGGCCTGCAATCCCGTGGACAGGCCCTGGGCGGTCACCGCCGCGGGGATGAGAAAGACGACGACAACCCACCGCCAGAAGCCGCCCCACGACAGTTTGGCGACGTCCCAGATCGACACATACATTCGGCCGAGGGCACGTGACAGGGAGGTGGCGCCGGCGATGGTCATCAGCGCACCGAGGACGCCGAAGGTCGTGGCCGACGTCGGGTCGTCGATCGTGGGTGTGTCGAAGCTGCTGACCGGGATGCCGAGCCCGGTGAGTGCGTCGTCGACGACGTCGCTGCCCGGTAGGGAGAGCACCAGGATCACGATCGGGAGGATCGAGGTGAAGGCCTGCGCTGCCAGGGTCATCGACCGGTCGGTGAGGTTTCCTCGCGCGATGTCGACGACGATGCGGAGGACCAGGGAGGCGCCGGGCAGCCGCATCACGCGCTCGCGCACTGCATCGAGATCAGGACGGCGCATGAACTCTCCCATCGGCTCCGGTGTGAGCTTCGGCCGCTCGCTTCACTCCCGGCGCCGGGCTCGTCCTCATCATGGGCGATGCCGTGAGTGAACGAGACACCGGGCGCGCAAGATTCTACGAGGCCGAGCACCTCGTGCACCGGCTCTTCGACAACGTCTCGTCATCGCGGACGGTACAGCTGGCGGGCACCGAGATCACTCTGCCGGCCGAGGCGAGGTTCGCATCGGTCGACGCCGTCGCCGACTACGTGACCAGGGTGCTGGCGTTGCCAGGGGTGCGATCGCGCTTCGAGCGGTCGTCACAACCGGTGTCGGTCCGCGAGCGGCGCGGCCAGCGATCCGCCCATTACGCCGCCCGGGTCCGGAGATCCGACGGCGCGCCGCTCGCCGCCGAGATCGCCATCCCGTCGGCGGCCGAGGGGCGCTGGGCGCTCCGCGAACTGGTGGTGCTGCACGAACTCGCCCACCACCTCGACGGGACGACCGGCCCGGCGCACGGGCGCGGATTCGTGCTGACGCTCATCGAACTCGTCGGGCTCGTACTCGGGCCCGAGACGGCGTTCGTCTATCGGGTCGTGCTCGGCGATTCCGGGATCGGCTGACCATCCTCGTCGCGGGGGCGCGGAGCCCGGGGCCACTCGCCGGGAACGTCCTCGAGGTGTCGGAGCAGCCGTTCGTAGCCTCTGGTCGCCGCGTGCGTCCGCGGCGTTGGTAGGTTTCCCAGGTGCCCTCGGGGTGCACGGCCGGGGACTCTTCGGGCCCGGTCTCGCGGACGAAATGTGGTGAGGGACTGGTGACGCCGTCGAGCGGGTGGTCGCAACTGCGGGCGTTGCCCGGACCGGTCCGTTTGATGCTGGCGTCGATGACCCTGTTCAATGTCGGCTTCTACCTGGTGGTCCCGTTCCTGGCTGTGCGTCTGAGCAGCGACCTGGGTTTCTCCGCCGCGGTGGTGGGCCTGGTGCTCGGCCTGCGGATGGCCTCTCAGCAGGGCTTGTTCTTCTTCGGCGGCAGCCTGGCGGACAGGTTCGGTCCCCGGGCGATCATTCTTCTCGGAATCGCTGTGCGAGTTGCCGGGTTCGCGATGCTCGGCTTCGTGACGACCCTGCCGTGGATCATCGCCGGGGTGGTCCTGATAGGCGTAGCGGCAGCGCTGTTCGCGCCTGCCGTCGAAGCTGCGAACGCGGCGGTGGGTGCGCAGCTCGAACGCGACGCCATCATGAGGCGGACCGAACTGTTCGGCCTCGAGCAGATGTGCAGCCGTATCGGCACCGTGATCGGGCCGATCATCGGCACGTCGCTGCTGGGTGTGCCGTTCGCATGGACGACGGGCTGCGCGGCCGCCTTGTTCGCGGCGCTGTGGGTGGCGTTCTGGCGGTGGTTCCCCGCCACGGTGCGCACCACGGCCGACCTGGACGGGGGTCCCGGTTCTCCCGCGTTGTCCGCGGTGTGGCGAACGGTGCTGTCGGACAAGGTGTTCATGACCTACGCCGTCTTGTGCGGCACACAGCTGGCCGCATTCAGCCTGGTGTACCTCATGCTGCCGGTGGAACTGCAGTCCTTGACCGGCGATGAGTCCGGCCTCGGCTGGTTCTACGCCGGGGCGGCCGTCCTCGTCATCGTCTGCCAACGGCCGATGGTTGCCGTGGCCCACCGCATCGGCCATCGCCGAGCAGTGATCGGAGGGATGGCGATCATCGGGTTGTCGTTCCTCGCACCGGTGTTCGCAGAGATCTCGCCACACGATGTCGCCGTCGGCAACACCGCGCTCGCGGCGTGGGTCGCGCTGCTGCACCTCGGCCAGATGTTGATGGTCCCCCCGATGCGCGACACGGTGGCGAGATTGGCTGCAGAACGACATCTCGGCGCATATTTCGGGTTGCTCAACAGCGTCGCCGGGCTCGGTTGTCTCGCCGCGTCGGCGGGAGTGGGTGCGCTCTACGACGTGGCCGACGCCCGCGATCTGTCGACGGCGGCCGTGTGGGCTCCCGTGACCGCTGTGATCATGCTGGCCGTGGCCGGCCTGATCGGTTGGTACCGTGCCCAGGCGGTGCGCATCCGCCTGGGCCGGCGCGACGGCGTCAGAGAGGTTTCGTCTTGAGTTGTTCGACGAGGTCGTCGAGCACGAAAGGTATCGTCAGCGGATTCGGCATGGACACCGCGTCACTCACGATCGGGTCCAGTCCGACCAGCGCGCCGGAACGCACCGCGGGCAGCTGTGAGAACAACTGAAGGGACTCCATCTCGGTGCGCGAGTTCGGCCAGTTGTCGAACACGATGACGTCGCTGTCGATCATCGGGATGTTCTCCAGTGAGATCTCGACGAACAACTGGCCGTTGAACGCACCCGCGAGCGCCGGCGGCGCCCCGAATCCCAGACCGGTCAGCAACTGTGTACGCGCGGCCTCCGGGCTGTAGACGCGGAGGTTGCCGTCCCCCCACCGAACGACCATCGCCGCGGTCCGGCCGCTGAACTGTGGGTTGTCGCGCCGTCGGCTGACCACCAGATCCTCGGTGGAAGAGACCAACTCACGTGCTGCACCGGGAAGTCCGACGGCCGTGCCGATCCTCGTGGTGACCTCCTGCCAGGGCAGCACCCAGTCGGTGTGGTCTGCCGCGTGCAACACCGTCGGCGCTATCGATGCCAGCAGCCGATAGGTGGGCTCGTCGATTGCGTTGTTCACGGCGACGATCAGATCGGGCCGGGCGGCGGCGACCGCGGACACGCTGAAGTCTGCAGTGGCATTGGCCAGGGCTTCGGGATCGTCGCCGGTGATCCTGGGTTCTGCCCACTCGCCGATGCCGTCGTCTGTCGAGCCCTTCCACACCGGCACCATCACCGGCATCACACCCAGTGCCAGCAGCACGTCGGCATCACCGATACCGATGACCGCGATCCGCGAGGGGGCGCGCTCGATGGTGGTCGACCCGTACATGTGATCGATCGTGACCGGAAATGCGTCGGATTCGGGCGTCACCGCAGCAGGTGCACCCTCTGCCGGGCGACCCTCGGAGTCACAGCCGGCCAGCACGCCTGCGGCGGCGGCGGTCAGGCTCAACGTCAGCATTCTTCGGCGATTCATCACGACCACGAGTCGATACCTCTTTCATCAGCAGTAGTGAGGTGATCCTAACCCGGTGGGCCGACCGGCCCCTGCGCGATCGATCACAGGCGCTAGCGGGCGCCCCGCCACATGGGTCGCCCGCCGCGAACGATCGATCCACCACGTTGACGACCGATCCGGACCGGGTTGCCACGGAGGGCAACCCGGTCCGGAGATCCGGTCGGTCAACTGGCGGCGCGTGTCCTCGAGGCCTTCGACGCAGCAGCCTCACGATCCGCGGCTCGCTGGAACTCGACGTCGTCGGATGCGCAGGCCAGACAGATCGGCGCATGTCCGGCGGCCGGGTCGCGGTCCATCTCGTAGGCGATGTAGCTGTCATCGCAGCAGTGACAGCGGATGCGTGCCTCCCACATGTCGTCGACCTCATCGCGAGGGTCGTGGGGTCGCTGCATGGTGAACCAGCCCTCGCGCCGGAACTTCAGCGCCACGGCGTAGATGACGCCGGCGACGACGAAGGCGATGGGTGACGCCCACACCGCGCCGAAAGTACCGCCGAACAAGACGAGAGCGATGCCGATCACGGACGCGCCCGCCCACGCGCCGACGCCGGCCGGGTTGACCGCGGGCACGCGTCCCGGGCGGAACTCCAGGGAGTCGGCGGGAATCCGACGCAGCCGCATCCAGGCGATGTGCGTCAGCGCGATGGCGACCCATCCCACGATGAGGACGCCCTGGTACTGCAGGGAGGTGGTGATCCAGGACAGCACGTTGGTCAGCATCATCAGGTAGACGATCACCGCGACCACGCCGACCCAGAAGGTGCGGGGCATCGAGAACTTGACCGTGCGGGCGAAGAAGTTCTGGAAGTTGGTGGACGCCAGGTAGAAGTTGCCGCTGTTGACGCGTGTCTGGCTGACGACGACCCACAGCAGACCCCAGATACCCATCATGCCGACGATCCCGAGGATCGCCGACTCCTCGGAGAGCGGTCCGGCGATGGTGATGGTCTGGGCGAGGAACATACCGACCGCCGCGTTGATCAAGAGGGTGACGACGTAGAACGGCGTACCGAAGGACACCCGTGCGTTGAAGGTCGCGTCCTGCGGGCGGCCGAATCGCGCGTAGTCCCAGGCCATCATCGTGACGACCCAGACGCCCATGTAGATGACGAAGGCGTACCACCACCCGGGCACCCCGAGATCGGCCGCGGCCTCCGGCTCGTAGGTGAGCCAGTCGTTGCTGTAACCGTATTCGGCGATCGCCCACACCACCGAACCGATCAGCCCGACCACATAGAGCGGCAACAGCACTCCGTTGAGCCGGTCGAGCCAGGTGGCGACACCGCGCCACGCCAGCGGCGCCTGATAGGCGACGACCACCAACGCCCAGAACGCGATCGGGAGTGCACCGAAGTAGGCGTGCAGGGCCGACGCGACGATCGCGCCCTCGGCCACCACGTAATACGCGATGGTGATCCCGAACAGGGCTGCGGCGAAGGCGGATCCGGCACGGCCGAACACGACGCGGGAGAACAGCGAGACGCTGGTTCCGGTCTGATTGGCGAACTTGGCGGCGACGGAGTTGATGGCGCCGTAGGCCACGACCGAGAGTCCGATGCCGATGAGGGCGTCGGCGGCTCCGACGGAGAGCGAGACGGTGGCGCCGACGACCACGAAGAACATCGCGCTCATCAGGCCGAACCAGGCCATCGACACCGACGAACGCGACGTCCGCCACGAGTTGGGCACGATGTGCATGGAGTAGTCCTCGGCCGCGGCGCGTGCGAGGACCTGGGGATCGTCGGTGTATGTGACGTCCAGGGGCGGAACTCCGCCCGCCCTGGAGGACGAGATGTCGAGAGTCATTGCATTCCTTGGTGTTCGAGTGGTGGTCAGATGTGCCGGCAGCGGCGGGTGGATGGCGTCGTCGCCATCACCCGCCGCTGGGTGTCGTACGAATCGGGTCCCGGTGCCGGGAACGTCAGACGGTGGCCGGCTCCGACACCGTCAGCGTGCCCGGGACGAAGTCGACGGTGGGGTCGTCGGTCCAGTGGATGACGGTGCGCCGCCGCAACATCTGCCGGAACTGCGACGTCGTGTTGGTCAGGACGTCACCGCTGCCCCAGTCGAGGATCACGCCGTACTGGCGGACACAGTCCATCTCGTTGATCAGACCGGAGCGGTACTCCTCGGAGACCGCTTGCGGGTCGCGTTCGATCCACGCGTGCCGATTGCTGCGGATGTACTCGCGTGCGGTGAGGGTGGCTTCGAGATCCACCTCGTATGCGAAGATCTCGGGATCGATCTCCTTGACGACGACGCCGTAGTCCTTCTCCGCCCGGGCAATCGAGACGTAACCGTCGATGACGTCCTCCAGCACGGCGTCCACGTCGCGCTGGAGCGGGTCCCCGAGACCGCCGCCACCGGCCGACGGACGGGTGAACTCGTCTCCCGACTTGATGGGGACCGCGGCGAAGATCGAGCCGAGGTACTGCTCGTCCTCGGTGCCCTTGTTGAGCCAGACCCCGTGCGGGATGGACGGCAGGCCGCCCCACAGTCCCCAGGTGACCGACCGTTCGCGATCACAGCAGTAGGACATGACGGTGTTGTCGCTGGCCCACAGCTTTCCGCCCTTCTCGGCGCCGAGGCCCCCGCGGAACTTGCCGGGCCCGCCGGAGTCGGGCACCAGGTCGTGGCACGATGTGAGGACCGGGGCCAGACGCTCCTGCCCTTCGAAAGGCTGTGTGCCGTACTGGACTCCGAAGACGGCAGCGGATGCGTTGTAGCCGTCGGCGCCGTTGCGGGCGCCCCAGCCACCCATCATCCAGTCGTACCACATGAAATTCGGATTGCCGTCGCCGCGCTGATCTCGGCCGCCCACCAGGAGGTACTCCAGGTTGAACGTGCACGCCATCGCCCGTTCGGGCTGGATGTCCGACCAGATCTCGAAGACCGAACTCATGATCTTCTCGAACGGGCCCGAGCAGAAGCCGGCACACGGCGACGGCCAGTCGGCGTTGACCACCGACCCGAGTGGCCCGAGGTCTGCTGTCACGACGCGGTAGAACCCGGAATTCAGTGGGATGTCCGGGAATTGCATCTTCGTGCCGGCGACGATGCCGGCGAACGACCCGCCGAATCCCGCGTTGAGCATCGACGAGATCGACGCGTGTGATTCGCTGAGGTCGTAGTGAACGGTGTCTCCGGAGATCGTCATCCGTGTCTTGATGGGGATGAGACCCTCCCCGCGCGCCGGGTCCTGATCGATGTAATCCTCGGTGTACCAGACACCATCGGGAAGTTCGGCGATCTTGGCGCGGGTGAGATCCTCGACGTAGTCCTGCACCTCGGCCATCGCCGTCTTGATGGTCTCGACGCCGTACTTGTCGCACAGACGCTGGATCTCGCGCTCGGCGACGCGGGTCGCCTCCGCCTGTGCCTGCATGTCGCCGATGATGTCGCGCGGGTTGCGGGTGTTCTTCGCGATGAGGTAGGCGACGTCTTCGAGGAACTGGTCCTTGCTCCACAGGCGGGTCGGCGGGATCCGCAGTCCCTCGCCCATGTGATCGAGCGCTTTGACGTTGAACGACCCGGGAGTGGCGCCGCCGACGTCGGCCCAGTGGCCGTTGGCCTGGGCGTAGCCGAGCAGCTCGCCCTGGTAGTAGATGGGCCGGATGATCCGGGTGTCGTTGAAGTGGCTTCCGCCTTCGTAGACGTCGTTGATCACGAAGACGTCGCCCGGATGGATGTCGCCCTCGAACTGCCGGATGACCGCCTTCGCGGTGTAGTGCAGTGTTCCGACGTGGGCCGCGATGTCGCCGGTGCCCTGCATCACGGTGTTGCCCTCGGTGTCGCAGAGCGCCGAGGAGAAGTCACGGGAGTAGATGACGAACGAGTAGCAGGTGCGCAGGATCTGTTCGGCCATCTGATCGACGGTGTTGATGAAGGCGTTCTTCAGCACCTCGAACGTGACCGGGTCGAGTGTTGTTGCCATGGTTGGGGTTTCCTGTTCTGTCTGAGACGGGTGGGAGATCACTCGGCGGCGGTGAGCAGGAGGTTGCCCCACTCGTCGACCCGCGCGGATGTCCGCGGCGGGACGACGGTCGTCGAGTCGAGCTGGTCGACGATGCACGGGCCGGTCAGCACGGCTCCGGGAGGCAGGCCGGCGCGGTCGTACACCGGCGTCGCCAGCCGGGCGACCTCGTCGGGGAAGAGCACGTCCCGCACCTCGAGGGGCTCCGGCGAGAAGGTCGCCGGATCGATGAGGTCGGCGGGTGTGACGTCCATCCGCGGGGTGAGTCCGATGGCGCGCAACGAGATCCGGTAGATCTCGACGCCGGTGTCCTCCGCCGCGAAGTTGTGCTCCTTGAGATGTGTCGCGTGGAAGGTCGCGACGACCTCGTCCAGACTCGTCAGCGGCATGGACACGGGCACCGCGATCGCCCGCCACTGTCCCTCGTAGCGCATGTCGAGGTAGTACTCGAAGAGCATGTCGGCGGGGTCGACGTGCTCGGCCGTCAGTCGTTCGCGTCCTTCCTCCTGCAACTCGGCGAAGGTCGCGGCCAGGTGGTCGAGGTCCGCGCCGTCGGTGTCGGCGAGGTACATCCGGGTGATGTCGTGCTGGATGTCGACCAACATGCAGCCCATGGCCGAGGTGACGCCCGGGTGCGGCGGGATGATGACGGTCGGGATGCCCAGATCCTTGGCGAGGTAGGCGGCGTGCAGGGGGCCGGCTCCGCCGAAACCGACCAGCGCGAAGTCCCGCGGGTCGTGGCCCTTGCGGATGGAGATCAGGCGGATCGCGTCGGCCATGTTGGCGTTGGCGACCTTGATGATCGACTGCGCCGCCGTCTCGACGTCGAGACCCAGCGGCGCGGAGATCTTTTCCAGGGCGACCCGTGCCATCGACTCGTCGAGCTCCTTGACGCCGCCGGCCAGCTTCTTGCCGACGGTGCCCAGGATCAGGTTGGCGTCGGTGTTGGTGGCGAGATCCCCGGACGCGCCGTAGCAGGCCGGTCCGGGGTCGGACCCCGCGGACTGGGGGCCGTTGCGCAGCGAACCGGCGTCGTCGAGCCAGGCGATCGAACCACCACCGGCGCCGATGGTGAGCACCTCGATGCTGGGGAAGCAGATCGGGTGGCCGAACGCGACGCTCCACATGTTGGTCGTCGCCAGCACGCCGTTGTCGGTGAGCGAGACGTCGGTCGAGGTGCCGCCCATGTCGAACCCGATCGAATTCTCGAACCCGCATGTGCGGGCGATGTGCCGGCTCGCGATCGCCCCCGCCGCGATCCCGGAGGCGGCCAGGCGGGCGCCGTACTTCTCCGCCATGGCCGGTGTCATGACTCCGCCGCCCGAATGGAGCAGCAGGACATCGTTGTCGTAGCCGGCATCCGCGAGCCGGCCCTCGAGCGTCCGGGCGTAGGGGCCGATGATCGGGACCAGGGCGGCATTGGCGACGGTCGTCGAGAACCGCTCGTACTCGAAGATCTCCGGCAGGACATCGCTGGAGGTGGTGATCGACACGCCCGGCAGCTCCTCGGCGAGGATCTCGGCCATCCGGTTCTCATGTGCGGGATTGGTGAACGAGTTGACGAAACACACTGCCACGGTCTCGATCTCGCGGCGGCGCAGGACCCGTGCGACCTCGCGGGCAGCGTCCTCGTCGAGCGGCTCGAGCACGGCTCCGTCGTAGCCGATCCGTTCGCTGACGGTCAGGCGATGGCGACGTGGGACCACCGGAGGTGCGACCTCCTGGTACGGATCCCAGGACTCACGGTCGCCGCGCCGGATCTCGATCACATCGCGGAATCCCTCGGTCGTCACCAGGGCGACCTTCGGGAACTTCCTCGTGATGAGTGCGTTGGTCGCGATTGTCGTTCCGTGCGAGAAGAACTCGACATCTTCCCATCCGACGCCGGCCTGCTCCATCCCCGCCAGCACGCCCTCGATGGGGTTGCTCTGCGTCGGATACTTGGCCGTGACGATCGTGCCGTCGGAGTGCTGGATGAAGACGTCGGTGAACGTCCCGCCGATGTCGACGGCGGTACGGACCTTGTCGGTCCGGCTGATGGCTTTCGTCATGGGTACTTCCTCGTGGCTCGGCGGTCTCGGGACGCCCATCACGAAACCCGGCGCGGGCCCGCCGAACAATTGGCTCATCAGCCAGTACCACGGCGCCGACTGCTGGACGTTGACACGCGACGGACCGATGGAGAGCGCGCGACCTGCGCAAACCGTCGGGGGCGGCGCGTAACGCGGATGTGTCCGACATGGACCGGAAACGTGATGTCACACAACGGAAACAACGACGGCGGTGTGCGGTCGGGTGGTGAGAACGACTGTGAGCACCGATAATCGACGAACAGGGCGGCGGCGAGGAGGCGATCGGATGGCGACGGTGGGTGACGTCGTCGTCGGTGTGGGTCTGCTGTCGGTCACTCCGGGGGCCGCCGAGCGGACGCGACACGTGGAGGTGTCCGGAACCTGCGAGGTCGGTCGGATCAAACCCGCGGAGGTGGGCGCGGGGGACCTCGTCCTCATGGGCCCGACGGGGTGGCCGGCGTCGGGAGCACCGCAGACGTTCGCGGCGACCCTGCGGCAGTGCGCAGCGGCCGCGGTGGTGGTGGACACCGATGACGACAACCTGTCCGCCGAGTTCGTGTCCGCCTGCGTGAGCCACGGTGTGCCGATCTACATGCTCCCCAGGGAGAGGAGCTTCCGCGACGTCGAGATGGTCGTCGCGCCGCGTGCGATGGTCGACGATTCCATCGACGAATCCGGTCCGGTGGCATCGATTCTGGCGTCCCTCGGCGCGTTTCACCGCGCATCGGGGATCAGCGGGGCCGTGGTGCTCGACGGCGCAGTACTCACGGTGCCGTCCGCGACCGTCGACACCGATCTCCTGAGAAAGTCCACCGCCCTGCCCCCCGCTCTCCTGCACGCGATTCCCGGGACCGCCGCGGCCCTGCACATCTCCCTGCCGAGGTCGGGCGCGGCGCTGGTGCTCTCGAATCCGCGTCGACGTCCCCTCGAATCGACCCGGGTCCGCAAACTCGCGAACGACGCCGACGCCGACGCATACCTGTTGCGGGTGAACCGAACGATGCGCAGGCCGCTGGAAGGTTCCCTCGTCCGCGAGCTGATCGAGGCGCGGATCCCGTCGTCGGCGATGGATCCGTGGGTGGGGTCCTTCGGCTACGGAACCGGCGATCGCGTCCACTCGGTGGCGGTGATCATCGGGCCGCACAGCGACACCTCGGCGGCGAGGGTCGTCGACGCGCTGCACGACCTGGGTGCCTGCGCGGGCCTCGCAACCGTTGCGGCAGCGCATGACTCGGTGGCATACGCGCTGATCAAGACCGGCACCGAGAAGGACTCGACGCCCCCGACGGGACGCGACTTCGAGGCACATCTGCAGATGTTCACCGACGTCTTCGTCGCCCGGCACGCCGAGCTCGCCGTCGGCGGCAGTTCCTACGTGATCCGCAGCAGCGACGACCTGACGAGGGGGCTCATCAACGCGCGGCAGATGGCAGAACGGAACTCCCGCGCCGACGACCAGTCGTCGGCCACGATCGCCCTGCCGGTGCCGCTCGCCGCGACGCTGCTCGCCGGTGACTCCGAACGGTCAGCGGCGCTGCGCAGTTCGCTGCTCGACCCCGTGCTCGCCTACGACAAGGAGAAGGACACGAGCTACGTGTCGACTCTCGTCACGTTCTTCGCGCTCGACTGCCACTCGGGCGCGACGGCCAACGAGTTGGGCATCCACATCAACACCTTGCGATACCGCCTGTCCCGCATCGAGAAGCTCACCGGACGCGGACTGCAGTCGATGGTCGACCGCACCGACTACTACCTCGCCCTATGCGTCGGCGAGACGTCCCGCGGGCGGGGGGACCGGAGCCGGCGGACGGCTCCCTGACCACCACGGATCGGGCTGGCGTGCGGCGAAGTCGGCGATGACCTCGTACTTCCCGCCCGCGGCACGGCCGACGTAGGACGGATGCGAACTGTAGTGATTGGCACGGAAGTAGAACGGCGCGCCCTCGGGATTGTCCTCGAAACGGATGCCGATGAGCGCGCGCGACAGGGCGTCGACGTCGAGTGACTGGGCCTGCTCGGCGGCCAGCGCGAGCGCGTGCACCGCATTGAACGCCCCGATCTGGGCGGCGTGACTCCACCGCTGGCCCCGCACCTGGGCCAGATCGCGCCGGAACGTGTCGTTCACCGGCGACGACAGCTCGGAGAAGTAGGTCGCGACCATGAAGTGACCGTCGCTGACCTCGGTCGGCATGTGGGCCAGGTCCAGTTCGGTGGTGACGGTCGCCGCGATCGGAACCGTGTCCGGGGTCAGTCCGACGAGGTGATACTGCGTGTAGAACGCGGTCGTCGAGTCGGCGCCGACGAGATTGCAGACCACGACGTCGGGACGCACGCGATCGATGTCGTCGATGATCGATTCGAACCTCGTCTCTCCGAGGGGTGCGTAGCGGTCGCCGACGATCTCGATCCCGAGGCTTCCGGCCAGTCGTCGGATCGCCTCGGCCAGAACGCGCGGATAGATGTAATCCGAGCCGACGACGTACACGCGCCGGCCGAGTGTGCCGGCGATCCACGCCAGATAGTCGGCGATGTACTGGTTGGGCGCCGCGCCGCAGTAGAAGATCCGCGAGTCGGTCTCCTCACCTTCGAAGTAGGTGGGATACATCAACAACGAGGCGTTCGCGTGGATGGCCGGGGTCAGCGCCAGGCGGGCCGCGGAGGTGTACCCACCGACGATGGCGTCGACGTTCTCGGTGGTGCACAGATGATCCACCCCGCGGGCGGTCGACGACACCTCGGAGTGGTCGTCGTAGATCGCGACCTGGATGTCCGAACCCAGAACGCCGCCGCGGGAGTTGATCTGGTGGACCGCGAGCATCGCCCCGTCCAGGATCGACTGCTCCATCTCCGCTTGGTTGCCCGAGAGGGAATACAGCATGCCGAGTCTCACGTCGGTCCCCGATCGGCGCGATCCGTGTGCATGGCAGCCACTATGCCAGCTGGGCCGCTCCTCGGCCTGTCCGGAGAACGACCTCAGCGCAGCCCGTCGCCGGCCAGCAGGGTCAGGTGGCTCGGGTGGTCGGGGTCGAGCACGAGACGTTGATGGCGTCGGCCGCGTGCCTTGATGAGGTCGGGCACGAGGGTCAGGTAGCGCGGCAGGCTCGCGGCGTAGACGTCGACACGGAGCCGATGACCCGGCTGCAGGACCGCATCGGTGGGGACGAGGTCGACGTCGAGGCGGATCGGTTCGTCGGCGGGCACCGGCAGCTTGCGCTTGTGGGACAGGTAGTGGTGCGCGGAGAGCAGGCTGCCGTCGTCGGCGTACGTCGACTTCGACTGGTCCAGAGCACGATTCGAGGCCGACAGCGCGCCGTTGGTCAACACGACCGACGGGCCGTCGGGCGCGACGTCGTTCACGGTCACCGCCCAGATCGCCTCGTGTGCCGTGGTTGCGACGTTGAGGCGCAGGTTCATCGCGCCGCTGATCGGGGTGGCCTCGAGTACCGGCTCGGTGGTGAACGACAGTGCTCCGCGTTCCTGGTAACGCGCGTCCTTGGCGTAGTCGGCGCCGAGGACCAGGGTCGCGCCCGCGGTCACCTGGGTCATGTCGCGGGAACGGAGACCGCGGCTGTCCGGACGTACGTGCAACGACGAAACCCCTTGCGCGGGAGTGGTGCTCAGCGACCCGTCGTGGACGGAATGGTCGGCGGTCGACGATGACTCGGCGGTGAGGTAGAGCCGCGTCGGAGCCACCCCCGGGCGGGGAAAGCTCTGGCCCGCGGTCCAGGCGCCGCCCTGCTGCAGCATCGTGACCGGTCCGTAGTACTCGATCCCGTTGCGGTGCCCCTTGAGCCAACGGTCGAACCACGCGCGTTCGAGGACGTCCAGACGCGGGGGAGCGAACTGACCGCCGTACCCCGACCCGACGTCGAGGTGATAACCGTCGCCGACGATCATCTGCTTGCGCCCGGGCTCCATCTGCAACCGCTCGTAGACGCCGGTTGCACTGCGGCCGAACAGATCATGCCACGCTCCGACGGTGAAGGTGGGCGCCTCGATGCGGTCGACGACCGGATCGCGGTCGTCGAAGTACGGGTCGTCGAAGATACGTGGATCGCGTGCGGTGAGGAACCCCCACAGCAACGAGGGGATCTCGGTGGCGGGGGACTTCACCCGGTCGATCGCCCAACGCACCGCGTCGCCACGCACGAGGTCGCGGATCACATTGGCGGGGTTGGGAACCCACTTGAGCATGTTGACCGCCGACAACCACACCGGGATGAACGCCGACGGCATGCCGCCGGTGATGTAGATGTCGCGCACCAGGTCGTCGCACCCCTCGACCGCGAAGACGGCCTGGAGCGCGGCGGGCCGCTTGTCCGCGGCCTGCAGCGAGTTGATGGCCGAGTACGACCAACCGGCCATCCCGACGCTTCCGTCACACCATTCCTGCTCGGTCACCCAGTCGATGACCTCCACCGAGTCCTGCTGCTCGCGAGGGCCGAGGATCTGCCACTTGCCCAGGCTCGCACCGGTTCCGCGGACATCGACGACCACCTGTACGTACCCGCTGCGCACCAGGTTCCGATTGATGCCGAAGACGTCGAAGACGCCACCCGACAGCGTCTTCGTCAGCGTGGTGAGTCCCTCGAGCGCGGTGCCGGTGGCGTCGATCGACCGGGACGCGGTGTGCAGCGCCTTGCCGAGGACCGGGGCGTGCAGGGTCTGGTCGATGAAGTCGATGGCCGCCCGGTTGTACGGGTTGATGTTGATGACCGCGGGGTAGGGCGTGAGGATCGTCTGCCCGAACCTGTTGGCGGGGCGGATCACGGTGGCGCGCAGGACCACGCCGTCGCTCATGGTGATGGAGACGTTGCGGTCGATGACCACGCGCGGGTAGAGCTGCTTGCCGTCGACCTGTTCACGCCAGCGGATGCCGTCGGCGCCGCCGGTGGGATCGCCCAGGGGGAGGGTGCCGAAATGCGGCGCACCGCTGGTGCGCGTGCGTGTCGACGGAACGACCCGTGCGCGCGACTGTGTGGGATCCAGCTGATACGTCATGGTGCATCACCCTGCCTGGGGGAGGTGGCGCACCCGCGGGTTGTTGCACGGATCGAGAGGGCCGGGTGGACACCGACACCCCGTCGTGTCGGTCGTGGGTTCCCCGGTTCGTCCGCTGGCTGCGGATTACAGTGTGTTCCAGGTCACTTCACGCATTCGTTGAAGAATAACTCAGGCCCGGTATCGGATGGCTAACCGGGCGGCGTCTTTTTGGTCATCGGCGTGTGTGTTCCTGGTCACATTCAGGTAAACCGAGGTCGATCGCCGCCGCGGCTTCGAGCACCATCCACGCCGACAGCTGCACCGAGAGGTCTCGCTCCGGGACCTCCGACGGATTGACCGCACCCGCCACGAACTGGGCTTTTGCCCCACCATCGGTGGGGATCACGGCACGTCGGCGCCAGTCGCTGGAGAAGACCGGGTGTCCGGCGACCTCGGTGCGGTTGGCCCACGCGGCGTCCGCGCTTCGGGTCACGATCCGTGCTGCACGAGCACGCAGATCATCCGAACCGCCGACGTCGGGAAGGTCGGTGGCGACGAGCGCCAGGTAACGGGCCAGCACGCCGTGGAAGAGGCCCCCGTCGCCGCCGCCCCCTCCGTCGATCACCCCGTCGGTGCAGGAGTGGCGTTCGACGGCGTCGAGGAGCCGGGCCAGGCGGTCGAGGTGCGTGCGATCCCCGGTCGCGCGCAGGGCCTCCAGTTCGGCGCCCAGCACGACGCCCTGGCAGTACGTATAGGTGCCGGTCTCGGGCTTCAGCGAACCGTCGGGGAGCCCCTTGAGGCCGTCGATGATCAGGTGGGTGTCGGGATCGACGAGGTTGGCGTCCATCCAGTCGCACATCGCCACCGCGCGCTCGACATGACCCGTGCGTGCCAGGAGGATCGCGGCAGGGCCGTTGGCGGGCGCGTTGAAGAACTGATCGGCTTTGCGCCACGGGATCCCGCCCCCGTCGTCGGGCACCCACGCGTCGAGCATCTGGCCGGCGAGCACGCGGAGTCCGCCCGCGTGGTCGAGGTGCAGATGGCGATCGGCGCGTTCGATCGCGAGTCCGAGCCACGCCATGTCGTCGTAGTAGTTGTTGGTCCAGCGGCCGCCGTTGCGGATCCGGATGCCGCGCAGCAACCGGTCGACGTCGTCGGCGATGTCGGGGTCGTATGACCGGTCGCCGTGGGATGAGCCGGCCACCCGGTGGATGGCGGCGTCGACGAGAAGGTCGACGAGGTGGGCGTGCCACCAGTAGTGCCACGATCCGAACTGCGCCTGCATGCGTCCGATCGGCCAGGCGACCGCGGCCGCGCGTGTTCCCGGAAGCCAGAAGGCCCGCTGCAGGTGGCGGTCGTAGACGGCGTCCGCGGCGGCCCGCGCGCGGTCATCGGGGGCGTGCGGATCGGGCGATTTGGATTGTTCGTCCACGTCCACGTAGCCTAGTCCTCGATGTGATGCACACCCGTGTGTCGTATCGGTTCAACCAGAGACCGTTGGTCGTCGGGATTTCCCGGACGAAGGCGCGACGAGGTCGCCGGCCCACGCAGGATGAACGAGGAATGTCGCTCCACACGTTCAGTGTGTGCGTTCACGCCCCGTGCCTGTGTGCCGGGGCGTTTGTCATCTCCGCCCTCGATCGCCTCCCTGCGCCCGTCGCTCTTGGTTGAACTCGACCAACTCATAGTGACGAGGAGAGGAGGCGAAGTATGGCCAAGTCCGAAAAGGTCGCCGCTGTTGCGGAGATCGCAGAGCAGTTCAAGGGCTCCACTGCGACGGTTGTCACGGAATACCGTGGTCTGTCCGTCACCCAGATCTCCCAGCTGCGACGTTCCCTCGGTGAGGGTGCAACCTACTCCGTCGCCAAGAACACCCTGGTGAAGCGTGCCGCTGCTGAGGCGGGCGTGGAAGGGCTCGACGAGCTGTTCACCGGTCCGACCGCGATTGCCTTCATCGAAGGTGAGCCGGTTGTGGCCGCGAAGGCGATCAAGACGTTCGCCAAGGACAACAAGGCTCTGGTCATCAAGGGCGGGTACATGGACGGCCGCGCGCTGTCCATTGCCGAGATCGAGCAGATCGCCGACCTTGAGACCCGTGAGGTCTTGCTGGCCAAGCTCGCCGGTGCCATGAAGGGCAACTTGGCTAAGGCCGCCGGTCTGTTCAACCAGCCGGCTTCGCAGGTGGCGCGCCTGGCCGCGGCCCTGCAGGAGAAGAAGAACGAAGCCGGCGAGACCGAATAGGTCGTTCGCCGCACCACCACCACAATCCCCGAACCGTACGGGGATGAACACCAACCCCCGTACGGGGACCGACAGGAAGGACGCCAATCATGGCGAAGCTCACCGCTGACGAGCTCATCGATCAGTTCAAGGAACTGACCCTGCTGGAGCTCAGCGATTTCGTGAAGAAGTTCGAAGAGGTCTTCGAGGTCACCGCGGCCGCTCCGGTCGCCGTTGCCGCTGCCGGTGCGCCGGCTGCCGGTGGCGCCGAGGCTGCTGCCGAGCAGGACGAGTTCGACGTCATCCTCGAGGGTGCCGGCGACAAGAAGATCCAGGTCATCAAGGTCGTCCGCGAGGTCGTCTCGGGCCTGGGCCTGAAGGAAGCCAAGGACCTCGTCGAGAGCGCTCCGAAGGCTCTGCTGGAGAAGGTCGACAAGGACGCCGCCGAGGCTGCCAAGGCCAAGCTCGAAGAGGCCGGCGCCAAGGTTTCGGTCAAGTAGGACCGACCTACCGCTCACGAGCCCGGGACAGCATTGCTGTTCCGGGCTCGTTGCTGTCCGGGGGTGGCCGAGAGGTCTGCAGGAAAATCGGTCATCACACTCGGACGTCGTAACGGCCGATTCGGTTCATCCGAATCAGAAGCAGACATCACTTCGACCACCGCCGCCCCTCGAACCGAGGGGCGGGGTCAGGTCGTCGATTCAATGTCCCGCAGGTCGAGCCCAGGTCTGCGGTGGCCGTCACATCGGGGGGCGTGACCCCACTTCCCTCACCGCGAACCATCGGATATTGTCATCGTCGCGAGAGAGTTACCGGGCGGTAGCTTTCCTCACAGCCAATGCTGAGAACCACGCGGTGGCGTCGTGGGCAGGGTCGGGTCGGTTAGAGTGACCCCAACCACACATGCCGCCGGTTGGTGCGCGGTCACACCGTGGCCGCCTCGGGGGCAGCGATCGTCTGGAGGAAGTTGTGGGTGTTGAGGTCAGTGTCG
>NZ_LIYC01000048.1:0-32985 GCF_001418765.1 Gordonia sp. HS-NH1
CGGGGATCTCGGTGCTCATGGCGGGGTCCTTTCGGGTGCGGCGCGGTGGCGCCGGGAGGTGAAGTGGTTCTGGTTACTTGGAGGTGAGTCTGGCCCGGTTTGTTCCCCCGTGCCCCGAAGTCGCGTTGCGTTCATTCGCGCGGATTACCCCGTCGCGCGGGCCACGCGTCATTTCCGTCACCGCAGGTCCGCGAGCAACTCGGACAAGATGGAGCGCGCGCGGGAGATGCGACTGCGCACGGTCTGTAGACCGATGCCCTGCGCCTCGGCGATCTCGGAGTAGCTCAACTCGCCGTAGACGCGCAGCACGAAAGTCGCCCGGTAGGCGTCCGGTACCTGCGACAACGCTTCGGCGATGCGATCGGACACCACGACCTGCGCGGCGACGTCCAGGTGGCTCATCGGGTCGTGATCGGCGATGTCATCGGCATCCGTGCGTTTGCGGATGCGGGCGAGCGCCGCGTTGGAACCGATCCGGTACAGCCAGGTCGACAGCTGCGCGTCGCCCCGGAAGTTGCCGATCGCGCGCCATGCGGCGACGAGTGCGTCCTGCATCGCGTCCTCGGCGTCGTGCTGGTTGCCGGTGATGCGTAGACAGATGGCCCACAGCCGGTCTCGGTGCTGTTCGACGAGCGTGGTGAAGGCTGCCTGATCTCCGGCGCGCGCGCGTTCGAGAAGATCCGCGCCGGACGGGGATTCGTCGATCAACGACTGCACCCGCTCATCGTAGGGCCGCCTCCCTGCCGTGGCAGCGCATCGCGCTTTTCGATGCCGCGCTTCTCAGAAGTCGTCATCGATCGTCCCGGCCTCGAAGGGATCGTCCACCGAATCCTCGGTTCCGCCGAAGACGTCGTCGTCCGTGCCGGACACCGGTTGATCCCCGGCGACGTCGTCCGACAGCGGATCGCCGTCGTCGACGTCGTCGAAGCCGGCGACATCGGCGTCGGATTCGGCGTCCAGCGGATCCGGACCGGGTGCGGCGGTCAGGTCGGTGGTGAGTTCGTACGACGGGTCGAAGGCGGTGTCGACGGCGGCGTCCCACGCGGCCTCGGGCACGCTCAGTTCACCGGGTGGATCGGTGTCACGCAGCCATTCCTCGAAGCCGTCCCCGTCGGAACCCCCGTCTTCGAAGCTGTCATCCAGGTTGTCGGTCATGGTCTTCCGCCTCTGCAGGTGTGTCGGTCATCCGATATCTGTACCGCCGGATTCTCCGACGCGCGGGTACTCGACACGGATACTGTCATCCGGTCGACTGCCGGGCGCCGAGGAGTGATGGAGAATTCTCGGCACGTACCTAGGAGTGCCGCCGAGCCCGGAATGTTCCCACCGGATTCGGAAATGTCTCGGGAGGTCAGATCTCGTGGAGCAGCGCATGACCGTGCGTGGTCGCGTGGAGCGGTTGCTCGACGAGGTGGGCCCGCTGTCGCCGGACCCCGCGGGACTGCACGCCCTGCGCGCCCAGCTGGCCGAGCCGCTGACGGTTGCCCTCGTCGGACGTGTGAGTTCGGGCAAGTCGACGCTGCTCAACGCCCTCGTCGGTGACCGTGTCGCCCCGACCGACCGCGCCGAGTGCACCCGGGTCGCCGCGCTGTACACCGAGGGCAACCCGCAACGGGTCGAGGTGATCGGCCTCGACGGCACGGTCACCGAACTCCCCGGCCCCATGCGCGGCGACCTCGGCCGACCAGCCGAGGAGATCGACCACGCGGTCGTCCACACCCCGTCGCGGTTGCTCCGCGAGCGCTTCCGGGTCGTCGACACCCCCGGTCTGTCGGGGTTCACCGACACCGCCGAGATCGCCACGCGGCGGGTGTTCGGCCGGCAGGGGCGGCTCGCCCGGCCGGACGTCATCCTGTTCCTGCTCGACGACGCCGCGGGACCGAAGGCCGACGAGGTCGCGTTCCTCGCCGACTCCGGGGCGTCGGCGCAGAACACGATCCTGGTGATCTCGCAGGCCGACCTCATCGCCGCCGACAACCCGATGCTCAAGGCCCAGGAGATCGCGCGCCGGGTGTGGCGGCGGTTCCCGGCGATCGCGGGCGCGGTGGTCGCGGTGTCGGGGCTGATGGCCGAGGCGGGTGTCTGCGGGGTCACCGAACGCGAGACCGCACAGATCTCGCGACGCGGGCAGCTCGAGTCGTGGGAGCTGCTGACCATCCTCGACGGCGGGATGCCTGCTCCGCCGGGGATCGACGTCGACGAACTGGGTCGGCTCGAGCAACTCGTGGGCACCTACGCGATGGATGCGGGCGGCGAGATCGCGCGGCAGGGCGCGAGGGCCTATTGCGAATGGCTGCACCGGGTTTCGGGTATCGATGAGTTGCGACTGGCGATCGGGCGGCGATTCCTCGCGGTCGGCGACATCCTCAAGGCCCGCACCGTTCTGGCCGCACTGCGCGAGTCCGCCTACCGCAGTGCGCGCCGCGACGCCTTCCTGGAGGCCATCGACGAGGCCGAGACGTCACCCGCGCTGCACCGGCTCCGCGAGGTCACCGCGCTCGAGGCCCTCGCCCGGTGGCAGCCCGACAGCGAACTGGTCGGTGAGCTCAACCTCGTGGTCGCGAGTCGCGATGTGCGCGTGCTGTTGTCGTTGCCGCCGAATGCCGCGCCACCTCAGATCGCCGACGCCGCGCGGCAGCGGGCCACCGACTGCCGGTCGAGGCGTGCCTTCGCGGCGACGTCGGCGGAACGGGAGGCGCTGCTGGTCCTCGAGCAGACCTATCAACTCATCCGGCGCGGACTGTGGGTCAACTGACGCGATGGCGAACGAGGAGAGCAGACAGTGACTTCCAAGGAACCCGCCGCGCCCGAGGCGGTGTTGCAGACGGCGGTCGGTGCGCTGCGCAAGCACGGTGAGGACGCGATCGCCGACCGCGCTCTTCGCGTCCGCGATCGGCCGGCGCCGCAGGGCACCGTGGTGGTCATCGGTGAGGTCAGCCGGGGCAAGAGCTCACTGGTGAACACCCTTCTCGGGGTGAGCGGACTCGCGCCTGTCGACACCGAGATCACCACCTCGGTCTACGTCCGGTACACCCCCGCCACCGACGACCTGCCGGCCGGGACGGCCCTCGTCGAGTTCCCCGGCGCCGCGCACCGCATCCCGGCGACCGAGCTCGCCGACTGGGTCACCGTCGGCGGACGTTACGCGGCAGGCGTACCCGCGAAACGTCTCGCGCCCGGCACGCCCATCGATTCCGTTCTCGTGCCCCCGGTCTCGGCGCGCGTGGGGGTCGACGCCGCGCTGCTGCCCGGGGTCACCGTCGTCGACACGCCCGGTGTCGGGTCGCTGGTCCCCGAACACGTCGAGGCCGCCGTCAGCGCGGCTCGCGGGGCGTCGGTGCTGGTGATGGTGTGTGATGCGACCGCACCGCTGAGCGCACCCGAACTCGACTTCCTGCGCAGCGTCAGCGAGGAGGTCGCCTCGGTGGTGCTGGTGGTCACCAAGACCGACCTCGTGATGCGCCAGTGGCGGGCGATCGTGGCCGAGAACCGGAAACTCATCGGCGCCAACGCCCCTCGGTTCGCCCACATCCCGATCATCGGCGTGTCCAACCGCATCGCCGCGCAGGCCGCGGCGATCACCGATCCCGATCGTCGCGAACGGGCGCTCGCGGCGTCGGGCGTCGGAGAACTCGTCGACGCCCTGAGCCCGCTGGTCCGCGAGGGTGCCGCGTCCCCGGTGCGCAACGCGCTGCAGCTGACCTTCGCCGGACTCGACGACGTCCGCACCCGCCTCGTCCTGGAGATGAAGGCCGCCACCGCGACCCCCGCCGAACGAGCCGACATCGAAGCCGAGCGGGACCGTCTCCAGCGCCTCAAGGATCGCCGTCGGGAATGGCGGGCACGCCTCACTCAGGACATCACCGCGGCGTCGCTGCGCACCGACGATCTCATGCGCGACCGCTTCGACACGCTGCTCGGCCAGTGGTCCACGCGGATCGACAAGCTCCGCTTCTACGAACCGCACCGGGCGGGTCAGGAGCTGATCGCGCAGATGACCGTCGACCTCGAGGCCGCGGCCCGCGAGGTGAGCGCGTCGTTCGTCGCCGGCATCGAGCGGATCGCCGATGCGCTGTTCGCCGACGCCGCCATCTCCGACGAACTCGTCGGGCAGATCGCCGGCGGCGCGGGAGAGCTCAAGCTCCGTCAGCAGGAGAAGATCTCGCCGTGGAAGAACATGGTCGACCCGATCCTGCTGTCCATCGTGGCCGCGGGCGGGCCGTTGGCGATCATCCCGGTGGTCAACGTCGTCGCGGTGCCGGTGTGGGCGGGTGTGGTCGTCGGGTTCCGCGCGTCGAAGGTCGGCAAGGAGAATCACCGCAAGTGGCTGACGAAAGCGGTCAACGACATGAAGGCCGACGTGCGGTCCCAGCTGCAGTCGATCAAGGCGCAGGCGAGCGGCGACCTGCAGATCGCCTACGACGAACTGCTCGAGAAGCTGCTGGCCGAGTCGACCAAGATCCTCAACGACGCCGCGGCCGAGTCCAAGAAGTCCGCGGCCGAACGCGAGAAGACCGCCGCGGATCTCCGCAATCAGATCGTCGCCGTGGACAACGTGCGCAAGTCGATCGCCCGCGTGCTTCGAGCGCCCGCCGGATGAATACCGGTGTCGTGTGCAACGATTTGCACCTGAGGAGGTGGCCACGTGGCGCAGGAGAGCAGGCGGCGACTGTGTATCGACTTCGGCACCAGCAACACTGCGGCCGCATATCGGGTCGGGCTGGGTGAGCCGGTCATCGTGCCGCTCGGGCAGGGCGGACCAGCGATGCCCTCGGCGGTGTTCGCCGGCGACGCGTCCATCGTCGTCGGTCACGAGGCGGTGCTGCGGAGGCTGCAGGCCCCCGACGCCTTCGAGGACACCCCGAAGTCGCGGATCGACGACGGTGAGATCGAGCTCGGCGACCGGTTCTGGCCGGTCGAGGATCTGATCGGCGCCGTGCTGCGGCACGTGCACCGCACCGCGTTGCGCCACAGCGGACTGCCCGGGTTCGACTCGATCGTCCTGACGCATCCGGACCGCTGGAGCGAGCGGCGCAAGAACGTCCTCCGACGCGCGGCCCAGCGCGCCGGCATCCCCGCCGACACTCTGCGAATCGCCTCCGAGTCACTCGCTGCCGCTTGGTATTACGTCTACCGCGGGCACGACGTCAGCGGCGACGAACGGATGTGCGTCTTCGACTTCGGCGCCGGCACGTGCGACGTGGCGGTCCTCGTCCGCGACGGTGCCGAGGGATTCACCGTCACCGGGTCGGGCGGCGACAACCACCTCGGCGGCCGGGACCTCGACGCCCGGATGATCCGCTGGGTGCACGACGAGGCCGCCGAACTCGATCCCGACCTCCCGGGCCGGCTCCGCGCCCCGGCGGCCGCGATCGCCCTCGCCGACCGGGTGCGGGCGGCGAAGGAAGCGCTGTCCGACACCGCGCAGGCCGTCATCGAACTCCCCGGTACCCGGCACACGCTGCTGCTGACCCGACGCGAGTTCGAAGCGATGATCGGGCCGTTCGTGGAACGGGCCGTCGAGCTGACCCGGGATGCGATCGCCCGCGCCGACGCCGCGGGCACCGGACCCAACGGACCCGTCATCGTCTACGTCACGGGCGGGACCAGCAGCATCCCGATGTTGCAGTCCGCGCTGTCGTCGGTGGGTCGCGTCGCCCGGATCGGTGACCCGAAGGTCGTCGTCGCGCAGGGGGGCCTCCTCCGCTCGACCAATGTCGTCCCCGGCATCGACACCGACAAGGTCGGGACCGGGATGTGGGCTCGTCGTGTCGCGTTCCCGTCGCTGCCGGCCGGCTCGGTGATCGCCGGTGTCTCGGCACGCGACGGGCAGATCGTGCGAGCAGGGGAGCCCCTGGCCACGGTCGACTCCCCGGCCGGGCGGGTGACGATCGACGCGCCGGTGGCGGGCACGCTGCACGGCCTCGACCTGCGGCCGGGGGCCGCCGTCCAGCCGGGCGCGGTGTTCGGGGCCGTCGGTCCGGCCGACCTACGACCCGACCAGTGGTCCCGGTTGCACCGGATGCCTGCCGGGACCTCGCCCGTACGGGGCCGGCCCGGTTCCGTGCCACCCGCGCAACAGCCCGTTTCCGCGCAGCCCGTTCCGCCCCAGCCTGTTCCGGTGCAGCCTGTCATCGCCCAGCCTGTTTCGGCCCGGCCTCTTTCGGCCCCGCCCGTTCCGGCCCAACCGGTTGCGGCCCAGCCCGTTTCCGCGCAGCCCGTTCCGCCCCAGCCTGTTCCGGTGCAGCCTGTCATCGCCCAGCCTGTTTCGGCCCGGCCTCTTTCGGCCCCGCCCGTTCCGGCCCAACCGGTTGCGGCCCAGCCCGTTTCCGCGCAACCTGTTGCGCAGCCGGAGAAGGTGAACGGGTTCGGCCTGGCGGGGTTGATCGTGGGCATTCTCGGCTTCCCGTTGTGCCTGGGCACGGTCGTCGGCCTGGTGCTCACGGTCGTGGGGATCACCCGCGCCGGCGGCCGGCGTGACGCCCTGACCACGACGGCGCTCGTGGTCAACATCCTCGGCGCCGTCGCCTGGGTGGCCTTCGTCATCTGGGCGGTCGTCAGCGGCTGACGCACCCGGCGCCTTTGAGAAGCTGGCGCCGATCAGGGATGGCTGTCTATGTCGAACTGACGCCATTCGGCGTCCCACCGCCGTGACCGGTGGTGATCGGCGACCGCGCGGACGAGCACGGTCGAGCCCCACCACCCGAGCACGACGAACATCCCCACCCCGATCCCGGCGATGAGACCCTCCATCACGGCGTCGGTGGTGGTCACGGGCGGGTCCACAACCGAGCCGGAGTCGTCGAGCCAGACGACGCGCACCCGGCCGACGGAGTCGAGCGGCTCGGCGTCGACGGCTGCCGTGAGCCGGTGGCCGTTCGGGTCCTGCCACGCCACGGTGGTGTAGTCGGAATCCGGGCCAGCACCGTTCTGGTCGACGCTGTCCTGGATGACCTTGTCCTGGATGTGGCTGGGCTGATCGCTCTGGTCGCCGCTGCCCTGGCCCGATGTGCGAATGATCGTCGCGCTCACCGAATGTCGCGGTTCCTGATTCTCGGCCGCCGTCTTGTGTGCCGCGTAGGTGTCGCCGCCGACGGTCAGGGCGATCATCACACCCGCGACGGCGGCCAGCCATAGCATCACCAGGGTCACGGTTTCCAGACGGTCCCCGCGACGGACCAGACCGTTCGACGATGCGTGCATGACACGCCAGCTGTGGAGTTCGCGGGCGAGGAATCGCAGCATGTCGCCCTCCTGATGCCGGTCGCCCTTTACATGGTCGTTGCAAGCGGACCGCCGGGACAGGGCCTTTGGTCCCTATGCGGGCGTCGAACCCGCAAGTTCAGTCGTTCGACTCACATACCGCCTCGACTCAGCGTATCCTCAGCTTGCGCCCGACCGGCCGCATCAGTGGGGGGGCCGGGGCGTAGGGGGTCGACTCGAGGGGCACCGATCGTGCTCGTCGTCGTGTTCATGATCGTCACTGTTCGAGGTCTATGTGGAGGGGTTCAGTTGACCAGCGTTTTGTCTGTGCGCGCGTCGAGACGCGGTGTGCGCACGTTTCTCACGTCGTCGGCGATCGTCGAGGCGATCGACATCGAGGAGTCGATCGTCCTGTCCGGGTACGCGGCGCTCGCCGAGGACTCCGCGGTGTTCGGGGTGACCGCCGATCTTTTGCCCGAGATCGACGCCGCGCTTCGACGGCACCAGGCGATCGTTGCTCGCCTGCGGTTGATGCACGCCGAAGCGGTTGCCGCCGAACAGGTTCCGTCTCCACACGATGAGGCGCTCGCCGTCCTGGGGCTGACCGGGCCCGGGCACGACGCCGACCTGACCGATGTCGCGACGTCCGAGCCGGTGCGGGCATACCGTGCCGCCGTCTCGCGACCCGACCACGATGACCGGCGCCCGACGCTGGTCGCCGTCGCCTACCTGGTTGCCGCGTCGCATGCGCTGACCGACCCGACGAACTGCGGAACTGCCTCTCCGGCACTCAATCTCATGCCACCGCCGCTCCATCGGGATCGCGCCCTCGTGGAGCAGGTGCTGCGCTGCGTGGTCGCGGAGGCGGACCCCGCCGCGCGCGCCGAGTTCACCGACCACATCATCGCTGCGAGTGCGGCCTTCGCCGAGGCCGGTCACGGCTCCGACCGACGGCTGTCCGTGCTGCGCTACAACCCACACTCGTTGCGCACGGCGTGCCGGTCGGCGGGTCTGGGCGAGGTCGACGTCCGTATCGCCGGGTGATCTCGGGGACGCTCGGGGATTACCCTGGGCGGCGTGACCACTTCGGTTCCGCAGCGATATCGGTGGCTGCTGCACGTCGACCTCGACCAGTTCCAGGTGGCGGTCGAGCGGCTGAGGGCGCCCGAGCTCGTCGGGGTACCGGTGATCGTCGGCGGCAACGGCGACCCGACGGAGGCGCGCAAGGTGGTCACCTGCGCGTCGTATGAGGCGCGCGACGTGGGCGTGCGTGCGGGTATGCCGCTGCGGGCAGCGCACCGCAAGTTGCCCGACGCGGTGTACCTGCCGCTCGACATGAGTGCCTACGACGCCGCGTCGGCCGACGTCATGGACGTCTTGCGCGCCACCGGCCATCCGGTCGAGGTCTGGGGCTGGGACGAGGCGTATCTCGGTGTGAGTGCGCGCGGCGCGGAGGTCGACCCCTTCGACGACGAGGCCATCGTCGACCTCGCCGAACGGATCCGGTCGGAGATCCTCGACCGATGTGGGCTCACGAGTTGCGTCGGCATCAGCGACAACAAGCAGCGCGCCAAGATGGCCACCGGATTCGCCAAACGCCCGCCGGCCACGACTCCCGGTGACGGCGTCGACGCCCCGCGCGTCTTCCTGCTCGACGACCGCAACTGGTTGGACCTGATGGGGGACAGGCCGACTCGCGATCTGTGGAGCGTGGGACCGAAGACGTCGGCGAAACTCGCTGCCGCCGGGGTCGACACGGTGACCGAGCTGATCGCCACCCCTCGCGAGGACCTGATCGCCACTTTCGGACCGCACCAGGGCAATTGGCTGTACGTCCTCTGTCGCGGCGGCGGCGATTCGGCCATCACCGCCGAACCGTATCTGGCCCGTTCGCATTCCAAGTCCCGGACCTTCGCGACCGATCTCGCCGACGCCACCGAGATGCGCGCCGCTGCCGCCGAACTCCTGCGTGAGTTGCTCGATCAGGTGGTCGGCGAGGAGCGGTTGCCCTTCCGCGTCGCGGTGACCGTCCGCACCACGACGTTCTACACCCGCACCAAGTCGCGCAAACTCCCGGCGCCGAGCCTCGACTACGACGAGCTGGAGTCGGTGGTCGCCGACCTGCTCGGCAGATTCGACATCGACCGCCCGGTCCGCCTGTTGGGCGTGCGCCTGGACCTGGTGACCGACGACGCCCCCACTGCTCCCTGAGGTGCGAGGAGCGCAAGCGACGAGCCTCGAAGGGTGCGCCCCTACCCCGACGCGACGATCAGCGGCACGAGTTGTTCGGCGGCGGTCCAGGCGCCGTGATGGCCGAGCATCATCGACTCCATCGTCTCGCGCGTGCTGCGGGTGAGGGTGGTGTTGCCGCGGGCCACCGCGACGACATCGCCGATGCGGTGTGCGACAGCGTCACTCACGATCGGTCCGAACCATTCTTCGTCGATGGTCTGCTCCCGGGGGACGACGTGGGCGGCGTCGCCGAGATACGACGACCACCCGCTCAGCACGTCGTCGGCCGATCCCGGTGTCGCGTAGACGTGGCGGACCCGTGCCTCGCCGGCCACCGCGTCGACTCCGTCGAGCAGGACGGGTGAGGTGTCGATGTCGATCGCCCGGTCGGCGGTGATCATCCCGTGGTCACCGGTGACGAGAAGGGTTGTCCCGTCGTTCAATTCGGAAGCGAGATCGGCGACGAGCCGTTCCACGACATGCAGCTTCGCCAGCCACTCCGCCGACCCCGGGCCGTGGATGTGGCCGGCCAAGTCGAGTTCGCTGTAGTAGGCGTACACGAACCGACGGTGGCGACTCCGGCGACGCAGGGTGGTCAGCACGGCCTCCCGGATGCCGTCGGGGGTCACGGCGGGCACGAACTGCCCCGAGGCCCGGAACGCGGCCATCGTCAGTCCGGTTCCGCGGAACTCGCCGGGCATCACGTAGGTCACCCGAACGCCTTCGGCCGCCAGCTCTTCCAGGCTGCCACGTTCGGTGCGGACGAGGGCCGGGGGATAGGTCATCAACGCCGACGGGCCGGAGGCGTTGTCGAGGGTCCAGCGCAGCGAGTTGAGAACGCGCCGGGACCCGCGGGTGCGGCATTCGTCGCCCGGGCGGAAGCTGTACCCGATGATCCCGTGCACTCCGCACGACGTCCCGGCGGTGAGGCTCAGGATGCTGGTGGCGGTGGTCGCCGGGAACCCGGCCCGCAGCGTCGTCGACGTCAGTTCGCGCAGCGTCGGGGCATGGTCGGCGTAGTCGTCCAGCAGAGTCGCGCCCAGTCCGTCGATCAGCAGCACCACCACCGAATCGCCCGGCGGTACAACGGGTCCCGCGCCGCCGGGTGCGATTCCGAGCGCAACCGACGCGGCGGGCAGGACGTCGGCGAGCGTGTGGGGGAAGCCGTGCCAGTCGGCCGGGGTCAGTTCGGTCGGGGTCAGTTCGGCAGGAGCCGGATCGGCCGCGAGCGGGTCCACAGCCTCGGACGCCGGGAGCGGAGCGAGCGGGTCCACAGCCTCCGTCACCGGGCCCCCGAACCGGCCGGACCGAAGGCATAATGACCCGATCGCAGGAATCGCACGGCACGACGCGCTTCTCCCTCGACGAGCAACGGCGACAGCGCATCGCGCAGCGCGATCCGCCACCGGGCGGCGTCGAGCGGCGCGCTCACCCGCATCGACTCGACATCGCGCGGCACTTCGACGACGACGCCGGCGTCGGGGGTGACGCGCTCGTGGTGTGCGACGGGGCGGGACGGTTGGTCGACGTCGATGATCGACACCGCTCCGTCGGCGAGCAGCTCGTCCACCGATTGCGGCGGCCCCGAAACCCCCGGCCCCGACGGCGCAGCGGTGTTCAGATCCCAGGCGACCAGTACCCGGTCGGAGTCGGCGTCCCCGCCGAGTTCGTCGCCGAGCTCGCCGTAGAAGTCCTCGTAGTAGTGCATCGGCGTCGCACCGAGCTTGGCGAGGTTGAAGTAGGCGTTGCGCGCGACGAGGGGATCGAAGGTCCACGTGATCGTCGACAGGCCGCGCTCGAGGGCCCACCGGCGCTGGTGCATCTTCAGCGCGTAACCCACCTGGTGTCCGCGCCCGCGCCGGGTGACCCCGGTGATGTGGCTGTGCAGGGTCTCGCCGACCGGTGCGCCGAAGAACGCCACGCTGCCACCGGCGAGGTGGTCGCCGATGAAGGCGCCGGCGACGTAGTTGCCGGCGTGGCTGAGCGCCCGCAGCATGTCGGTACCCACGGGACGGTTCGTCGGGTCGGGCCGCCACACGTCGTCGAAGATCCGCAGCAGGTCCTCGAGTTCGTCGGGCGAGGACAGTTCTCGAACCTCGACACCGAGGGTTGCATCCGACATGGGAACGATTGTGTCATCGCCCGGCGGCACCGGGGTCGGGGTTGGCCCAGCCCGCCGATCTAGTATCAAGGCATGTCCCGCACCTTCCGATCGCCCGACGCGTTCTCGCGCGTCGCCGCGGCAGGTGT
Source organism: Gordonia sp. HS-NH1 (assembly GCF_001418765.1). Classification (NCBI taxonomy): domain Bacteria; kingdom Bacillati; phylum Actinomycetota; class Actinomycetes; order Mycobacteriales; family Gordoniaceae; genus Gordonia; species Gordonia sp. HS-NH1. The sequence continues at coordinate 11,686 of NZ_LIYC01000048.1, forward strand.
GGTTCCCGCGGTGGCGGTCGCCGCGCACGGTGCGGCGAGCGGAGCGATGCCGAGTTCGTCGGGCATCCTGCTGAGCGTCGCGATCGGCGCGGTCGCCTCGATGCTGCTCGCGCCGGGCCGGCGACGATTCCTGACGGCCGCGGTGTCGACGACGATCATCCTGTCCGTCGCGCAGGCGGCGAGTCACTGGGCTCTCGCGCTCGACGCCGGGCACGCCGCCCACGGCACCTCGACGCTGCCGATGCTCCTCACCCACCTGGTGGCGATCCCGCTCAGCGCGGCGCTGATCGTCGCCGGTGCGCATCTGCTGGCCTCGATCGGCACGGTCATCGGATCGCTGGTGCCGCCGGTCGCCCTCGCGGCGCGCCCGGCAGCGCCCGCCTTCTGGACGCAGCCCTGTGTTCCGGCCGCACCTGCGCTGTGCGGCAACGGCGTTCGCGGACCACCCGGCACGTTCTGACGCGCCCGAACCCCAGATCGACAGATGTGGGGTCGATGCACGCGTCCATGCGACCGGTCCCGAAAACCATCGAAAGACACATTCAATGAAGCTCAGTTCTCCGCGGGCGACCATCGCCCGCCGCATCATCGCGCCCGCCACCGCCGCCGCAGTCGTCGGCCTCGCCTCCTTCGCGGGTGCGGGTGCCGCGTCGGCGCACGTGACCGCCAACGCACCGACGGTCACGCAGGGCGGGTACGGAGTGGTCACCCTCGTCGTCCCCAACGAGTCCGACGCCGCGGCGACGACCGGGCTGCGTGTGACGCTGCCGGGTCTGACCTCGGCGCGTCCCGAGGTGATGCCGGGCTGGAAGTCCGTCGTCACCAAGAAGGACGACAAGGTCACCGAGATCACCTGGACCGCCGACCCGGGTTCGCCGGGCGTTCCGGTCGGGCAGTTCGGCCAGTTCCGGTTCTCCGGCGGACCGTTCCCCGAGCAGGAGACCGTCGAACTCCCGGCGCTGCAGACCTACGCCGACGGTGAGACCGCCGACTGGAACCAGCCGACGCCCGCCGACGGCTCCGAGCCGGAGAAGCCCGCGCCGACCCTGACGCTGCCGCCCGACTCCGGCGACGGCCACCACGGCGGCTCGCACGCCGCCGCTCCGACCGACAGCGCGCAGGCGTCGGACGGTTCGCAGGGCTCGGAGACCGCCGAGTCGTCCTCGACGGACTCCGCCGCTCGATGGCTCGGTGGAATCGGCCTGGTCGTCGGCACTCTCGGCGCGGTGATCGGCGTGGCCGCGCTGACTGTGCTCCGACGTAACGGCCGTGGCGGCGGCAATGCCTGACCGTCGTCCGGTGGCTGTTCGGCGCGTCGTCCTGGTGCTTGCGGCGCTGCTGTGTCTCGGGCTCGTCGGATCGTGGGCCGCGGCGCCGGCGTCGGCGCACTCTCGGCTGGTGTCCTCCGATCCCGCCGAGGGCGCGACGGTGCAGACCGGCCCGCAGACGGTCACGTTGACCTTCAACGAGCCGATCCAGTCGTCGTATGCGGTGCTCAACGTCGTCGGCCCCGACGATCACTACTGGCAGTCCGGTGACCCCTCGGTCGACGGACCGAACGTGCGCGTCGGCGTGCGCGAGCTCGGTCCGGCCGGCGAGTACGTCGTCAACTACCGGGTGACCTCGGCCGACGGGCACGTCATCAGCGGGCAGCGCACCTTCGAGCTCGCGGTTGCCGGCAACGGCGAACCGGGCCCGGCGATCGAGGCCGTCGACGCCTCGTCGGACGAGGGAATCCCGGTGTGGTGGTTCATCGCCGGGGCCGCCGTCGTCCTGATCGTCGGACTCGGCGTCGTGTTCTGGGTGAGCCGGCGACCGTCGACACGGCGCTGACGACCATCCGGATCGTGACATGACACTCCGCAACGGGTTCATCCTCGTGGTGACCCTGGCCGGCGGTCTGGTGGTGAGCTGGTTGCTCGCCCGTCCCGACGGTCCGGACCTGGTCGCCGTGCCCACGACCCTCGCGCTGGGCGTCTCCGTGGTGCTGCTCGGCCTGGGTGCGTTACCGACCGTCGACGCCGAGCCCTCGACCCGGGTGATCGGCCTGCTGGCCGGGGTGTGGGTGCTGGCGGTACTGGTCAGCGCCTGGATCCGCACCGCCGATCGGGCGGGCACCGAGGTGCTCGAGGTGACGGCCGGCGACTTCGGCGACGTCCTGTTCTCGGGTGCACCCGAGATGGTCGCGCTGGTCGTCGCGTTGCTGATCGTCGTGTGGGTGGTGCTGGACCTGCTGACCGGGATCGAGATACCCGTCCTCGTGGTCGGTGCGCTCGCGGCGATCGGGGTGCTGGCCACCTCGATCGCCGGTCACGCGGGCAACGACTCGTGGGGTCCGTTCCTCATCGGTGCGCACGCGCTGGCCGCGGCCTGGTGGTGTGGGCTTCTCGCGGCGATGCTGATCACGGTCCGCGGGCGGTCGGGGTGGGCGCGCAGCCTGCCGGTCTTCTCCGGCCGCGCCCCCTGGGCGGTCGGTCTGCTCACGGTGACCGGCGTGGTCTCCGGGCTCGTCGAGATCGGCGGTCCGGCCGACCTCGTGAGCAGCGGCTACGGCCGCATCCTCCTCGCGAAGGCCGCGGTGCTCGCGATCCTCGTGGGCCTCGCGGCCTGGCATCGACGACGCTGGTTACCGGCGGTGCAGCGGCATCGCAGCAGCGAGACGGCCTCCGTGCGTGCCGCCGTCGTCGAACTGGCGATCATGGCCGTGGCGCTGGGACTCGCGGCCGGGTTGTCGGCGACACCGCCGATCCCCGCCGGCTGAGCGTTCCCACCTGCTCGCTAATCCGAAAGAACCGCATAACCCCTGGTCCCTGAGGTGCGAGGAGCGATAGCGACGAGCCTCGAAGGGCCTGGTGAGGCACGTTGTGATGCCCTTCGTGGCTCGCTTCGCTCGCACCTCAGGGAGCGGGGGGTCGAGCCTCACTCGCCCAGCGGCGGTCGCGACTGGTCCCACAGCGCGAGTAGTTCGTCGATGATGTCGGTCGCCATGTGCAGGGTGCTGAGGTGACTCTCGCCGGGCATCTCGTAGAGCTTCGCGTCGGGGAGCAGCGACACCATGTGCTCGCCGTGGGCGTACGGGATGATGTGGTCGTCGTCGCCGTGCCACCAGCGCACCGGCACCGTGACGTCGCCGACGCGGAACCCCCAGTCCCGTGCGAACACCACGACGTCGGCGAACGGCGCGGCCATCCGGCGGCTCCCGCCGTGGAGCAGGTCGTCGAGGAACATGGCCCGGAACTCCGGTCGCGCCAACAGTTCTCGGTCCGCCTGCGGGGACAGCCGGCCGTAGATGGTGATCGCGGGTTCGGCGATGGGCCGGGCGAAGCCGAGGGCGACGCTGAGCACCTGGCCGATCGGGTCGCCCGCGACGCTGACGAGCGGCGCCAAGAGCGTGCCGAGGCGCATGGCGCCGCCCTCGATGCGATCGGGCCCGACCGTCGGCGCGACACCGCCGAGGATGCCGGCCGCCGTCACCCGGTCGGGCATCGCGTGCGCGACGCCGAGGGCGTACGGTCCGCCGCCGGAGAGCCCGATGATCGCGAAGTCGTCGATGCCCAGGGCTTCGAGGACTTCGGCGAGGTCGGAGGCGAAGGCAGCGACGTTGTCGTACCGATGCGGGGTCGACGACCCCACGCCGGGGCGATCCAGTCCGATGAGCCGGACCTTGCGTTCGAGTGCGTACGCGCGCGCCTCGACGGGGATCTGGCGTCGCGCACCGGGTGTTCCGTGGAGCCAGACGATGGCCCGTCCGGTGGCCGATCCGTACTCGGCGAATCCGATCCGACGATCACCGTCGGCGACGGCGATCGACCCCTCGATTTTCGGACGGGCGATGTCGATCATGTGACCAGCATCTCACGTACCGTTGATGGCGTGATCCCCGAGTTCGTTCACGGCACCGCGCGCGCCATCCGCCACGTGTTCACCCCGTACCCGGCTCGGGACATCCCGGACGGACGGATGGTCGAGCTCCCCGGACGCGGGCGTGCGTTCGTCACCGACTCGGGTCCGCGCGACGCTCCCGCCGTGTTCCTCCTGCACTCGGTGCTGACGACCGGGCTGCTCTGCTGGTACCCGACCATCCCCGCCATCAACGACCGCTACCGGGTCATCACCCTGGACGCGCGCTGGCACGGCCGCGGCATCGAGTCCGAGACATTCGATCTCCGTGACTGTGCCGACGACGTCGTCGCGCTCGCCGATGTCCTGGGCATCGACCGGTTCACGGTCGCCGGATTCTCGATGGGTGGCGGGATCGCGCAGCTGGTGTGGAGGCGCCACCCGGAGCGCGTGGCCGGCCTGGTGCTGTGTTCGACCGGTCCGTTCTTCAGCACCAACGATCCCCGGCACCGCGCGTCGTCGGAACACATGGGACGCATCTTGCGCCCGGTGTACCGGGTGCTGCCGAGGGTGTCCGACAAGAGCCTCGACAAGACGTCCCACACCACCATCTGGGCGCTCCGACAGTTCTTCTCTACGCCGCTCGCGCACCTCGGTGACTTCGGAAACGGCTTGGGGGAGTTCGATTCCCGTGACTGGCTGCACGAGGTCGACGTACCCACCGCCGTGGTCGTCTCCATCCGCGACCGCGTGGTCGAACCCGAACGTCAACAGTTGCTGGTCGACGGCATCCCCGGCGCGCAGCGTTTCGAGGTCGACGGTGGTCACGCGTGCTGTGTCCTCGGCGCACGGTACTTCATTCCGCCGTTCGCCGAGGCTCTCGATGCGGTGGTGCCGCGCGATCGTGTGGCAGTGGCGGCCGGCGAATTGTCGTAGAACGCACCAGCGGTTCGGGCGCAGCGTTCCAGGGTGCCACTACACGGACGACAGCAGGCCGCCAACACTGTGGAGTTGTCAAGGTACGGATGCGGTCCCGGTATGGCCGGGTGCGAAGGTGCTGCGCGGAAGTGTGTGGGGCGGTGCGAGGTCAGGCGGCGTCGTCGAGTCGCATGGTGCGGCGGTTGTAGGCCGGTAGTGGTCGACGTTGCGGGTCGATGGTGGCGGGCGGTACGAGCCAGGGGTGGCGGTCGAATCCCATCACGATGTCCCAGCCGTGGTGGTGGACTTGGGTGTGGCAGCGTTGGCAGAGCAGGCAGCCGTTGTCGAGGTCGGTGGGGCCGCCGTCGGCCCAGTGAGCGACGTGGTGGACCTGGGTATGTGACGGCGGCGCACCGCATTTGATGCAACAGCCATCCCGGACGATCACTGCTTTGCGAAGGTGCGCCGGGAACAGTCGTTCGGTGCGTCCCATCTGCAGCGGTACTCCTTCACTGTCAAGGATGATCTCCGTGAGCGACCCGTCGCACGTCACCTGTCTCGCGGTGGCGTGGCTGACGGAACCGGTCCACGGCAGTGTTGCCAGGTCTCCGGTCGCGGGGATGGTCAGCATCAGTTGCGTGCGCGGACTCCCCACGCTGTCAATGCTTGCACCGAGTGCGGCCTGGTCGAGGATCAACTCCAAGGCGTCAGCGCGGCGTTGTTCGGCGGTGCGTCGGTCGCCGGCGCCGTCGGGTTCGGGTCGTGGGCAGGAGCGTTCATCGATCATGGCCAAGAATTTCTCGCCGACGGTCTGGGTGAGGTCGGCGCGGACGTCGACGCGTCCGTCGTCGGTGGTGTGCATGGTGACCGCGTTCAAAGAAGAATCATCGGCGGCGGCAACAGCGGTGTCGGTGGCGTTGGCGAGTGTGTTGGCGATGGCCCGCGCATGCTTCAGCAATTGTGCCGGTGTCGCACCTGAGAGTGCTTGGGCGATGAGTTCGATCTCAACTGGTGAGTGTTTGTCGTCGGAAAATGCTTCGGGGCAACGCTTCTCGATCTCATTCATCCCGCGGATGATGGCGTCGCCGACTTCGCTGGACAGTCTTCCGTCGGCGGCGTGACGAGCCAGGGTCGGCAGTGTGTGCAGGGCGTCGACGCTGCGCATGGTGCGGTGGGCGGCGGCGGGTGCGTGGCCGGACTCGATCAACAGTTTCGTGGTGGTGCTGCCGGCTTTCTGTGCGACGCCGAGGTTGTCGAGTTGTGCTGTGTGGGTGACGATCTGGTGATCGATGATGTTGCGGATCAACCGCAGTGTGTTCAACGCATCGAAGGTTGCTCTGCCTGTGGGGTCGTCGATGGGTGGGGTGGTCTCGATGAGGTGATCGAGGAGAGTGGCTAGCTCTGGCATGACTCCAATGTACAGGAACATGCGTTCGATTTCGATGTTTCTCCACAGGCATAGGTTCCCGAAAACATCGACTGTGCAGCGTTTTTCGTCGACTGTGCGTCGATTGGCGTTGACTGTGCATAGATCGTCGGCAGTGATCAACTTCAGTCACGCCCGTTTCGGGTTTCGCGTCCAGAATCCGTGACTCTGTCGTCACGAGTCGCCGGTGTCCGTGGCCTCGAGTGCCTCGTGCGCGGTGAGGTCGAGGCCCTGGGGCAATGAAGACTCCCACCCCGTGTTCGCATGCTCGACGGCGCACTCAATGACGGTGGAGGTGTCAACTGATCGCTGTCATCGACGTTGAACCGGGCAAGGACCTGTCGGCCCGGTGACGCGGGCACGGAGCGCGACGATCACGTTCCCTGGTCAACCGACCAGGCGTCGATGCACTGCCCCCCTACGCCGTCCCGTGTGTGCGATCGAAGGGCGACCGGAGCTCGCGACGATCCAGCAGCTGCTGCCGACTGACAAGGAATGTTTGTCAATCGTCTGAGGGGGTGGCGACAGCAGCTTGATCGTCTCGGCAGGATTGCCAATCCACAGGTATGAATTGTGAATCACTGCGGCACAGTGCCTTTAACGCCCCGACCAGGTCGGCCGACCCAGTACTCTGAGCATGACTTCAACCACAAAATTGCGACATAAGTCGGGTGCCTGCGGGCCGGTTCGGCGCGTTGCCGATCAATGACGATGCCGTGTGCGAATCAACCAATAGTATTGCGGCAGAGACGATAATAGAGGAACACGTTAACCGGTCCATTCCCGATCTGGCCGCCGATGCAGCTGCTGCTCGGAGAGGCCGCGCCGCGGGAGAGGTCAATCAACTTTCTTTTTAGGGTTACTCTTCTACTTGTTCGCGATTCGGGCGTCAGGGGGGTTACAGGATTGACGCCCGAATCGCGTTCACCGCCAGGGCCCGATGCTCAGGCGCTGTCTGGGGAGGGCTCATGACTGTTCTTGACACTGTCGCGCATTCGTCACCGCAACTTGCGGATGTCGATGCCGGCACGGCAGCGCCGACCACACGCGACGACAACCGGCGTTCGTGGCGGAAGGCGCTGACAGCACCCCGTGAGGTGTCGATGGGCGCCCGCTACGCGTCGACGATCGGTGCGGGGATGTTGGCGTTCGCTCCGGCGATCGCAGCCGAGTTCGATGCGCTTCGACAGGGTTCGCCGACGGCCTATCTGCTGTTTGTACCCTTGTGGTGCCTCATGATCGCGTTCGGCCTCGACGTCTCGTCCCGCGGCCGCGAGATCGGCGATGGTGAGTTCGACCGCATCCTGGTTGTTGTCGTGGGTGGCGCACTGGGACTTGCTGCGGCGCTTGTCATTCCCAGGGTTCCCGCCGTCGCGGCCTTCTGGCACGCCGACCTGATTCCGCTTCTCATCTGGGTGTTCGCGGCGTCGATCGTGATCTTCGGCATCCGCCGCGTCGTCCGCGACTACCTCATCTGGTTGTTCCTTCTGACGTGCTTCCCGCCGAACTTTCTACTGTTGGGAGAGGCCTTCGGCGGTTCGACGGTCGTATTCGGCTTGTTGTCCGTGGCGCTCGCCTCCGTCGTGACGTACATGGCGCTACGGCGACACCCACGAGTGGGCGCGGCGACGGCCGTAATGTCGGGCGCCCTCGGGGTGGCGCTGGTGCTGGTACTCCAGCACGCACCGGTCCTCGCTTACACGGTGCCGACGGCGGCGGTCACCGCGGTCGCGATTCTCGTGCGCCTTCGATTCGGTCGGTCCGGCTCCGCCCGTGCCGGGCTACCGAAGCAATCTGTCATCACGCTCGCATCGGCGTGGCTGGTGGCGCTGGTGATCCTGGCGCTCACCCCGCTCGCGCCGGATTCGCCGAAACCTGTTGTCTCGCCGCCGATCGGGGAGGATTGGCTGTCCCAGTTGCGGACCTTGGGCCTCGGCATCACCGAACCCCAGGTGTTCGACTGGGGTCCGCGGGTCATGGGCTCCGATGGTGACGTGCGCCGGTACCGGGTCACGACGGGCATGACCGACCCGGGAACCAACCCGTTGTCCACCGCATACCTCGATGTGTATTCCACCACCGATCTCGGACGGTTCACCAACTACCGCCGGGGCCTGTGGTACGAGACGGTGCCGCCGGCCGCGATCACGTCGACCCCGGTCTCGGCGGGCGGGCACACGACGCGGCTGGGAAATATCGCGAACACCCCCGAGGCAGTGCGGACCTCCGCCGACGCGTTGTGGACGGGCCGGTTCTGGGCGTGGCGTGTTCCGACGGCGGCCGGCGAGCGCTATGTAGCGGTTTACCTCATGGCTGCACGCGACCAGTCGCGACCGTCGGAACTCGTCGAGCCGCAGTTGCCCAGCTATTCGAGCACCGTCGTCGAACCGATCGGTTGGCTCATCCGTGGTGGCGAGGACGCCGACGAGTCGGTGTCCGACGAGTCCGGCGTGGACGACGCGCTGACCGATCTCGCATGGTCGATGATCAATGCCGTCGAGCGACCTTCGCAATGAGGGGATTCGATGCGCTCGAGGGCTCTGACGTCGCGCAGAGCGCGACCGCGCCGCACGTGACCAGGCTGTCGGCTCGACATCCGCTCAGCCGCGGGCAGCGAATCGCGATGGTCGTGTTCGTCGTGGTGGTTGCCGCTGCGTTCGTGCTGACCTGGCGGGTGTCGCTGGCGGTCATCCTCAGTGTCTGTGCCGTGTATTTCCTCGTCTCGAGTGTCGATAAATTCGTGCTCGTCACGCGGGGTATGTCCGGTCGGGGAGTGCTGCGGGTGTCCGACGAGGACGCACGCGCGATCCCCGACGCCGAGCTTCCGGTTTACACCGTCTTGCTGCCGGTGTACGGCGAACCCGAGATCGTCGCGAACCTCGTCGCCGGTGTCGGCAAGATCGACTATCCCGCAGACAAACTCGACATCCTGCTGGTCCTGGAAGAGGACGATTCCGAGACCATCGACGCCGTGAGTAGGGCCGACCTCGACGGGATCACCCCGGTGCTGGTCCCCCCGAGCGAGCCGAGGACCAAACCCAAGGCGTGCAACGTCGCGATGAGCCTGCCGTCGGAACGCAGCGACCTCGTCACCATCTACGACGCCGAGGACATCCCGGATCCGCTCCAACTACGCAAGGCCGCATCGGTGTTCGCGGCGAGCGGTCCCGACGTCGGATCGGTCCAGGCCCGGCTCGGGTACTACAACGAGCGAGAGAACCTGCTCACCCGGTGGTTCGCCATCGAGTACGACCAGTGGTTCTCGTACATGCTGCCCGCGCTGAGCGCGTCGAACTGCGTGATCCCCCTCGGCGGGACGTCGAATCACATCCGCACCGAGGTGCTGCGCGAGGTCGGCGGATGGGACGCCTTCAATGTCACCGAGGATGCCGACTTGGGAATCCGTCTCGCGCGCTACGGATATCGTACGGTGGTACTGGACTCGCTCACGGGAGAAGAGGCCAACGCCGACGTCGTGAACTGGGTGCGTCAGCGATCCCGGTGGTACAAGGGCTACCTGCAGACCTTCCTGGTGCACACCCGTCACCCGGGGGCGATGGTTCGTGATCTGGGACTTGTTCCCACCCTTCGGATTTCGAACCTGACCGCCGGAATGCCGATCGCCAACACTCTGAACCTGCTCTTCTGGGCTCTGCTGCTGGTGTGGTTCGCAGGCAAACCCGATTTCATGAACTCGCTGTTCCCGGGGCCCGTCTACTACCTCTGTCTGCTGATGTTCACCGTCGGCAACCTGGCGACGATCATGCTCGGTGTGGTCTCGGCCCGAACGCTCGAGAAGCCGTATCTGCTCGGCGCCGCTCTGCTCGTGCCGGCCTACTGGTTCTTGCAGTCCATGGCCGCCATCAAGAGCATGGCCCAACTCATCTACAAACCCTCCTACTGGGAAAAGACGGTGCACGGGCTCTCCGCCATGCCCGGTATGCCCACACCGCCGAAAGGTTCTGAGAATGTCTAGTCGATTGATCCGCCGATTGTGGTGCGTTCTGATTGCGGTGCTCGCCGTCGGAATGATCGCCGCGCCGGCGTCGGCTGCCCCGTTGACGACCACGACGCTGGATTGGCGTCAACTCGGCCTGGGGACCGCGGTCGACATCGACGGCGCGGATGCTCCGATCAGCATCAGTGTGCCCGTTCCGGAGGGAATGGCTCCGACGGTGCTGAGCGGCGTGGTCGCCTCAGCCACGGTCATCTCGGACGCGTTCGTTCAGGTGACCCGTAATGACGGGACGATCCTCGGCACCATCCCCATCCCGCGCTTCGGCGCCGATCAGCGCAGTATCCCGTTTCGACTGCCGCTGACGAGGATCGACGTCTCCGACGGCCGGGCCGATCTCCGGATGATCCTGCGGCTCAACGATTCGGGCGATGTGTGCGGCCCGGATCCGCAGGTGTCCCTCACCAACCTCGGTGTTTCGTATACTGGATCGGCGCAAGTTCCCAGCACGATCAGCGACGTCTTCGGGTCAGTGGTCGACACTGTGCTCATCTCTGTTCCGCGTGAGCCGAGTGCCGCGGTGTCTCAAACCGCGTTGGGGCTGGTCGCCGCCGTCTCAGACCACTATCGCCCGCAGCGTGTGTCGATCGATGTCGTCGAGACATCGGGCGACTCGGCAGCTAGCCCGCAGAATCCGCTGACAAGGGTGGTCCAGATCCGCGAGCAACCAGGACGTGGGAGCATCACGCTCGACAGGCCTGGACGTGCGGATGCGACATTGATCCTCAGTGGCGACGCCGCTTCCCTGCCGGAGCAGGTGGCGCTGTTTCGTGACAACCTCTCGGGCCTCGCCGAAACCACAACCGCCGAAGTGACGGAAGCAACCGAGCGTGAAGTACAGGGGTCGAGCACGACCTTCGCCGAATTCTCGGGGCGTCTGAATGCCGAGGTGCTCGGAACGACAACTCTCCGGCCGGGTTTCGACCCCACGGCCCTGGCACTTGGCCGGCCTGGACAGGTCGACGTGCACCTTCTGGCACGCTATACACCGGTCAACGGCGGTGCTCGAGGCTCCGTCCTCGCCGTCAGTGGTGGAGAAGTTCTACAGACGAAAGCGCTGAACGAGTCCGGCACCTTGGACACTCGCTTCACGATTCCGGCTGCTCAGGTCGCGGCCAACGAACCGTTGGAATTCCGTATCAGCTACGAGCCGGTGCCAGGTGAATGCAACCCGCGCAGCGTGCCGATGACGTTCCAGATCGATCCGGCGTCGACGGTGTCGAGCGATTCGACGCCGGTCCGCATGGGCGGATTCGCGTCGATCCCGTTGGGCTGGCAGCCGACCGTCCAGGTCGCGCTCGACGGCACCGATCCCGGCCAGCTCGATGCCGCGGCGCAACTGATCGCGTCGGTGCAGAGGTCCTCGGCGGTGGCCTTGTCGCCGGTCCTGGTGCCGCTCGATCAGGCGATGAACAGTGAGACCGGGGCGCTCGTGATCGCGGACGCGAAAAACGCCCAACCGCTGAATCCCCCGATCAACACCGCGGATTCCGCGACTCTGGTCGACCTGCCGTCGCAGATCCGCGTGAGCATCCCCGAAGGCCTCGGTACCGTGCAGGCTTTCGCGCAGAACTCCCGCACGGTCGTACTCGTGAGCACCTCGGGTTCGTGGGATCTCGTCGATCCGCTCTTCACCTTCCTCGACGAACAGCAGGGTGAACTCGCCAACCTGCGCGGAGATGTCGTGGTGGCCGGCGTCGCCGGGCAGGCCGAACTGATGACCATTCGGGCCGACGGTCCGAAGGTGGAGGTGGAGCAGGTCGGTATGAGCTGGGTGGTGTGGCTGGGTATCAGCGTTGCCGTGCTGGTGATCGGCGTACTCGTCGCAGTCTCAGTGATGCTCTACCGCAGGCGATTCGGTGAGTCGCACGGTTCTGCCGACGCCTCGACTTCATGACCGTCGCGATCAGTGGCGACGCCCCGGTGCCGGTGGCCGGGCTCGAGCCGCCGGCATCGAGGCGACGTCGGCGGTTCACCCGGACACAATGGTGGGGGATCTCGCTGTTCGGTGGACTCACTGCGCTGTACGTGGCTGTCGGCGTGTACTTGTACCTGGGCATCGGATACATCAACCCCGACGCCAGCAGCCGGATCGCGAATGCGGGTTACACGATCTGGAGTCGGTTCCCGCATCTCGGTGCGGTTGGCTTTGTGTGGAATCCGTTGCCGAGTCTCGTCGAGATTCCCTTGGTTGAGATGACCAGACACTGGCCGGTGAATCAGTGGCCGGAGCTGCGCCGGGTGGGGTTTGCCGGCGCGGTCATGAGCGCACTGTTCATGGCCGGCGCCGGCTGGCAGGTCCGACGGATCGCACTCGACTACGGGTCGGGCCGAGTCCTGCGCTGGATCGCCGTAGCAGCATTCACGCTGAATCCGATGATCGTGCTCTACGCCGGTATGGGTATGAGCGAGGCGCCGTTTCTCTTCTTCCTGTTGTGGACGTGCCGTCGAGTACTGTTGTGGGTGAACCGATCTCATGTCGTCGATCTCGTCGTCGCCGGTGTCGCACTGGGGTTGGCGTATCTGACACGGTACGAGGCGCTGCCGGCCGCCGTCGGTGTCGGATTGGGCGTGTTCGTCCTGTCGACTCGGAGTCATCGCCCAGTGGGCTCGCGGGGGCGGGCGTCGTGGCAGGCCGGCGCCGCGTTCGGTCTGCACGATGCCGCGATCGTTCTGCTGCCGACAGTGTTCGCCTTCGTCCTCTGGGCGATCTCGGGGTGGTTGCTCGACGGAAACGCTTTCTCGCAGTTCTCTTCTCAGTACGGGAACGCGGCGCAGGTCGAGGCGGCGGGCATCATCTCCGCTGAGGACGTCGGCGCCGGTCCGCTGGTCGAGGTCATAGCCGGGAACCTGCTGGGAATGCAGCCCCTGCTGTTCGCGGTCTTACCGGTCGTGGCGTGGATCGCCGTCCGCTTGCGGAGAGTCGACGCCGCGGTGCCGGGAGTCGTCTTCGGGTCGGTCCTGCTGTTCCAGATGTCGGCAGTGATCCTGGGCTCGACCTTCGGATGGTTCCGGTTCTACATGGCCGCGACACCCCTGGTCGTCGTCGCGGTCCTTGTCGCCTGCGGCCCCCGCCCCTTTAGCAGCACCACCCCCCGTCCCTCGAACAACGACCCAAACCTGCGGAAGTGGAACAACCGACGCTCGCTGAGCAGCGACCGGACCTTCCCGCGATCATGCGTCGAACGGACAACTGTCACCACCCTCATGGCCTTGGTCCTCGCGACCTCGTTGCCGGTGACTGCATCCTCGATGCTCAATCCCGCGGTCGGGAAAGAGGAGTACGGTCTGCGGTCAGCGATCTGGCCGGAGCAATATCCGACCGAGGGGTATTGGTTCTACTGGTTCGGCGACGTGTCTCGCAACATCGCCGGGTGGTTCGACGATCAGGCGCTCCCGCCCGGCTCCGTGCTGGTCGACACTTTCGGCATATCAAGAATCTGGCTGTTCTCCGACAACCACGACCAGTTCGTCGTGCGTAGCGACTTCGATTTCTTCACCAAACTGAACCAACCCGCGGACACGGGAGTTCAGTACATCCTGGTGCCGAGACCTACCGGGCTCGGGAGTGCCGATGCCGTCAATGTTCGGTACCCAACGATGTGGGACGACGGGGCCGGAATTGCAACATCCGCGATGACCGTCACCAGCCCGGGTGGCACGCCGCAATTTCGGATCTACAGGATCAACGGATCAAACCGACCCGTCACGGGTTGACCCAGAAGGTGGCCGCGACCGGCGTACTCAGATAGATGTTCGGCTGCGGAAAGTAGTCACCGGTGACGAGTAGCTGGCCGGCCCCGGTCTGAATGGTGGTGCGGCGGTGGGGATAGTCGTAAGGGATCCAGCCGGCGGCTCCGGTCGTGAGATTGCGCCACTGCCAACGCCAGCCGTAACCCATCGGGTAGGGGTAGATCTGACCGCGCCCGTAGAACACTCGCGGGTAGGCAACCCCGGCGCCGCCGACTCCCCAGACCACGCCGGGGATCTGGACGGTGATCGAGTGGTCGAGCCTGGGATGCGGGGGCGGTGGTGAGGCAGCGGCCTCGGCCGACGACCACCACATCGGCACGACGACCACGAAAGACAGAAGGACCGAGACAACCGCGCGACGGATGGCCATGGACGTGACCGTAGTGCATGCACGGGCGGTCAGTCGTCCTCGTACCTGCGACGCTCGCGTTCCCGACGCACGCTGAATGCCGCGATTCCGAATGCCGCGGCGCTGAGGAGATCGGATTCGGTGAGTCCGTTTCCAGGTCTGACGACATAGAGCACCCGGCCCTCGATCGGTGTGTTCCAGAACAACCACGAAACCGCGACGACCACCAGAACTGCGGCGGCGATGTAGCTCGGCCGGGCCAGACACCAGGCGCCGACGACGAACAAGAGGTTCATCAAGACGAGCGCGTGAAAGGGATCGGGCATAGGCGTCAGTACCGGTCGATTCCGGTGTGCGGAGGCAACAGACCCAGACTCAGGTCTGTAGCTCGAAGGCCTTCAGCACCGTCGACGCCCAGATCTCCTGGCCGGCAGGACTGGGGTTCACGGTGTCGCGGAGCAGCGGGCGAAGCGCGGCCGGGTCGGTGGGGAAGGCCGAGTAGACGTCGATCACCTGGACGCCCTCGGCGTCCATGGCCGACGCGTATCCCTCGACCTGGGTGCCGGTTTCACCCCCGGCGGCTGGGCTCTGTTTGATGACTGCGAGGTCCGCGTTCGGATACTTCGTACGAAGTTCGGTGATCAGGGGCTGCATCTGCTCTGCGAGCGGCGCCTGCGGGTCCTGGGTGTGCCCGAAGTTCAGCAGGATCAGGTCCGGCGTGACGTCGGCGGGGATCAACTTGCCGAGGTTCGCCAGCGCGTAATCGACGTCTTTGCCCGAGGCGCTCCCGTTCCAGAAGCCGATCGGGCCGTTGGGGCCGTCGCCCAGGCCGACCATGGCGCCGTAATCGTTGGTCGTGGTGCTCCAGAACTTGGTGGCCATCGGCCGTTGCAGGGTCTGGCTGATCGTCGTCCCTACTCGGGGGGCCCACCCGTCGCGTGCCGCTCCGGTCGAGTCTCCGAGCAGGACGATGGTTTTCGGTTCGGCCGAGTTCTCCCGGGCGTCCTTCATGAACGCGAGCGTCGCCGGCTCGTCGAGCGGCGTCATGCTGGTGGGTGAGACGTCGGCTGCGGAAGTCGTCGTGGGAGCAGTCCGGTTGCTCGAGATGATGAGCCCGACGACCAGGATCACGGCACATACGACCATCACGATCCACGCCCAGATCGGGGCCGATCCGGCAATGCGCTTCACAGCGTTCAACATCTACACAATCTCCAAATCGAATCTGGCCCCCGCCGACTGTGTCACCATAGCGGGCATTGTTTCCGGCCGCGCGAAGCGGCAAGGCCGTTCGTCGGGGCAAAAGTGTGATGTCAACAATTGCCGGCCGACGATGAACCACTGAGTCGTTCGCGAATCCACGACGCCATCGACGGGCCGGGGTCGACCGCATGTCCTTGCTGATCGAGGCGTATGCGGAGGACTCGATCTCCGAGATCGCAGGCACGCCCGAGAGTGTCTTCCATGATGTCGACCGGAATGACGTTGTCGTCGGCACCGTAGATCGCGAGAATCGGCACATTCGAGGCGACGCGGGGCAACGCGTATTGCCCCAGTGCGTCGTAGAGAGTCTGGGCAGCCCCCGGCGTCACCGCGTTCAACGATGCGTCGTCCGGGACGGCCGATGCGGCCAGCGCGGTCCGGCCGTCAGAGCACGTCGGCACGGCGTCGCCCGCAAACCCGGACAGATGATCGCCTGCAGTGACGGAGTCCTGTGTCTGCGCCATCCCGTGGATGATCAGCGGGTACAGGTGCTGCTGGGCGCGGGTGAGGGTGCCTTCTTGTGCTCGCGTGACGAAGTAGCGGGCGTCGAGCAGGGGAGCGACGGCGACGACTCCCACGAGTTCGCCTGCCCCGTCCCCGTAGCCGGCGAACTGCTCGGCCGTCGACCACACCGCGGCGCCACCTTGTGAGCGGCCGGCCGCGACCCAGCGTGTGCCGACGTCGGCACCGGACGATCGCACGGCGCGCACCGCGTCGACGACGTTGTATGCAGCCGTTCGTGGTTCGAGATACGGGTGCGGTGCCTGCTCGCCTGGTCGCAGTCCGAGGCCCTGGTAATCGGTCGTCACCACGGAGTAACCCGCCGCGAGAAAGTCGCCGACCGCGGTCAGGTCGCCGAACATGCCGTCCTGGTCCGACGGTCCGCAGTCTCTGGAGATGCCGGTGGTGCCGTGGGCGTACACGATGAGCGGCCAACCGCCGGGCGGGGGAGTGCCACCGGGGCGAAAGAAGGCTCCGCTGACGCTGGTCGATGTTCCGTCGACGCCGGACACCGACCGGTAGACAAGGCGCTGCATGATCGTGCCGATCGGAAGAACGGCTCGCCACGCGTCGGGCGCATCTGCGAGCTCGACGACTTTCCCGCGCTGACGGAGAGCGTCATCGCGGAGTTCAGGCGTCGGTGCGGGTGCGGTGGTCGACGACGATGCGACGGACGGCGTAGCTGTGGTTTCCTGCATTCCACAACCGCTCAGCGCGACGATCACGAGCATCGTCGCGATGACACGGACGCCGTTCGTCGACACCCGGTCCCACCCTGCTTTCACCTCAGAAAGGTAACCCGTCGTTTCTCGCGGTTTGCGTCGACGTATTCGTTGTTCAATTCTGTGGGTGTGGAACTGACCGTCGGCAAGCGAGATTCCCGTGTGCAATCCGCTGACGATCTCTGGGCCGCCGACACTGTCGAGTTCGCGGTCCCTGCCGGACGGCGGCACGCCGAACCACCTGCAATCGAACGGAATCCGCAGGTCGTGTCGGCGCCGGCCGATGATGAGGTCTATGAATATCTCGGCTCTCAGATGCGGTGGGTGCAGCTCGTTCTGATCGCCGCGTTCATTTTGGTGTCGATATCGCTGGCGGCTTTCGCCACCACACACCCGTGGTTGACGCCGGTCCTCGTCGTTCTGGTTGCGAATGTGATCGGGAACACACTCTCGTTGGTGACGGGTTTGAACGGCCGTCGTGTGACATGGCAGTCGCACCAGTCCCGGGTGACGGCCTGGTATCCGCCGGAGGGGGCATATCCCGCTGTGGATGT
Source organism: Gordonia sp. HS-NH1 (assembly GCF_001418765.1). Taxonomy (NCBI): domain Bacteria; kingdom Bacillati; phylum Actinomycetota; class Actinomycetes; order Mycobacteriales; family Gordoniaceae; genus Gordonia; species Gordonia sp. HS-NH1. Next base: position 29,027 of record NZ_LIYC01000048.1, read on the forward strand.
CTTTCTTCCGACGTGCGGAGAGAGTGTGCAGATTCTGCGCAACACCTACAGTCACGTCAATGCCCTGCGGTGGCCGGGCCGACTGACGGTCTACGTGCTCGACGACGCTGCACGTGGTGAAGTACATGAACTCGCCGCCGAGTTCGGGTTCTCCTACGTTGTTCGCCCGGACCGCGGGCACCTGCGCAAGGCCGGAAACCTGCGGTACGCGTGCCGGGTCAGCCGAGGCGAATTGCTCGCCATCTTCGACGCGGACTTCTGCCCTCGCCATGATTTCCTGACACATCTGGTGCCGTACCTCGACGACCCGCAGGTCGCTATCGTGCAGAGCCCGCAGTGCTTTGCGACCAGCGAGACGATGAACTGGATTCAACGCACGGCCGGGGCTACGCAGGAGTTCTTCTACCGATGGGTGTTGCCGTCGCGGGATCGGATCGGCGCGGCCAACTGTGTCGGCACGTCGGCGGTCTACCGGCGGAGCGCGTTGAACCGGGTGGGTGGGTTCGCCGAGATCGAGCACAGCGAGGATCTGCACACCGGTCGGCTTCTGCAGCAGGCCGGTTTCGCGATCCGGTATGTACCGGTTGTCCTCTCGCGCGGGCTGTGTCCGTCGGACCTCGCGGGCTTCTTGAACCAGCAGTACCGCTGGTGTCAGGGGACGTTGTCTCGGGTCACCCGGCCTCCGCTCCTCGACAACCCTCCGCTCCCTGAGGAGGCCCGGAGCTTGCGGAGGGCCGTCTCGAAGGGCAACCCCCGCACCATCCGCCAGCGAATCTCCGACTGGGCCGGGGTGTTCTACTACCTCACCACCGCGATGAACGTCTTCCTGCTGTTCTTGCCGGGAGTGATCATGGCGGCCTTCTATCCGGAGGACGTACGTCCGGTACAGCTGGTTCCGTTCCTGTTGGGCCTGTGGGTGTATGTGGTGTTGTTTCCGCTGGTTTCGCGGACTCGATGGCGCTTCGAGGTGCTGCGCATCCAGATGGCGTACAGCTACGCACACGCCGTCGCGATCTGGCACAAGATCATCGGCCGTGAGATCGGCTGGGTGCCGACGGGTGCGATCGGTGCGTCGAATTCGCTCGCACGGTCCATCAGCGCGCTGGGAGCGATCGTGCTCGGGGCATCGTTGCTGGCCTTCTGGGTGTTCATCGTTCGCGACGTCATGGAGTACGGGCTCGCCGCGTTCTGGATGATGGTCGGTCTCGTCGGCGCATACACCTACCTTGCGGTGCCGTTGCTCGTCGAATTCGTCAAGATCCTTCGTCCTCGACGTGCAGAATTGGACGAACCTCTGCTCCCTGAGGTGCGAGGAGCGATAGCGACGAGCCTCGAAGGGCCCGGCGACCCACGCGGTAATCCCGCCGACTTCCGTCCCCGCTCCACGACGTCGCGGCCGACCGCCACCAATTGGAATCGAATCTCGGCCTGGGAGGCCATCGGGTACACGTGCGTCATCGTGCTCATCGCCGCGCTCGCGCTCGGGTGGTTCGACATCATGCTGCCGTGGAACACCCCGTGACCGGGCGGTGCGCGTCATGACCTTCGACGTCCCCACCGTCCCGATACGCGCGCAACCGACGCCCCGCGGAGAAGGATCGACGGGCGCGGTCGCGAGCGGCGCCCCCAGTACCTTCTTCGACGACATCGCCGGCCTGCGTGGTGTGGCGGTGCTGCTTGTCGTGCTGTTCCACTCGCACGTTCCCTTCGTCTCCGGGGGATTCGTCGGCGTCGACGTGTTCTTCGTGATCTCGGGTTTTCTGATCACCGGCCTGCTGGTCCGGGAGTACGAGCGGAAGGGCCGGATCTCACTTCGCGGCTTCTTCGCCCGCCGGGCTCGGCGGATCATCCCGCCCGCCGCGCTGGTGATCGTCGTATCCGTCATCGCCGCAGCGTTCGTCATGCCACTGTTGAAAGTCTTCAAGCAGGCCATAGATCTGCTGGCTGCAGCGGCCCAGTTGGCGAACTGGCATTTCATCGAGCAGAACGCCGACTACCTCGCGGGTGCGATCGACGGCAGCCTCGCGACACACTTCTGGTCGCTTGCCATCGAGGCGCAGTTGTACTTCGTGTGGCCGTTCGTGGTCATCGGCGCAGCCGCGCTTGCGACGCGGACGCCGCTGCGTCGGGTCATGTCGGTTCGGTGGTCTGTCGGTCTGGCGGTGCTGGTGATCAGTGCGGTGTCGGTGTATCTCGCCATCGACATCACTCCGACCGACCCCGCCACGGCATATATGGCCACGTACACGCGCGCCTGGCAGTTCGGCGCCGGTGGGCTGGTGGCGATCGCGATGCCGATCCTCGCCCGGCTCGGCGGATTGCGCGCAGCCCGACCGGCCGCCCTCGTGTTGGGGTGGGCGGGGCTCATCGGCGTGGTCGCAGCCGCGTTCGTGATCGATGCCTACACGCCGTATCCGGGGACTGCCGCGCTGCTGCCGACGGCGGGTGCGGCGCTGACGATCGCGTCGGGGTGCGCGGTCGGGACACGATCGCTGTTCGTCGGACGTGTGTTGGCGACCGCTCCGCTCGAGTTCCTCGGGAGAGTGTCATACGCCTGGTACCTGTGGCATTGGCCGGCGATAGTGCTCTATCAGGCCGCCTTCGGCGCGTCGACCTGGCCGACGCTGGTGGCCGTGTCGGCGGCCTCGCTCGTTCTGGCGACCGTGTCCACGGTGTTCTTTGAGGAGCCGCTGCTGCGCAACCGCGAACTGAGACGCAATGAATCGGCGTCGATATCGCTGGGCCTCATCGGCGTGGTGGTGGCCCTGGCGGTCACGATGACCGCCGGTGTCGTCACAGTGCAGGTGGCGAGCCGCGACACGGTCGCGAATGCGTCGTTGACGTATCAGTCGGTTTTCGGTTCGCAGGCCGGCGAGCCTTCGGGGCCTGTGACCCCGAACCCTTTCCAGGCGTTCGACGATCGACCGGAGCCGTTCGAATGCCTGATCCCGGTCGGCGACGTCGAAGCTCGCGAGGACTGCGTGTTCGGGCCGGCCGACGGGATCCCGGTGGTGCTGTTCGGTGACAGCCACGCAGATCAATGGGCCGAAGCCATCCGCAACATCGGCGCCGACCACGGGTGGAGAGTTCATCAATTCACCAAGGCGGCATGCCCGGCGCAGCATCTGCGGCCACAGCCGGGGATCTTCGAACCGTATGTGAAGGCCGATTGTCAGGAGTGGCGCGAGACGACGCTGAAGCGGATCGCCGAGGTGGGCCCGCAGATCATCTTCGTGTCCTCGCTGTCGACCTATGTGCCATCGACGGAGGTGTCGGAGGCCGCCTGGGAGCACACGCTCACGCAATTGCGGAACACACAGGCCGACCTGGTCTACATCGCTGACACCCCATACCCGGGCTTCCAGGTCGCCGACTGCATCTCCGGCTCGATGGACGACTGGACGCAGTGCGAGTTCGGCTTCGACGACTACCCGCGCGTCGAGCCGATCATTGACGCAGCCTCCCGCAACGACTACCGGGACATCACCACGGTTAACGTCAACGACCTCCTGTGTTCGGCGAATACATGCTCAGCGGCACACAACAAGATCCTCTTCTACCGCGACGACTCGCACCTCACCGCGACAGCTGCCCGGGTTCTCGAGCCGGCTCTGCGCGAGCGGTTGGATGAGCAGGGGTTCGACTACAACGCACGCTGATTCTCACCCGCTGGCCGAACGTCCCCCTGCTCCCTTACTTAGGAACGAGCGTCCCTCTGCTCGTAAGTATCGAAAGACGGCTCCTCCTGAGGCTGAGTTTCACACGTCGCCCGCTCTCGGTCGTTCGATGGGGTGCCCGCAAGCGCACTCAGATCTGCGTCAGTGTTGAAGTTCTTGAGCGAAGTCGACCTCTGCGTGTGGGCGCTTCAGTCGCGTCGCGAGCGGAGGTAGTCGGCCACATCGACGTAGCTGGGGAGCAGACCCGATCCACGGGCCTCGGAGAGACCCGGCGCGGCGGTG
>NZ_LIYC01000049.1:0-31364 GCF_001418765.1 Gordonia sp. HS-NH1
ACCCCCAGGTCAACGTCGGCTACGACCAGTGGTGAGGATTCTCGAAAGGAGGAAGAGGGAACGGTTCGGGGGTGGTGCTCCGCCTCCGAACCCCGCCCCTTTCACCATAAGCGAGGAGTAGGGGCTTGCGGCAAGGCCCCCGCGACCGTGCACAATCGCTCGACGACCGACACCGGGAGGCGATCGATGGCAGATATGGCGGACACACCGGAACGGTTCCGGGTCCACGAGTCCGGGGCGTACTTTCACGGCACGAAGGCCGACCTCCGCGTCGGCGACTTCCTGACACCGGGCCACCGGTCGAACTACCGTCCGGAACACGTCTCGAACTACGTCTACATGACCAAGGTGCTGGACGGCGCGGTCCTTGCAGCCGAGATGGCGGTGGGCGACGGTCGCCCCCGGGTCTACGTCGTCGAACCACAGGACGACGCACATGACGATCCGAACGTCACCGACAAAAAGTTCCCCGGCAACCCGACCCACTCGTACCGGAGTGCACAACCGGTGCGGATCGTCGGCGAGATGACCGACTGGGTAGGCCATTCGCCGGATTACCTCCGGCAATTCCGCGCGGGGTTGGAGGCGCTTCGGCAGCGCGGCGACGCGGTCCTCTACGACTAGGTACGATAGCTCTCGTATGTTCCGCACGGAGGCACGCCGGGCGGTGTGAATGTGGAGAGAGGTGCGCGATGGCCGATGCCGACGGACACCCCGACGTCGACGAGTTCGACCTGTCCGCGGTGCTCCATGCACTGTCGGACACCAACCGGCGGAGTGTGATCGCGCAGCTGGCCGCCGAACCCCAGGGGGCCGAACAGTTCTGCAGCGTGTTCGGACTCCCCTGGGCGCCGTCCACGCGGACCCACCACTTCCGCGTCCTCCGCAAGGCCGGGCTGATCTGGCAGCGTGACGTCGGCAACGGCCGGATGACCAGACTGCGTCGCGACGACATGGACCGGGTCTTCCCGGGCCTGCTCGACGCGATCCTCGCCGCCGATACCGCGGACCGCGCGCCGGCCGGCTGAGGTTGCGGCACCTCCCCGGCCGCGCGTCAGGTCACCACGTGACCGGCAACGACACCGGGCGGTGCACCAGCACCCCGGTCTCGAACTCGACCTCGGCGGGATCGACGGCGAGCCGCAGTCCGGGGAACTCCGACGTCAGCCGGCGGAGCACCTCCACGATCTCCATCGGCGCCAGTGCCGCACCCATGCAGTGGTGCATGCCGTACCCGAACTGGAGGTGCCGCCGCCCCGAGCGCCGCACGTCGACCGTCCACGGATCCGGATACACCGCGGCATCCCGATTCGCCTCGTGCGCATCGGCATACACCACGTCACCCGGATACAGGACGCCGTGCTCGAGCCTCACCTCCGTGGTCGTCACCCGCGGGAAGGTCGAGATCCGGCCGAGCGGCAGCAGCCGCAACAGTTCCTCGGTGGCGGCCGGGATCTCGTCCGGGTTGTCGACCAGGTGGTTCCACAGCTCCGGGCGCGCCAGTGCCACGTAGGCGATCTTCGTCACCACCGACAGGATGTTCTGATCACCACCGACCAGCGATCCGAGCAGGATCGCCGCGTACTCACCGTCGGTGACCGGCGGCGACACCGTGTCACGCGCGGCGAGCAGGTCGCTGATCAGACCGGGCTCGACCGGCCGGCGTCCGGCGACCAGGTCGCCGATGTAGGTGTAGAGGGTCCAGAAGTCCTCCAGCAGCTGCGGTACGTCGGTGTCGTGCGCGAGCTGCATCTCCCGCGAGAGGTGGCGGAAGTAGGCGATGTCGGAGGCCGGGATGCCGAGGTAGTCGACGTTGACGCCGATGGTGAGCGGATCGAGCAGCGTACCCACCAGGTCGGCCCCACCCGCCGCATGCTGCGTCCGCAGGTCGGCGACCGCTGCGTCGAGCACTCGCTGGACACTCGGGATGCGGCGGGCGATGGTGGCAGCGCTGTACGCCGATGCCACGAAACCCTTCAGCCGGCCGTGATCGGGATGATCGAGGTTCAGCAACATCTCGGTCGGCATGATCGTCGGCAGGAAGGTCGGGCCGTCGTCGACGTTGGTCTCCGCCCGCGCGAAGGTGAGGTCGGTGAGGACCTTGTGGACGTCCGCGTAGGACGTCAGGTGTGCGGCCGCGTGCCCGCTCGGCAGACGAATCTGTTCGAGTCCGCCCGCCGTCCGTTCGTCGATGGCGGTGTACATCTGCGGCGGCGAGATGTTCGGGATCGCACGCAGGTCGAACCGGACGGATGTGTCTGTGGCGCTGGTCATCTCATATCTCCTTGTTCGGCGGGACGGTCGGTGGTGGCGGTCTCGGCGGTGCGGCTCTCCCGGCTGCGCACCACCACGATGGCGATGGTGACGACGACGAGCAGCGCGATCAGCACACCGACGGTGGTGACGAAGGCCGCGCGATAGACGTCCGGATGCCCGAACTGGCCGGCGGCGGTGTCGTCGGCCGCCGCCCCGGTGAGATGCGCGCCGACCACGGTGGAGAGGACCAGTGCATAGCCGGCGACGAACACCGCCTCGCTGCCGATCCGGAAGAAGTTCAGCAGGCCCGCCGCGGTTCCCGACCTCTGCGCCGGCACGACGGAGAGGGCGTGACCGTCGACCAGTCCGATCGGGAGACCGAAACCGAAGCCCAGCAGGATCATCGGGACGATGAGCCACGCGATCGATCGCTCCTCGGTGAGCAGCAGGACACCCACGTTGCCCAGCAGGAGGGCACCGAGGCTGAGGTAGACGACCACCCCGACGGTGAGCGCGCGGACGCGGGTGATCAACTGTGCCACCGCGAGCGGAGCCACCAGTACCGGGATCGTCATCGCCAGCATCACGAGACCCGAGGCGCCCGCGGACAGGTCTTTGATACCGCTGAACGCGGACGGCAGGTAGGTCAGGAGCGTCACGAACCCGATGGACCCGGCGACGGGAACAAGGCACATCGCCAGGAACTCCCGGTTGCGGAGCAACGACAAGTCCAGGATCGGTGCCTTGTCACCGGCGACCGGTCGCGCGGCCGGGAGCACCCGGGAGCCGACGGCGGCCGCCGCCAGGATCACCGCGTGCACGATGAACACCCCGCGCCAGCCCGCGAACGACACGAGCACACCCGAGATGGTCGGTCCAAGAGCGAGACCCAGGCCGTTCACCGTGCCGAAGATGGCGAATGCATGCGTGCGTCGGTCGCCCTCGAAGGCATTGGACAGCATCGAACTCGACCCCGTCAGGATCGCGGCAGCGCCGATGCCGGCGACCACCCGGGCGGCATCGAGGACGAGGAGTGTGGGGGCGGCGGCACTGAGGACGCTGCCGACGGTCACGAGAACCGCTCCCGCGGCGAATGTTGTGCGGTGGCCGATCCGGTCGCTCAGCGCGCCCCAGACAAGCGTCGCGAGTGCGAAGGCTACGTTGAACCCGTTGACGACCCATTGCAGTGCAGTGGGATTCGAGCCCAGATCACGTGAGATCAGCGGTAATGCGATCGCGGTGCCGGCGATCGCGGTCGGGGTGACGAACTGCGCCGCGAGGACGATCGGCAGCGTCCATCTACTGGGCGCCTCGGACTGCCCTTCGGCCGATGTGGCGGTGGCTGATGCGGTCTCGTCGGTGGTGGCCGACATGGGATCTCCCTTCGTTCGGTCATGTGGATCGATCGGGCGGCGTGCGACTAGCGGCATCGTAGCTACGATGTTATTAGTAGGTACCATCGCTGTCGTACGGGTGCAACAGGAGGACTCATCGAGATGGCCAGTTCCCAGAGTCGGACCGACGTCGTGATCGTCGGGGGTGGGCCGGTCGGAATGCTGCTGGCCGCCGAACTCGCACAGCAGGGCACCGCGGTGACGGTGTTCGAGACACGGACCGAGGTCGACGAACGGCCGCGGGCGGGTACGGTGCACGCGCGCTCGATCTCGCATCTCACGCGGCGCGGGTATCTGCCGTCTGTGCGCGCCGACGACATCGTCCGGAACGCGGGCATGACGCGGCGCACCCCATTCCAGTTCGCCGCCCAGCCGGTGCTCCCGATCACCGCACCGGCCGTCGAGGCCGCGCCGATCGCCGGCATCCCCCAGGCCCGCCTCGAAGCCGCGTTCGAGCACAGGGCCCGGATCAGCGGTGCGCGAATCCTGCGTGGCCACACCGTGACCGCCATCCGACACGGGGACGCGTCGGAGACGGTCGACGCCGTGGCCGAGCAGGCCGGCGACACGGTCACGATCGACGCGAACTGGGTGGTCGGGGCCGATGGCGCGCGTGGGCCGGTAGCCGCGGCCGGCGACTTCCCCACCCGCACGTACCCCGCCACGATGAGCGCGATCGCCGGGCTGGCGATCGCCCCGGGGTCCGACGCACCACCGCCCGGATGGCACCCGACCCCGTCCGGGTGGACACTGCACAACCCCAATCCCGGTGGGCCTGCCCGGATCATCGCGATGGACTTCTCGGGACCCGCGACCGTCCGGGACGTCCCCGGGACCGATGAGTATGTCGATCGCCTCGGTGCAGTTCTCGGCAGAACTGTTGAACTGCAGAAGATCTCGCACCTGACCCGGTTCAGTGACCACGGCCGGCTCCGGACCCGAATGCGTGACGGCCGGCTGTTGCTCGTCGGTGATGCCGCCCATGTCCATTACCCGCTCGGTGGACAGGGACTCAACACGGGGATGCAGGACGCCTTCACCCTCGGGTGGCGTCTCGCCCGGGTGAGCAGCGGTGCCGCAGACGACTCGATGCTCGACGACTGGTCGCGTTCGCGGGTCGGGGTGGCCGAGGCGGTCGTCGCCAACACCGTCCTGCAGTCGCGGATGATGGACCCGGCGAAGACCGACCTCCGCGATGCGGTGGTGACCATGCTGGCCGTGCCGGCGATCCACGACGCGGTCGCGGAGCTCATCAGCGGACAGTTCCAGGCCGGATTCCAGCACGACCTGGTGGTGACCGAGAACGACGGCACGGTCCACACGCTGGCCGAACTGCTCTCCGCGGGGCGGTATGTGGCGATTCGGCCGGACGTGAGTGCCCCGGTACCGGGAGCGGAGCGAGCGGGCCGGATCAGCACGGTACCGGGAGCGGAGCGAGCGGGCCGGATCAGCACGGTACCGGGAGCGGAGCGAGCGGTACCCGGGCCGGTGGTGGTCACGGGCAAGGTGACCCCCGAGCAGCCCTGGGTGAGTGCGCTGATCCGACCCGACGGTTACCTCGAGGCCGTCGGGTAGGTTCACGCCACCAGGCGTGCCGCGACCGCCGACCGGACATCCCGGACAGCCTGGGCCGCGTCCACGAAGCGGATCACGGTCCAGCCGGCTTCCCGTGCGGCCGCACAGTTCTCCTCGAGGTCGTCGAGGAGGATGCAGTCGGCGGGGTCGACGTCGTTGCGGCGGGCAGCGAGATCGAAGATCTCCGGATCCGGTTTGCGGACACCGACCTTGCAGGAGTCGACGAGGTCGGTGACCACATCGTCGAGCCCGACCATCGGCCGCCAGTACGCCTCCCACTCGACGACGTTGTTGCTGAGGATTCCGACTCGCAGACCCTCGTCGGCGAGTTCGATCGCGAGGTCGCGCACCGGCTCGTTGACGACGTGCCCGGTGAACCACTGTCTGCCGAAGTCGGGTTCGCTGCGGGACAGGTCGAGGTCCGGGTCCTCGGCCCGTAACGCCCGGTGCAACCGGGCGACCCAGTCGCGTTCGTCGAGCAGCGCCAACTCGATGGGCGCCAGCGGGGGCAGCCCGTATTCCTGCCCCACGACCGCGATCGCCCGCTTCAACGCGTCCGACGGGATGCCGGTGTTCTGCTCGTAGAGACCGAACAGGTCGTCGAGCGCCGGCGAGAGGACACCGCCGAAGTCGAACCACACGAACGGTCCCCGGCGGCCGGCCGTCTCCGTGTTTCTCGATGCTGCGGTCACTGGACCATCGTCCAGACGTCGACCGGGAGGAGTTTGAGATGCACCCAGCCGGTGGCGATCACGTCGCTGTCCTGGGTCAGTTCGATGTCGGCGAGTGCACCGCGACCGTCGTCGTCGGCTTCCACGGTGGACCGTGCGACGGTGTCGCGTTCGAACTCGCCGAACTTCGTGAACTCGATGCGCAACCGATGCATCACCATGCGGCTGGTGTCCAGGCCGAGCGTCGCGTTGGCCGCTGCCATCGCGACCTGTCGGGCGGCCTCGAACTGCAGCATGCCGGGCACGTGGTCCAGCGCATGATCGAACAACGACGGGTGGTTGGTGTCGATGATGGTGAGGGCGTTGAGTTGTGGGCCGGCCAGTTCGGGATTGGCGAGGATCGCGTTGCGCGGGTTGTGGCGCCCGACCGAGTTCGGGCGCATCCGGGCGACGTGACTCACCGGCGGGATGGTGTGCTCCGGCGGGAGGCCCAGGCTCTCACGTCCGCGTTTGCGGATCTTCTTCCACGCCGCCGACGGCATCCACTGGTAGGTCATCGCCTCGCGGGCGGCGACCCGTCCTTCGATGGAGGCGACCATCTCCAGTGTGAGACCGATGATCTGGCCTTCACGCAGCTTCTCGTGGACCACGTGCGCCTCGATCACGCAGTGTCCGGGGCAGGCACCGATCCGCAGGGTCTCCTCGTCGAGGATCTCGAAGTCGGCGGCCCCGAAGATGAACTTCTCTGATCGGTCGGCCCCCACGAAGGTGTGGGCGTAGTAGATCGCCACCTGGCGGAACACCTCGATCAGAAGGAGCGGGTCGTAGGTGGTCGCGGTGCCTCGGTGATCGCTGAAGTACGAGTGGTTGCGCGGTAGTTGCGCTGCGAAGGTCGCCCCGTCCGGTGTCTGTTGGGCGTCGGTAAGGAAGACCTCGGCGATGGATTCGCGATGGACGATGCCGCGCGGGATGTTGCGGTCGAACGACAGTTCTTCGAGTGTGATGGACACGTCGTGCCTTTCTGTTGTCGGACTGCTGGTTTCGGACGTCGTACTCGTGGTGGATCGGCTAGCCGGTGCGGACGGCGATGTCGTACGCCCAGCCGTTCACCGAGTTGCGGGGTGGATCGAACAGTGAGGTGAGCCCGTGGACCTCGGACGTCGCGGCGACGCTGTTGCGATCCGTGTAGAGCGGGATCGCGACGGCGTTGTCGAGGATGTATCCGGTGACCTTGTCGAACAACTCCTTTCGCGTGTTCTGATCGGTCGCGCGGGTGGCATCGAGCAGCCAGCGGTCGACCTGTGGATCGGCGAGCTTGGAGCCGCCGACGATGGAGCCGAGGGTGATCCCGTCGATCTGGCCGTAGGTCAGATCGGGTTTGGTGGACCCGAAGGCCCGGTTCAACTGCAGCGACAGGTCGAGACCGCCGACCTGCCGGGGGAACGCCTGATAATCGTTCTGCGCGAGGAGGTCATAGACCTGGGCGTTCTCGACGTACTTGAGTTCGACGTCCACGCCGAGGTTCTGACGGAGTTCGGCCTGCCATGCCTTGAGGACATCGTCCTGCGGGTAGGTCGGCGTCGTCGCGACGAGGCGGATGGTCAGCCGTTGCCCGGCGTCGTTGGTCCGGATGTCCCCGTCCTGGCCCGAGGTCCGCCATCCGGCTTCGTCGAGCAGCTTCTTCGCGAGAGGCAGATCGGCCGGTGCCGCGTCGTCGTACTTGGCGTCGAAGTACTTGCTGTCCGGGGAGATCAGGCTCCACGCACGCTCCTGACTACCCTTCGTGACCGACTCGACGAGCGACTCGAGGTCGACGCCACGACTGATCGCCCGCCGCACCCGCACGTCCCGGGTCGCGCCGTCGGTGACGTTGAGCATGATGACGGTCGTCGATGCGGCGGAACCGGTCTGGGCGTACTGGAAGCCGGACACGTCCTTGAACAGCGGGATGTCGGTGGCCTTCACCGTCCCGATCGCGTCGACCTCACCGCTGCGCAGCAGGCCGGCGCGCGTCGAGGCCTCCGGGACGTACTTGACCACGACGTCGTCGACGTGAGCCGGTCCCGTGTGACGCGCGGTCGCCGGACCCCATCGGTAGGCGGGATTCTTGCGGAAGTGGATCTCCTGGCCCTGCACGACCCGGTCCAGGATGAACGGTCCCGAGCCGATCATGTCCGCTCCGCTGGTCAGCGTGGCCTTGTCACCGCGCAGAGTGCTCGGCGCGACGATCGCGCCGCTCAGCCCGGCCAGGGTCGACAGCAGGTCGGCCCGCGGTTGGGACAGGGTGAGTCGCACCGTGGCGGGATCGACGACCACGACGTCGGACACGCTCGAGTACTGGAGGAGACCGTTGGTCGTCCACGACGGATAGTTCGGATCGCGCAGGGCGTCGAGATTCGCCTTGACGGCTGCGGCGTCGAGCTTCTCGCCGTTGGAGAAGGTGACCCCGTCGCGGAGGCGGAACTCGTAGGTTCGACCGTCCGGGGAGATCGTCCACGACGACGCCAGCCAGGGGTGGAAGTTCTCGTCGGCGTCCTCTGAGATGAGGCTGTCGTAGGTGTTGCGCAGCACCTGCGACGCGTCGAACGCCGACCCGTAGTGCGGGTTCAGGCCGCGTTCGGGGTACTTGTCGAGGGCGATGGTGAAGGTGCCGCCCGGTGCGGGCTCGCCCGACGGCGCCCCGCCGCCGCTGCCGGGTTCGGGGTCGGCCGCACAGGCGCCGACCACCAGCAGGCCGACGACCGTGGCAACGGTGACGATGAGTCGACGGAGTCTGTTGTGTATGAGGCTGTTTCGTGTCTGTCTGCTACGCACGGTCGGAACTCTTTCGGGCAGGGGCCGGATCGGCCGGGTCGGTGCGGTCGGCGGCCGACCGCAGGGTGGGGATGGAGTCGAGAAGCGCTCGGGTATGGGGGGAGGACGGTGACGCGAACACGTCGCGGGCAGGTCCCTGCTCGACGACGCGGCCGCGGTGCAGCACGAGCAGGCTGTGACACAGCTGCCGGACGACGGCGAGGTCGTGGGAGATGAACACCAGGGCCAGATCGCCGGTCTCGGCCAGTTCCCGCAGGAGTTCGAGGATCTGCGCCTGAACCGAGATGTCCAGTGCCGAGACCGGTTCGTCGCAGACGATCAGTCGTGGCCGGGCACCCACCGCGCGGGCGATGTTGACCCGCTGGCGTTGCCCGCCCGACAGCTCGCGCGGATGGCGTCCGGCGACGTCCGCGGGCAGGTGAACCGCGTCGAGCAGCCTTCGGACCTCGGCGGCACGGGATGCGGAGCCGGACCGCCCGGACGGGAGGCCGGCGGCATCGAGCGCCTCGGCGATGACCTCACCGACCAGGTACCGCGGATCGAATGACGCCACCGAATCCTGGGCCACCAGACCGATCTGGCCGATATGAGCCGCTGCGGGGTGCGGTGCACCGAGGAATCGGAGTTCCCCGGCGTCCGGACGGGTGAGACCGGTGAGCATCGACGCGATGGTCGACTTCCCGGACCCGGACTCGCCGACGACGCCGAGGACCTCCCCGGGCCGGACGTCGAACGAGACGTCCCCGACCGCCGTCACCGGCCGTCCGAGGACCCGGTAGGACTTGGTGAGCCCGGCCGCGGACACCACCGGGGTGCGATCGTCGGCCACGACCGGCGGTCTCGCCGAACCCCGTGGCACCGCGTCGATCAGGGCTCGTGTGTAGGGGGCACGCGGATCGTCGATGACCTGGCGTACGGGACCCGATTCGACGATGCGGCCCTCACGCATGACGAGCACCCGGTCGGCGACCGCCGACACCACGGCGAGATCGTGGCTGACGAGGATCACCGCGCGACCCGCCCGCGCCTGCGCCACGATCAGGTCGAGGACCTGTGCCTGGACGGTGACGTCGAGCGCTGTGGTGGGCTCGTCGGCGATCACGAGGTCGGGGTCGCCGGCGAGGGCGGCGGCGATCAGCGCACGCTGGCGCTGCCCGCCCGACAGCTGGAAGGACCGCTGCCTGCGCCTGACCTCCGGGACGTCGAGACCGACGGACCGGAGGAGATCGTCGACGCGGGCCGCGCGTTCGCGCCGGGACACCCTGGGACCGCTGGTCAGACCCTCGGCGACCTCACGCCCGATCGTCCGCAACGGGTCCAGCGCGGTCAGTGCGTCCTGCAGGATGAGGCCGACACCCACCCCGCGGAGGCGTCGCCAGTCCTTCTCGCCATGACCGGACACGTCCTCGCCGAGGACCTCGAAGCGGTCGGCGCGGACGTGTGCCGTGTCGCCGGCCAGACCGACGAGACTGCGTGTGGTGACCGACTTCCCGGAACCGGACTCACCGACGATGGCGAGGACCTCACCGCGGCGGATCTCGAGATCCACCCCGGTGACCACCTCGGGTCCGGCACCGAATGCGATGCGCAGGTTGGTGACCCGGACGAGCGCGTCGGTGACGACACCCTCGTTTGCCTCGGGCCGTGCCACGGTGAGCGTCATCGCGCGACCCTCCGCTCGAACCGGCGCTGTGCCGCGCGGCCGAGCACCGTCGTCGCGATGACGGTCGCGGTGACGGCCACACCGGGGAACAGCACCGACCACCACGCGATCCGGAGATCATCACGAGCCTCGGCCAGCAGCGCTCCCCACTCCGGCGTCGGGGGCTGGGGTCCGAAGCCGAGGAAACTCAGCGCCGCCGCGCCCAGGATCGAGGTCCCGAGCCCCAGGGTGACGAGGACGGGCAGTGTGCCGATCGCGTTGGGCAGCGTGTGTCGCAGCACGATTCGCCACCGCGATGGGGTGAGGAGACCGGCCTGGGCGACGAAGGCCGAGCGGTGCACGAGCGAGGTCTCGGCGCGCATCACGCGTGCATAGCGCGGTGCCGAGGCGATCCCGATGGCGACGATCAGGTTCGCGGTCCCCGATCCGGTCAGCGTGATCAGGACCAGGGCCAGCAGGATCTCCGGGAAGGCGCCGAGCAGGTCGAAGAACCGGGAGAGCACGGTGTCGACGACGCGGTTGCCGAGACCGGCGAGCAATCCGGCGGGCACGCCGATGGCCACGGCGAGCAGCGTCGCGGCGACACCGATGAAGAGCGAGAGTCGCGCGCCGTGGACCACACGGGTCCAGACGTCACGGCCGAGTTGATCGGTGCCGAACGGGTGGGTGAGCGACGGAGCCTGGTGAGAGATCGCCAGATCCGTGTGCAGGGGGTCGCCCGCCGCGAACACCGAGGGAACGGCAACCGCGAGGGCCAGCGCGACGAGAACGCCTCCGGCCGCCCACGTCCCGGCCGTGCCCGGCAGGGTCAGCGCGGGCCACCGTCGTTGCGACAGCGACAGACTCGTCATCGGACACCCTCCTTCAGTCGCGGGTCGATCCACACGTAGGTGAGGTCGATGAGGATGGTGACCGTCAGGTAGATCACCGCGGTCAGCAGGGCGACGCCGAGGACGACCGGGAGGTCGGAGTAGGTGACCGCCTCGACGGTGACGGTGCCGAGTCCGGTACGCCCGAAGACCTCCTCGACGACGACGGTGCCGGTCAGGAGTCCGCTGACGGCCCAGCCCGCCAAGGTTGCGGCAGGCAGCAGCGAGTGCCGCAGTCCATGGGTCAGTCGCAGGCGGGTCGCAGAGATCCCGCGGGCGCGGGCCGTCACCGCGAACGGTTGCTCCAGCGCGCGTTCCACGCCGCCCCGCATCACCTGCGACAGCACGGCCGCGATGGGGAGTGCCAGGGTCAGCGCGGGCAGGATCAGGCGCTGGAGCTCGGTGCCCGAGGTGACCGGCAGTACTCGCAGGGTGAAGGCGAACACCCAGATGAGGATGAGACCGACCCAGAAGGCCGGCGCCGACGCGACGGCGAGCTCCACGCCGCTGATCGTGCGCGAGAACCAGTTTCGCCGACCCGCAGTGAGTACCGCGAGCGTCGGGGCGATGAGCACGACGAACAGGAGGGCGAGGCCGGCGAGCTGCGCGGTCGCCGCGAGCTGTTCGCCGAACAGGACGTCGGTGACGGCCTCGCCGCGGACGTAGGAGTAGCCGAGGTCGCCGTGCAGCACGTCGCCGAGGTAATCGACGTACTGCACAGCCAGGGGTCGGTCGAGACCCCATTCCTGCTCGACCTGAGCCCGGAGGTCGGGGTTGCTCGATTCGCCCATCACCGCGGTGACCGGATCACCGGGCGCGAGGTGGATGGCGAGGAAGGCGAGAGTGGCCGCGGCCCAGATGGTTACGAGTGCGGACACCGCGATCGCGAGCACCCGCCGCGGGGCCGAGCGTCGTCCCGGTGCAGTGATCGGGACCGGTGCGGCGCCTGCCGAGCCGGTCGGGGCCGTAAGGGTGGGCGCGTCGGTGACGAGCCTCCCCGCCGTGTTGTCGGCGTCGGAGAGGCCCCGCGTCGCGGTCATCGCTCGATCGGGGTGCCCACGATGCTCCCCCACTCGGTCCACGACCCGTCGTACACACGCACACGGGGGTCGGAGAGGATGTCGGTCACCACGAGCCACCCCAGCGCTGCGCGATGCGAGAGTCGGCAGTAGAAAACGAGTTCCGTGGCGTCGGCGGCGTCGAGGCCGGCGACCCGGCGGCGCAGTGCGTCGGCGGGCAGCACCCGGCCGGCGTCGTCGAGCAGTTCGTTCACGTGCAACGGACGCGCACCGGGGATGTGACCGTGCCGCTGCGCCCCGTGATCGATCGGCTCGGTGTCCGGCGCGACCCGCTCGCCCGCGTACTCCTCGGGCGTGCGCAGGTCGACGATCACGGACTCGGAGTCGATCGCCCGCCGTACCCCGTCCCGGTCGATCACCGCCGACGACAACGGCGTCACCAGCGGGAGCGCCGACGCGGGCGTTCGCCGCTCGACGGTCGGGGAGGTGCCCGTCGGTGACCCGTGTCCGAGTTCCCACGCGGGAAGGCCCCCGTCGAGGTAGCGCAGCTCACCGCCGACACCGACGACGCGCGCCACCCAGATGGCGTAGGCCGCGAATTGCGCTGGGCGCCCTGCGAAGACCACGATCCGGTCCTCGCCCGCACCCAGCACTCGCAGCCGCTCCGCGAGGTCCGCGGGGTCGGCGAACCGACGGCTGGTCTCGTGCCACAGGAGGCGCTTCCAGAACACGGAACGCGCGCCGGGGATGACTCCCGGGCCGTCGACATGATCTGGATCGTCGGTGACCTCGATGACGACGACGTCCGGGTCCGGCAGACGACGCGCGAGCCAGTCGACGCCGACGAAGGCGGAGGCCTCCGGGTGGGGCGACTCCGAGGCGACAGCGCTCGGATCGACGGTGTCCACAACGTTGGTCACAGGACCTCCTTCCTCAGTTCGGGGCCCGGGAAGTCGGGCAGATGAAACATAAGCAGCCGACCCGGCATTGGTGAATACAAAAATCACGTCGGTCCGAATTATGTTCTCAACCCGGCTTGATCACATAACTTCTCCCAAGCCGATCCACCGACTCCCGCCCCTGATGCGAAGGACAGCCACCGATGCCCGACCGCCGCGACGATCTCGTGTGTTCCGCCTCCGAACTGGTGCGCCGACGCCCACCCGGGCTCGTGCTGCTCGACGTCCGTGTCGATGCCGGCGGCCTCTCGGACCGCGAGAACTACTTGCGCGGCCACCTCCCGCACGCCCACTTCGTCGACATCGACGCGGACCTCGCCGGGGAGGTCACGGCGGCGTCCGGTGCGCGGCCGTTGCCCGAGCCCGCGGCGCTGACGCACTCCCTGCGCCGGTGGGGGCTGACCGACGACAGCCCGGTCGTCGTCTACGACGACTCGAGATCCACCGCGGCGGCACGCGCCTGGTGGGTGCTGCGCTGGGCCGGGCTGTCCGACGTCCGGGTCCTCGACGGCGGCCTCCGTGCGTGGATTGCTGCCCACGGTCCGATCGCGATCGGTGAGGAACCACAAGGCAACGGGGACATCGAGGTCACCGGTGGTTCGATGCCGGTGGTGGACACCGACGACGTGGCCCGGTTGGTACGCTCCGGCGTCGTCCTCGACGCCCGCCCCGAGGCCGACCACCTCGGTCACGGCCACATCCCGGGTGCTGTCGCCGCCCCCGTCTTCGACGACCTCGACGCCCACGGCCGACTCCGCGACCACGCCGACCTGGAGGCGCGCTACCGCGCGTTCGGGGTCACCGATCCCGGGATCGAATCCGCCTCCTACTGCGGCAGTGGCGTCGCCGCCGCCCTGCAGGTCCTGGTCCTCGAGTCCCTGGGTGTCCGGGCTGCGCTCTATCCGGGCTCGTTCTCGCAGTGGTCCGCCGATCCGGCGCGCCTCGTGATCCGTGGGGCGCTCGCCGGGGCCCCGACCTCGGTCCGTCTCGGAGGTATCGCGTGAGTGCGGACCGCCAGGTCATCCTGAACGCCAACCTGATTCCGGGGGGGACCATCGGCAGTCCGTGGCGGCGTGCCGCACCCGACGGCGGGCACTTCGTCACCATCGAGCACTACGTCGACGTCGCACGGGTGGCCGAAACCGGCCTGCTGGACGCGGTCTTCTTGGCCGACTCTCCCGACCTGCAGGCCAAGGACTGGAACTCCCCCAGCCGTCTGCTCGACCCGTTCATCGCGCAGGCGGTCCTGGCGGCGCACACCGAACGGATCGGGCTCGTCGTCACCGCGACGACGTCGTACAGCGACCCGTACAACCTGGCCCGGCAGTTCGCCTCACTCGACGCGGTCTACCACGGGCGCACCGGTTGGAACGTGGTCGTGACCGGCGGGGATGCGGCTGCCCGGAACCACTCGCTCGACGCGGCCCTGCCCAAGCAGCAGCGGTACGAGCGGGCTGCGGAGTTCCTCGAGGTCGTCACCGCACTGTGGGATTCGTGGGAACCGGGTGCACTGGTCGCCGATCGGGGTTCCGGCCGATATCTCGACCCCGCGCGGATCCACCCGATCGACCACAAGGGCGCGCACTTCCGGGTCGAGGGGCCGTTCAAGGCACCACCGCTGAGCGACGGCCGGCCGGTGCTGATCCAGGCCGGCGCGTCCACACACGGCGTCGAACTGGGTGCCCGCACCGCGGACGCGATCTACTCCGCTCACACCGATCTCGAGTCGGCGCAGCGCCGGCGCGGGGAGATCCGGCGACTCGCCGCCGACGCCGGGCGTGACCCCGACACCGTCAAGCTGCTGCCCGGTCTGATCATCGTGCTGGCCGACACCGAGGAGGGTGCGCGCCGACGGGAGCGCGAACTCACCGATCTGATCCCCGACCACGTGCAGATCGCGAATCTGGCCGCCCGTCTGGACATGCACGCCGATGATCTCGATCTCGACGCGCCGATCCCATGGGACAAGATCCCGACCGAGGCCGAGGTTCCCGGGTCACGAGGCCAGCGGGCGGTCTTCCTGGAGTTCGTCCGGCGCCGTGGTCTCGACACCCGCGGCGCCGCCCGCCTCCTCGCCGCCGGCGGCGTCCACGTGACGGTGGTCGGGACACCGGAGCAGGTGGCCGATCACATCGAGACCTGGTTCCGCTCCGGTGCCTGCGACGGATTCAACGTCATGATGGACGAATTGCCGTCCGGACTGGAACTGTTCGTCGACACGGTGGTACCGATACTGCAGCGGCGCGGGCTCTTCCGCACCGAGTACGCGACCACCACGCTTCGAGGACACTACGGCCTGTGAGTACCCACCCGTGACAGCCAGGACGGTCATCGCGCCACGTTCCTCGCTGTTCGTCCAGGTCCGTACCGGCCCGCCGACCGGCTCGGTCTACCGGTCGGCCATCGACCTGGCCGTCGAGGCCGAGCGCCTGGGATTCCACACGATCTGGTTCGCCACGCGCCATTTCGGCGCCCACTCGGCGGCACTTCCGACGCCGTTTCCCCTGCTCGCCGCAGTGGCCCAGCGCACCAGCCGGATCCGGGTGGGCAGTGGCGTCGTCGCATTGCCCTTCGAGAACCCGGTGCGGCTCGTCGAGGACGCGGCGGTCACCGACGAGTTGAGCGACGGCCGTCTCGAACTCGGCATCGGCAAGGGCCTCGGCTTCGGCCTGTCGGCGACCACGTATGCCGGTTTCGGTCTCGCACAGGATGATCGGGAGGCGCTCTACGCCTCGCGGCGAGAGGCGCTGCACCGGCTGCTCGAGACCGGCCGGGTGGCGCCCGGGGTGCCCGTACATCCGGACCCCCGGTCGCTGCGAGCGCGGGTATGGCAGTCCACGGGTGACCAGGAGACCGCACGGCACGCCGCACGCTCCGGCGACGGCCTGTTGGCACACACCGCTTCCGAATCGGCCGGCCCCGGCGGCGCCGACGAGTTGATCGACGCCTACCTCGACGCGTTCCGGCCCGACGGCCCGGGGCACCCGTCACCGCGGGTCGGTGGCACGATCGCCGTTGTTCCCGGGGAGACCGACACCGATGCTCGGGACATCTTCGACCTCGACATCGCCACGAGTCCGGCCTATTACGCCGACAAACTCGACGATCGTGATGCGGCGACCTACCGCGCCGATCTCGCCATCCACTGCGGGGACGTCAGCACGGTGGTCGACGCGTTACGCGACAGTCCGCTGGTCACGCGATCCACGGACTGGCTGTTCCATGTCCCGCTCGCGCTCGACCACGCCCGGCACGGGGAGTGCATGGCGCGGATTGCCACGCAGATCGTCCCGGCACTGTCGGTCGCGCGCACGGGGCGGGTCTGAGATCGCACTGCCGACAGTCGTTTCGAGGCACTTTCAGTCGAGGAATTCGCGGTGCACGGCGCCCGCGACGGCCGCGACGGCATCCGCGAGCTCCGCGATCGCGCCCGGATCGTCGGGCAGTTGCGGCACCGCGATCCGCAACAGGCCGTGACCCAACGGGTCGACGAAGGATCGCGCTCCGGAACCGACGTGAATCCCGCGGCGCGCCAACTCGATCTGGGCGCCGGTCTCGTCGCGCACCTCGGCCCACAACACCAGGCTGTTCGGACCCGAGCGGGCACGAACCCCGCGTGCGGTCAACTCGGCGAGCAGCGCCTCGCGACGGTTCCGATAGCGCGTGCGTGCGGTCTCGATGACGGTGTCGGTCTCCGGATCGGCGATCAGATGCGCGAGGGCGTTCTGCAGGATGCGGCTGTTGGCCGCGATGCCGTGGACGCGGAGCCGGATCGCCCGGTTGATCAGTTCATCGCTGCCGCCGATGACGCAGGTCTTGATGTCCATGCCGAAAGCCTTGCAATAGCTGCGGACACGCACGGTCCGCTCGGGGAAGTGCTCACCGAGTGATGGCGCCTGGGCGTCGGCGAGCGGACCCACGGCGTCGTCCTCGACGATCCACGGGCCGCGGTCCGTGTCGGCCATGATCGCGACCAGTTCCGACCGACGGTCCGCGGTGAGGGTCCCGCCCGCCGCATAACCGCCCTCGGGTTGCAGGACGATCACGGCGGGGTCGGTGTCCAGCGCGGCGGAGAAGGACTCTGGGCGAGCACCGGACTCGTCCGACGCGATCCCGACCACGCGGTATCCCACCTCGGCGAGCGTGTCGAGGAAGCCGGGCATCACCGGCTCCTCGACGGCGACCACCGAGCCCGGCGGTGCCGCCGCCTCGACCGCCAGCAACAGACCCTCCGACCCGCCGCCCGCGGCGACGAACGATGCCGCCTCGAATGGCCAGTCCCCCACCACCGCATCGTGGAGTCGGCTCGTGATGTATTCGCGCCCCGGATGATTGAGATGATCGGATCGAAGTCCGGCCGACAGCGCACGCGCGAGATCGGGCTGCAGTGCGTAGTCGGGGCTACCGGTGAGCAGATCACGGTCGGCCCAGGACGGAGTCGCCGCGGCGGAGTTCACGACCACCGTGCCACCTCGGCGGTTCGTCTCGATCAGCCCCTCCCGCCGCAATTCACCCCAGGCCGACACGATCGATCGTGTGCTCAACCCCGATCGGTGTGTCAGTTCACGGATGGTCGGGAGGCGGGTGCCGACGGCCAGCTTGCCGTCCCGGATCAGGCGTGCGGTGACGTCGCGGACCTGGTCGGACGTCCGGGAGCCGTTCGCCGACAGTGAGGACACCAACAGATCCGTGCCATCAGTCACCGTCATCGGTCCACCGCGGAGCTCACGAGGACAGTATGCCCGTTATGTGATCATTGGTCGAGAGTTTGGTTGCATCGGGACGAAAACATAGCGAACCGGAATGCCGTGTCCCTCGTACCGGGGTTTGACTTCAGCCGCACTTGAAGTTGCAGCCTGTCCTCGTGATCGCAACAGTCTTCGACCGCCACGGCCCACCCGACGTCTTACGTCTCGCCGAACTGCCCGACCCCGAACCCGACGTCGGGGAGGTCCGCGTCCGCGTTCGGGCAGCGGGGGTGCAGCCGTTCGATCTCGCGGTGCGCAAGGGCACGATGCCCTGGGTGACCCCGGTGTTTCCCCAGCAGATCGGCCAGGAGTTCTCGGGGGTCGTCGACCTCGTCGGAGATGGGGTCACCTCGGTGGCACCTGGAGACGCGGTGCTCGGCTCGACGATGCTGCGTGGTCAGGCATCGATGGTGGTCACGTCGGCCGACACGCTGGTCCCCAAGCCCGCCGACCTGGACTTCGCCACCGCCGCGGGGCTGGTGGCCGCCGGGCAGACGGCGACCGGGGCCTTGGAAGAGCTCGGCGTCGAGCCGGGCGACGTGCTCCTGATACATGCTGCCGCGGGTTCGGTGGGAACCCTTGCGGTGCAACTCGCACGACTACTCGGCGCCACCGTCATCGGGACCGCGAGCGCGGGCAATCACGAGTATCTCCGCGACCTCGGTGCGATCCCCGTGGCCTACGGGCCCGGCCTCGTCGACGAGATCCGGGCCACCGGCCTCATACCGTCGGTGGCGCTCGACGCCGCGGGACGCGGGGCAGTCTCCGCGTCCGTGGAACTCGGAATCGATCGAGCCCGGATCGGCACCATCGTCGACGACGAGTCCGCGGCCGCGCTCGGCACGCGGGTGGTTCGGGCGCCGCGAGATCCGGCGCGCCTGGCCCGGGTGGTGGATCTGGCCGGTCAGGGCCTTCTGACGATGCCGATCAGGACCTATTCGCTGTCGGACGTCGTCGCGGCACATGCTGCGGTCGAGACCGGCCACGGACGAGGGAAAGTGGTGGTGACGATCGACGACTGAGCGCGGCCACACACACCTCCGGACCGCGCTGTTCTGCACGTCTCGGCTGAGACCGCTCCCGCGCCCGTCGGACCTATAGCCGAGGTCACCGATATCCGGCCGCACGCAGGGCGGCGAGCAGTTCCGACCGGGATCCGGCGTCGAGCCGGCGCCGGATCCGGGCGACGTGATGCTCGACGGTCTTCGCCGAGATGTACAGTCGCTCACCGATTTCCCGGTGGGTCAATCCTTGCAGCAGTTCGTGCGCGACCTCTGCCTCACGCTCGGTGAGCGGCCCGCCGGCCGGCGGAGTGCGGTGCCGGTCCTCGCCGGCCGATCGCGCGGTGTCAAGGAGGCCGGCCGCGGTCGACGGATCGTCGGCACGCAGAGCGGCCATACCCGCCAACCGGGCTGCCTCCCAGTGCAACCCGACACTGCGCAGCGCGTCGACGGACCCGGGGACCTCGTCCGCGGCGGTCTCGGCGCCGGCGTCGGTGCCATCGAGGGTCAGAGACACCCAGGCGTGGGCACTCCTCGCCAGCAGTCGGGCCGTCCGGTCCTGCGCAGCCGCGCGGTCCAGACGCGCCAACCGGTGCGCCACGGCGGAGTCATCACGTGCGATGGCCGCGGCCTGTACCCCCGCGAAGTCCCAGGACGCCGACCACGCCGGGGGGTTGTCGAGAGCCGCAAGCAACCTGTCGGCCGCGTCGACATATCGGGTGATCGCCGGCACCTGCTCGAGACACGCTGCGCCGATCCAGAACTCGCCGAGCGAACGCAGCAGATAGAGGTCCACCTCCGTGGCGGCGAGCAGCGGCAATCCGTGCTGCCACGCCGCGGTCAGCGCCGGGATGTCACCCTGGCGTCGGGCCAGTCCCAGCCGGATCGCCTGCCACCGAAGCCGATCGGACATCGCCACCGGATCGTCCGACGGCAACAGACGTGCGGTTGCCTCGAGATCACCGGCCGTCAGCGCGATCTCGGCGTCGATGAGAGCTCGCCCCGACTCCGGTGCTGCCGTCCGGATCGTCTGCGCGGCAGCGATGTCACCGTGGTTGAGCATCATCGCGACGGCCGCCTGCAGGATCCGGATCGCGTACGGCCCCCGTGACGCGGACCCCCCGGCGGAGAGGCCACGGATCACGGAGTCCACCGCATCACCGGCGATCGTGTCACCCGCTTCTCCGACGGTGGCCAGCAAGCCGCGGACCACCATCGACCGAGCGGCCCGACTCGCCACCGGCGCGCGGCCGCGGTCCGCCCCGGCGATGGCGGTGACCGCCGCGCGGTCGCCGACTGCGAGCAGCGAGACCGCGGCCGAAAGGGACTGCGTACTCGTCGGATTCGATCCGAGCCAGCGATACAGGTCGGCGGCGTGTGAGGCGAGACCGCGATGCGCGGCGACAGTGGCGGCGAGTTCCACCCACTCCTGCACCCCGGGGTCGGTCGGGCCGGCCGCCTCCAGCCGCTGATCGGCGACGGCGCCCGCACCGTCGAGGTCACCCGACGACAGGGCACGCTGCGCCATCAGCAGCCGGACGTCATCGCGTCCCGGCTCCACCCGATCGGCGGCCCGGAGGAGGACCACCGCCCGCGCAGCGGTCGCGTCGGCAGCACCGGCCAGCAACGCGTCGACGATGCGTGGGTCGTCGACGCCCGCCTCGGCCGCGAGCAGGGCGGTGTCGGGGGTGAGTTCGGCCGCGCGTAGACCGGCTGCCACGGAGTTGTGCCGGAGCTCGTCGATCCGCCGGTCGCCCAGCACATCCCGCAGCGGCCCGGCGGCCGCCGAGACGAAGACGTCCGATCCGCGCAGCAGGCCACACCCTCGTGCCCGATCGATGGCCCCGGCCGCGTCGGCCCGGTCGACGCCGGTCGCATCGGCGACGCTGTCGGGGTCGAGTGGTGCCCGGACCGAGGCGAGGGCCAGCACCGCCAGCGTCAGCGGATCGAGCCCGCGCAGCAGCCGGTGATGCCATTCGCGGGCAACCTGATCGACGATCGCGATCACGTCGGCCGCAGGCTCGCCGACGATCTGCGGGACGCCGCCCGCCGCGTTCCGGATCGCCGCGAGCGCGGTGTCGACGAGTACTTGCGCACCACCACAGCGTCGACGGATCTGCGACGCCATGGTCGGCTCGAGCGTGATTCCCGCGCGGGCCGAGCGGGTCAGGACATCAGCGGTGCCCAACGCCTCCAGTTCGAGCACGGCGCCGTAGGGCCGGGCGCGGTCGCGGAGTAGGCGGACGTTCGGGTCCAGTTCCCGCGGTTCGGTCGTGGCGATCAGCCCGATCGTCCCGGCGTCGAGCATGCCCAACGTGGTCGCGATCACGGGAGCGGGCCACAAGTGCATGTCGTCGGCGAGGACGAACACGGGGCCGGTCTCGCCGCCCGCCGGCAGGCCGACACTCACCGGCAGGCCCCGCCGCCGAAGCTGCTCGTGCACGGCGCCCAGCAGCGCCGACCGGCCGCTGCCCGGGGTGCCGACGGCGACGGCACACAGCGGATGGCCCCGGTGCGCACGGTCGACGATGCTCGTCACCCACGACGTGGTGCGCGACACGGGGGGCGAGGGGTCCGGTCGGTCGCCGATCGTCGAGACCGATGTCGTCGGCGTCATCGAACAGTCCACACCAGACCGGGAGTCAACGGGCTCAGCAGTCGACGCCGACGACGCCGGTCACGCCGCACACGATCCGACCGGTGCCGTCGAGGACCCGGCCGGGCACCTCCAGGACCTCGCCGGCCGTCCCGCCGCCGCCGGTGTTGCCACCGGTGCCGGGCTCGGGGAGTTCCGGCTCGGGCTGGCTGGGCGCCGGCGGGCCGCCCGGTGCCGACGGGACCGACGGCACAGCAGGTGCCGGCGCGGGTGCCGGCGCCGGAGCCTGACGCCCGGGGGTGGTTCCGGGGGCAGGCGCGCCACCCGTCGGCGCGTTGGTGGCGGCCCGTCCCGGTGTGCCGGTTCCGGCGCCGGGAGCCCGGGTGCCGGCATCGGTCGCCGGCGCCGCAGTGGTGCCGGGCCGTGCACCCGCCACGGTGGTGTTCCGGCCGCCGCCGGGGTTCTGCGTCGAGCTGGCCGTCGTGGTCGCCGCACCCGCTGGTGGGGGTGTGGCCTCGCCGACGGAGCCTACGAGTCCGGTACCGACGGAGAGTCCGGTGGCCGTGACCAGGGCCAATGCGGCGGCCCCGAGCGTGATCAGCGTCCCGCGCTTGCGCCGCGACAACCGCGGGGCGGGCTCGGTCAGCGGAGTGCTCGGAGCCGGGACGATCTCGCGGAGCGGCCGGTCTTCGGGTGAGGCCGGGACGATCGATGCGGTCGTCGCGACGGCCGCGGGAGTGATCGCCGACCGCTGCGCGGAGAGCGCCGCGCCCGCCAGGAGCGCGCCACCGGCTGCCGATGCGGAGGCCGGATCGGAGTCGAGGACGACCGGCAGGCGCAGGGTCGAGGACAGCATCTCGGTCACGAGTGGGATCGCGGCACCGCCGCCACCGAGGACAACCGCTGTCACCCCCGCCGGCTTCAGTCCTGCGGCAGCCGTTCCGGAGTCGACACCGCTCGCGGAGGCGGCAAGAGCTTCGCGGACGAGGGCAACCGATTCCATGACGGGCGCGCGGAGCAGATCCTCGATGTCGTCGCGGACCAATCGCGCCTCGGTGTGGACGGCTCCGATCCGCACTCCGACGACGGTGTCGGTGTCGACCGACAACGACTCCTTGGCCCGTCGGCAGTCGGCGCGCAACCGATTGACGTCGTCGAGGATCGCATCACTGCGCTGCAGATCGGCCAGACCCGAGTCGACCTCGGCGTCGGCACCGGTCACCCGGAGCGTGTGCGCGAGCACCAGGCGATCGAACTCGTTGCCGCTCACGGTGTCCAGGTGCACGGGCCGGCCGAGGCGGACCGGGTCGGAGCCGGTGGCCAGGACGGAGACGGTGAGGCCGGCGGCGCCGAGATCGCAGACGACGACGGTGCCCTCGCCGAAGGCGCCCTCGGCGTGTTCGGCGGCGGCCAGGATCGCCCGCGATTCGGGCACCCAGGTGGTCGACTCCGCCGGCACCGTGTCGGGGTGGGCCGCGAGCGCCGCCCGGGCCTCGTCGACGGCTTGATCGGTCCAGTTGTCCGGATACACGACACTCATGTGCAGATCGTCGAACGACGTCGAGTCCGCGCCGAGGTCGAGCCGGGTGATCAGCGCCGCGACCGCGTCGGCGTAGATGTCGGCGGCCGCGATCGTGCGTCCGTGCTCGTCGAGCATCGGTACCGGGTCGCCGACCCGTCCGAGGAAGTCGTCGGCATCGACCAGAGCGGAGGTCTCGACCGAGACCGCACCCTCCCAGGACTGTTTCGAAGCAGCTACCGCGACGCTGTTCGCGGTTCCGATCTTCACACCGATCCCGATGGCCATGACGGTCACTCCTGTTCGCACCTGCAGACGGTGGTCGGTGACGGTCGCTCATCTCGTGAGCTCACCGTCGATGTCACGTGCCCCGGCCCCGGCGGTGCACTTCACCCAGTGTGTCGCGTACCGGTCCCCGGGTGTTAGCCCTGGCCGGAGATTAGGGGGAAAGTCCCGACACCCCCACCCGTGCGGCGGACGAGCCCCGATCCCCGGTCGGATCCCCTATGCCACCGACGAGACCCCCCTCCGCCACAGGACTGGGGATTTACCCCGATGTCGTCGCGCGCCGAAGTCCATACGGTCGAACTCGACACGGGATCGAACTCCGATCTCCCCGACGCAAGGAACGACGCCATGCCGACCAACGCGGTACTCGACTTCATCCTCGGTCTGCTTCGCGACGAGGAATCCTTCAACGCCTACTGCGGCAACCCCCAGGCCGCCATCGACCGTGCCGGACTCACCGGCATCACCCCGGCCGACGTCTCCGCGGCGGCCCCGCTGGTGGCGGATGCCGGTCTGGCCGGCGGAGCCGCCGGTGGACTCGGCGCGATCATCGGTGCCGGCGGTGGAGCAGTCGGCGGCGCAGTCGGCGGCGGCGTGGTCGGCGGAGGCGTGGTCGGCGGAGGCGTGGTCGGCGGAGGCGTGGTCGGCGGCGGTATCGGTCTGGGCGGCCTGAACCTCGGCGACATCAACCTCGGCGGTGGCGACGTCGACTTCGGTGATGTGAACATCGGCGGGCTCGATCTCGGCGGCCTCGGCGTGGGTGGACTCGACCTGGGCGGAATCGCTCTGGGCGACATCGACTTCGGCGGCCTCCTCGGAGGCATCGGGCTGGGAGACATCGACCTCTCCGGTCTGTCCCTGGCCGATCTCGACCTCGGCGGTATCGCATTCGGTGACCTCGACCTCGCCGGCCAGCTGGCCGTCGCACTGGGTGCGGCGCTGGCGGCCGGTGTCGGCGCCGGCGGCGCGATCGCAGCACAGTTCGGTGCGGCACTCGGAGCCGCTCTCGAAACGATCGTCGACGGCGGACTCGAGCTCGGCGCGGGCATCGGCCCGGTCATCGCCGGATCGCTGGCCGGTGCGATCGGCGCCGAAGGCGCTCTGGTCGCGCAGCTCGGTGCGTCGCTCGACGCGCTCCTCGCCGCAGGTGCCGACCTCGGCCTGGGACTCGGCGGCGGCCTCGCCGCACAGCTGTCCGCGGCACTCGGCGTGGGTGGCGAACTCGCCGGCTCCTTCGGTGCGACGCTGGGCGGTCTGCTCGGTGCCACGATCGGCGCGGGCGGCGCACTCGGTGCCGACCTCGCGGCCGCGCTCGGTGCCGGCCTCGGGGCCGGCGGCGCACTCTCGGCGGTCCTCACCGGCGCACTCGGCCTCGGTGCCGAGCTGTCCGGAGATCTGACCGCGGCTCTCACCTCCACTCTCGACGTCGCCGGCGACCTCTCCGCGACGCTGTCGGGTCTGCTCGACGCGCAGGCCATCGCCGATCTGTCCGGCGAACTCGGCGCCACGCTCAGCGGCGCCCTCAGCTCGACCCTGGCCGCGGGCGGTACGGCCGCCGCGTCCCTCGGCACCGCACTGGGTGTCGCCCTGACCTCGACTGCAGCAGCGACCGGCGGCCTGGTCCTGACCGGCGCGGCCGGTGCGAACGCCGTGCTCGGTGGCGCCTTGACCGCCGCACTCGGTGTCGGCGGCGGCGCTCAGGCCGGTCTCGCCGCGGCGCTCGAATCCGTTCTCGAAGTCGGCGGGATCGTCGACATCGAGGCACTGCTCGAAGCGGGCGGCGACCTCGGCACGACGCTCGCGGGCGCCCTGGCCGCCGGCCTCGAGGTCGGTGGCGAGGCTGCTGCTGATCTCGGAGCGGCACTGGGCGGCACCCTGGCCGCGGCCCTCGAAGGTGGCCTGGCCGCCGACCTGACCGCAGGCCTCGGCGGCGCCCTCGAGACCGGACTCGGTCTCGGTGGTGCACTCGGAGCCGGGGTCGGTGGCGCACTGGACGCAGGTCTGGGTCTCGGTGCCGGACTGGGCGCCGGCCTCGGTGGCGCGGTCGAGGGCGCACTCGGCGGCGGCCTCGGGGTCGTGGGCGGGCTCGGCACCGAACTCGGTGCCGCACTCAACGGTCTGTTGTCGGCCGGCGCAGGCCTCGACACCGCGCTGAGCACGGTGCTCTCCGGCGTCCTGGGTGCTGCCGCGGGTGCCGACCTGGGGGCGGCCCTGGGCGGTGCGCTCGAGCTGGGCGGCGTTCTCGGTGCCGACCTCACGGGTCTGCTCGAGGGCGGCCTGGCGACCGACCTGGCCGCGCAGCTGGGCGCGATCGTCGGCGGTGGCGGCGACCTCGCAGCCGGACTCGGGGCCACCCTGGGCGGCGTGCTGGGCGCGACCACCGGCATCGAGGGCATCCTCGACGCCGCGGCCGGCGCCGGCCTGAACCT
This sequence comes from Gordonia sp. HS-NH1, assembly GCF_001418765.1. NCBI lineage: Bacteria > Bacillati > Actinomycetota > Actinomycetes > Mycobacteriales > Gordoniaceae > Gordonia > Gordonia sp. HS-NH1. The sequence goes on from NZ_LIYC01000049.1 coordinate 25,802, forward strand.
CGGCGAACTGCTGGCCGCGGATCTGGGTGGTGCTCTCGGTGTCGACGGCGCACTGATCGCGCAGCTCGGTGGGGCGCTGGACGCCGCTCTCGACGCCGGCGCAGGACTCGGCCTGGTGACCGAGACCGCAGCCGACCTCAGCGGGACCCTCGAGGCCGTGCTGGCAGCCGGCGGCGATGTCGGCGCCGACCTCGGCGCGTCACTGGGCGCCGTCCTCGGGACCGCGTTGAGCGGGGAACTCGGTGGTTCGCTCGCCGGCCAGCTGACGGCCGGAGCCGACCTCCCCGCGGCCCTCAGCACCGTTCTCAGCACCGCGCTCGACGTGGACCTGTCGGCCACCGACGGCCTCGTCGCCACCCTGGACTCGACCCTGGAGGCCACCGGTGGCCTCGGCGGCGCGCTGACCGGTGAACTCGAGGCGATCATCAACCCGAGCCTCATCCTCTCCCCCGAGGGCACCATCACCGTCGGCGGCCCGATCCTGGTCACCGAATCACTCGGCGGCACGGTCGTCGACAGCCTCACCGGCAACCTGGGCGCCGGGACCCTGGCCGGCCTGGGCACCGTGGCCGAGACCGGCACGGACCTGGTCGCTGGACTGGACACCACCCTGGAGGGCGGACTCGCCGGCACCCTGGAAACCGGACTCGGTATCGGCGACGCCGCGCTGGGAGCCACCGCCGGTCCGGTGCTCGACGGTGCCCTGGGTCTCGACACCGGCGCCGGCCTCGGCGGCGGACTGGGTGGGGACCTCGGCCTGGGTGGCGACCTGGGCCTGGGCGGCGCGCTCGACACCGAGCTGCCGGCAGACGTCACCGCGGAGCTGACCACCGCGATCTCCGGCACCGCCGGCGGGGCGGTCGACGCGGTCGGCGAGACCGCGGGTTCGCTCGAGACCGGGATCGGCGGCACCCTCGACACGACCGTCGGCGGCACCCTCGACACGACGACGGACATCGTCGGCGGGGTGGCCGGTGGACTCACCGGTGGCGCGGTCGCCGGTGGCGGAGTCGACGCGGGTGGCGGTGCCGGTGCGGAGGGCGGCCTCGACCTCGGCGGCGCGACCGACACCGACGCCGGACTCGGCGGCGCACTCGACACGACCGTCGGCGGCGTGGCCGACACGACCGCCGGTCTCACCGGCGGATTGACCGGGGGCCTCACCGGAGGCCTGACCGGTGGCCTCGGTGGCGACACAGACACCGGGATCGGCGTCGACACCCCGGACGCCGGACCCGAGGCCGACTGACCCCTTCAGGTCGGCAACCCGCCCCGGGACCGCCCATCGCTCCAGCAACCCTGGACGTGGGCCGGCCCCGGGGCGGTCCTCGTCCGCGTCCCCTCAACCGGCCCGACCGCGGTCGCACCGACCGGCCACATGCGAAAGCCCGGCCGATGCCGACCGGACGCGCCGACTCACCGCTACCGTGAGGACACCATGACGACTCCACCCGCCGAACCGCCTCGAGTCGGCCGGCACGCAGCCGGTCGGGACGCCCAGGACCCCGCCCCGGCCCGGACACCGCCGACCCCGGCCACACCGGCCACACCGGCCCGATCAGCACATGCCGCCGTCCCGTCCCGGACGTCTCCGCCCGCGACGACGCAGTCGCCCAGCACCATCGGCGACCTGCTGGCCACGATGTCCGAGGTGGCCCGGGAGGCCGGTCGCAACGATCTCGTCAGCCGGCTCGACGGCGCGCGCACCCGGATCACCGACCCCCGGCTGCGGATCGTCGTGGTGGGTCAGCTCAAACAGGGCAAGAGTTCTTTCGTCAACGCCCTGCTCAACCTCGACGTGTGCTCGGTCGGCGACGACGAGACGACCGCGGTCCCGACCGTCATCTCACACGCCCCGCAGCCGGCGGCTCATCTGATCGTCGACGGCCCGTCGACAGACAACCGCATCCCGGTGCCGATGGACGCCATCGCCGGCATCACCCCCGACTCCCCGCTCGCCGGAGGCCGCGAGGTACTTCGCCTCGAGATCGAGGCACCCGGCCCGCTGCTGGCCGACGGCCTGGTCCTCGTGGACACCCCCGGCGTCGGCGGCCACGGGCACCCGTATGCCGCAGCAACATTGGGCATGGTCGCGGCGGCCGACGCAGTGCTCGTGGTGTCCGATGCCAGCCAGGAGTTCACCGCACCGGAGATGTCGTTCCTCCAGCAGGTGGCCGGACTGTGCCCGACGATCGCGTGCCTGATCACGAAAACCGACCTGTATCCGCACTGGCGGGCCATCGTCGACGCCGACCGGGCGCATCTGCAGACCGCGGGCCTCGACATCCCGCTGCTCCCGGTGTCGTCTGTGCTCCGTACGCACGCGCTGCGCCTCGGCGACGAGAAACTCAATGCGGAGGCCGGATTCCTCGAGCTGTACCGCTACCTGCGCGAGCGCGTGGTGGCGACCGCCCGGCAGGCGACCCGCACCACCGTCGCCACCGACCTGCGCGTCGTCAGTGAACATCTCGCCCTCACGCTGAGCAGCGAGCTCGCCGCCCTGCGTGATCCGGAGACCGCCGGCCGCGCCGTCGGAGCACTCCGGGAGGCCAAGTCCGACGCCGAGGCCATGCGCCGGCAGTCCGCCCAGTGGCAACAGACGCTGGCCGACGGGATCGCCGACCTCGCCGCCGACATCGACCACGACCTGCGGGACCGTCTCCGCGCGGTGACCCGGGAAGCCGAACGGGCGATCGACGAGGGCGATCCGGGGGTCGACTGGGAACAGTTGAGCGACTGGCTGGCCGACCAGACCGCGGCGGTCGTCGGCGACAACTTCGTCTGGGCGCACGAGCGGTCGGTGTGGCTCGCCGAGAGAGTCGCCGACCACTTCGCGGCCGCCGGTCAGAACTCGCTCCCCGACATCGACGTCGCGGACCTCACCGGCGTTCTCGACTCCGTCGCCGAACTCGCCGAACTCGACAGCGGCAGAGTCGGTGTCGCCCAGAAGCTGCTGATCGGCATGCGCGGCTCGTACGGCGGTGTGCTGATGTTCGGGCTCATCTCGACGATGGTCGGCATGGCGCTGATCAACCCGGTGTCCGTCGGCGCCGGGTTGCTGCTCGGCACCAAGGCCTACCGGGACGACAAGGAGGCCAAGGTTCTCGAGCGCCGCGCCAAGGCGAAGGTCGCCGTCCGCTCGTTCACCGACGACGTCAGTTTCCAGGTCGGCAAGGAGTCCCGCGACCGGTTGCGGGTCATCCAGCGGGTCCTCCGCGACCACTTCAGCTCGGTGGCCGAACAGACCGCCCGGTCGATCTCGGAATCCCTCAGTGCCGCACAGTCTGCCGCGACCCTCGCCGATTCGGAGCGATCCGGGCGGGTCGCCGAACTCGAGTCCCGGCTCACCGCGGTGGCCGCCCTGCGCAAGGCCGCCGATCACCTCGACCCCGACGACCCCGCCACGGAGCTCCCCCGCCGATGACCGACATCGCCCGCGTCCGAGCACTTCTCGAGGCCACCCGCACCGCCCTCGCCGACGACCCGCGTGCACAGGCCGAACTCGACGTGTGCGCACACCGGTTGTACCAGCCGGTGCGGGTCGCGCTGGCCGGCTCGCTCAAGGCGGGGAAGTCGACTCTGCTGAATGCCCTTGTCGGACAGGACATCGCCCCCACCGATGCCACCGAGTGCACGCGGGTCGTCACCTGGTACCGCAACGGCCGGTCGCCGTCGGTCACCGCCCACGTCGACGACGGCCGCGCGGTCGGCATCCCGGTCACCCGGATCGACGGCCGGCTCGGCTTCGATTTCGGGCGCCTCACCGCCGAACGCGTCGACCACCTGGACGTCGAATGGCCGGCACGGGCGCTGCAGTCGACGACCATCGTCGACACCCCGGGCACGGCGTCGCTCTCGACCGAGCTGTCCGCGTCCACGCTTCGGCTCCTCACCCCCGACGACGGCCTGTCCGGCGTCGACGCCGTCGTCTACCTCCTGCGTTCACTGACCGCCACCGACACGACGATGCTGCGTCGTATCGGGTCCGCCATCGGCGGCTCGTCGGGTCCGCTCGGCGTGATCGGCGTCGTCTCCCGGGCCGACGAACTCGGCGCGGGCCGGATGGACGCGATGATCTCGGCCCATCAGATCGCCGGGCGGTTCGCCGGTGAGCTCGAACGCACCGGGCTCTGCCAGGCGGTCGTCCCGGTCGCGGGACTCCTGGCCCTCGCCGCCCGCACGATGCGGGAGGTCGAGTTCCGCGCGCTGGCACAGCTGGCGTCGACCCCGGGACCCGACCTCGAGGCGGCATTGCTGACCATGGACAGGTTCTCCCGGCCCGACATCCTGCCCGACATCCCGGCGGACCTGCGTCGTTCGCTGGCCGAACGCTTCGGCGCCTTCGGGATCCGGATGGCGGTCACGCTCATCCGCTTCGGCGCCACCTCGTCGTCAGCGCTGGCCGCCGAGCTCGTCGAGCGCAGCGGACTCTCCGAGTTGGGTGCCATCATCGACACCCAGTTCGGACAGCGCGCGGACCAGCTCAAATCCCATTCCGCTCTGGTGACGATGGATCATCTGCTGGCCGCGTCACCGTCGGCGGGAGCCCGCGACGTCCGCGCCTCGGTCCGTCGGGAACTCGCCGACGTGCACGGGTTCCGCGAATTGCGCCTGCTCAGCACCATCCGGGCCGGTGGCGTCGACCTGCCCCCCGACCAGACCGCCGAGGTCACCCGACTCATCGGCGGTTCGGGTATCGACCCCGCGGCCCGGCTCGGGCTGCCACCGACCGCCGATGTGTACACGCTGCGAGACGCCGCCATCGACTCCGCGCGTGTCTGGCGGGCACGTGCCGGCCACCCGCTCCTACCGCCGTCCTCGGCGTCGGCGTGTCAGGTGGCGGTGCGCAGCGCGGAGGGCATCGTCGCGCAACTGGGCGCGGCCGTCCAGGCCGGCGGCAACGGCGGGTTCAGCGCAGGGATGCCGTGACCGACCGGCTGTAGGAGAACCCGGTGGCGATCACCGCGACGAGTGCCGCGGCCGCCGGAATCCATTGTGCGAGAACCGGAAATCCTACATCGGCGAGAGCGGTCGCGGACGGACTCACCGTGAGGTGAAACGCCCCCGCGCCGGCCACGGCGACGACTGCCCCGACGGTGAGGATGGTCCGACCGGACCGTCGGCTGTCCCAGAGCCGGGCAGATCCGTACAGGCCCAGGACCACCACGATCCCGGCGATGACCGCGCCGACCATCAGCGAGATGTCGACAGCGCGTGCGGCGTCGGTTCCGCTGTCCGGATTGGCCCGAACCAGGTCTGCGGCCAGGGTGGCCCGAATGTCGTTGAGGGACAGCAGTGTCAGTCCGACAGTCACCACCACCAGGGCCAGCGAGATCAGCCAGCCGAGAATCACGTACCGGATGGCGGAGGCGCGTCCGACCGGCCGTTGCGGGCGCATCGGTGTGACGGCGACGCGCGGGCGGGGCGGTGGGGAGGCGTCGGCGTTCGACATTCCTCGATGGTAGTGCCCATGTGGGTTGCCACTCCCCGAACTCGACGCACCTCGTGTCTCGTCCCTATCGTTTCTCGTCCACATCGGCCGGTGTCCCCCGATCGGTGGAGG
>NZ_LIYC01000005.1:0-203186 GCF_001418765.1 Gordonia sp. HS-NH1
CGGCGCCGTGGCGCGCTGACTTGAAGAAAGTTACGCAACGGGACCGCCAGGGTCAAATCCCCTGTTCGACGCGCGATGGTGCTGCCATATCCGCAGGTCATCGCTCACCCGACGGTACCGAAAAGCTCTGAAGCGCGCAGATTTCCGCGAATCACACCGATGTGACGTGCGTCGCAAACCACCCTTTCGGACAGGTCACCATCCCCAGTCGGCCAGTTATGCGCAGGTCAGGACGCTCCTACGGTCGATCCATGACCGCGACCGATCTGGCAACGACCTCGACGAGCGCGCCTGTCGAACCATCGCCGGCACTCCCGTTCGCACCGCGGGCGCTCCGATCCCCGCTTGTTCCATCGGGTTTCACACGTTGTGGGCTCCTCTCCTGGCGTCGACAGTCAGGCGCCCTGCTCATCGCGCATCCCTTCGACGAACGGAGCATCTCCGATGCGGTCGTCGTCGACGGTCTCGTCGCGCTCGTCGAGGCCGGGGTGTTGGCCGGCCAGGCGCAGTTCGAGTCCGCGGCGACGGGCATCATCCGCACCGCGGCGGACACGCCCGCGGATGCCTGGTCGGCCTTCTATGACAATTCTCTTCGCGAACTGAGCACGGGCGCTTGCGCATTCGCGCCGGTCCACCGGCGGGCACGCAGTCTGATCGCGGGCCGGAGTGTGCTGGAGGTGGGGTCCTGCTTCGGATTCTTCGCCCTCGCCTGCGCGCTGGACGGCCTCGAGGTCTCGGCCTGCGACATCTCGCCGGGTGCGGTGTCGTTGCTCTCCCTGGCCGCACGCCGAGTCGGACTCCCCGTCGTCGCAACTGTGGGGAACGCGACCGCACTCCCCTACGCCGACGACTCGGCGGACACCGTCACCCTCATCCATCTCCTCGAGCACCTCGACCCTGCCGGCGCACGCACCGCCCTCGGCGAGGCGCTCCGGGTCGCGCGAAAGCGCGTGGTCGTCGGGGTGCCGTTCGAGGACAAACCGAGCCCGCACTTCGGCCACCTCGTGCGGCTCACCGAAGACGACCTGTACGACTGGGCACGATCGGTGCCACACGCCGGTGCCGAGATCCTCGTCGACCACGGCGGCTGGCTGATTCTCACGCCCGAACCCTGAGCCCCTAATGCTGAGCCCAGAAATGCCAAGACGAGGTCTCAGATGAGCCCGCGCTTGCTGGCGATGTAGACCGCGTCGGTCCGCTTCGACACCCCGAGTTTGCGAATGATGTTGCGAATGTGGAACTTCACGGTCGATTCCGAGATGTAGAGCGTCTCGCCGATACGCTTGTTGGACAGTCCGTCCGCGAGGAGTCGCAACACCTCGCGTTCCCGATCACTGAGTGCCTCGGACGTCTCGTTCTCACCTGACACCGCACGCAACACCACGGCCGCACTGCGCGGGTCGAACGCGCTCCCGCCACCCGACACCGCCTGGATCGCGCGCACGAGTTCGGTCGTGTCGACGTCCTTGACCACGTATCCCCGGGCACCTGCCCGCACGGCGCGCACCACGAGGTCGTCGTCGAGAAACGTGGTGAGCACCAGCGCCGCGACCTCCGGGTGGCGCTGCGCGATCTCCTTGATGAGACGTAATCCCTCGTACTCGGTGCCGGCGGACAGCTTGAGGTCGACCACCACCACGTCGGGACGTCGCGCGTTCACCTCGGCGAGCGCGGCGTCGGCCGTCCCCGCCTCGCCGACCACCTCGACGACGTCCTCGCGTTCCAGCAGCGACCGCATGCCCTGCCGCAGCAGAGCGTGGTCGTCGACCAGAAGCGTCCGGATGGGACGTCTGATGTCGTTGTCACTCAATCGAACTCCTTGATTCCGAGCGGATCGTCGGCGATGGCGGTGTTCGTCGAGCCGACCGGCAGCGCCACCGCGACCCGGATGCCGCCGATCCGCGACCGTCGGATCCGCAGTTCGCCCCCCAGCTCGGCGGCGCGATACGACATGTTCGCCAGGCCGCGGTGCCGTCCGGCGGTGAGATCGCCGAGCGAGGCGGTGCGCATCACCCGGCGCAGATGCTCGGGATCGCCCACACCGTCGTCGTCGACCGACAGTGCGACCGTGTCCGCGGAGTAGGTGAGAGTCACCGTGACCTGGTCGGCGCGGGCGTGCACAGCGGCGTTGAACAGGGCCTCGCCGGCGATCCGCAGCAGGGCGTGCTGGACTTCGTCGGTCAGATCCCGCGCCCGGCCCCGCACATGGACAGCCGTCGTCAGGTCCGGTGGCATGTGCAGCGAGCACAGTTCGGTCAGGACGTCGCGCACGCTCGGCGACGGTGCGTTCGTCGCGTTGTTGAGCGCGTAGATGAACGACCGCAGCTGTTCGACGGCTTCCTTGGTCAGCCGGCCGGCCATCTCCAGGCGGTTGAGTGCGGGGCCCTCGACGAGGTCGCGGCACAGTTCGATCTGCACGCCCGCCGACAGCACCGACTGGGTGACCGAGTCGTGGAGTTCCCGGGCGATCCGTGCGCGCTCCTCGTTGAGCACGGTCGCACGCATCGCGGCCGACAGCTCCCGCTGGGTTCGTTCGAGCTCGGTGTTGCGCTTCGCCAGTTCGATTGCGTGCCTGTCTGTCTCGGAGAACAACTCCGCGTTGAGCAGCGCGACGATCGCCTGACTGGCCAGGATGCGCAGGACGACGAGGTCGGTCGGGTCGACCATGCGGCCTACCGGTGTCCAGGCCGAGAGCCCCCCGACGACGTTGCCGTCGAGTTCGACCGGGACGTGGACGTGGTCCTCCTGCAGGATCGCGCCGTGCAGGACGGTCTCGTGTCCGCGCAGGATGTCGTTGAGCCGATTGAGGACCTCGTCGGGCAGGTCGTCGGGCGCGTCGGCCCGCTCGGAGCCCTCGAAGGCGTACAGCCGGCCACTTCCCGCGCTGATCAGGTGGCGCGGGGCCGATTGCTCCAGCCGTCCATCTGCCAGCGCGAAGACGACCCAGTCCGCGCCCAGATGGTCCCGCGCAGCCTCGACAACCGCGATGACGAGTGCCTCGGGCCCCTCGGCGGTACGGACGAGAGCGCGCGAGATCCGCTCGAGTGCCCCGACCACGCGACTCAACCGCGCCTCGACCCCGCGCAGCGCCGCATAGTGACTGCCCTTGACACTGCGGAGGCCGACCAGGCTGTCGAGGTCGGCCTGTTCGGGGAGCGCGCTTCGCTCGGGCGACGGACCGGTCATCAGAGTGCTTCGGCGTAGAGATCCCGGATGCCCGCGGCCTGCGGTCGCCGCGGGTTGGTGGTCATGCACGAGTCCGCCAGCGCGTGGGTGGTGAGGCGGTCGAGGTCGGCGGTGCGGACGCCCAGCGGTTCGAGCGACGCGGGCATCCCCACCCGGGCACCGAGGGCGGCGATGGCATCGGCGAGCCGGTCCGCGACGGTCCGGGCGTCGCCGGAGGTCTCGACCCCGATGGCGCCGGCCAGGTCGACGAAACCGTCGGCACACACGTGGGCGTTGTAGCGGATCACATGCGGCAGCAGGACCGCGTTGATCGCACCGTGGGGTGCGTCGCAGTGTCCGCCGACCGGGTGACTCATCGCGTGGGTCGCGCCGAGGATCGCATTGGTGAAAGCCATCCCGGCGCGCAGCGCGGCCAGTGACATCTCCTCGGCCGCCACCCGGTCCCGCGGATCGTCGACGAGACGCTCGAGATGCGTCCACACCCCGCGGATGGATTCCAGCGCAAGCGAATCCGTGAGCCGCCCGTGCGCGAGCGAGACGTAGGCCTCGACGCAGTGGGTCAGCACATCCATGCCCACCTGCGCGGTGACCTCGGCGGGCGCGGTCATCAGCAGGGTCGGGTCGCTCACGGTCACGTCCGGCACGAGTGATCGCCCGATGATGGTCACCTTCGTACGACGGTCGGCGTCGTTGATGATGCAGAACTGGGAGACGTCCGCGCCGCTGCCGGCCGTCGTCGGCACCGCGATGAGCGGCGGAAGCGGCCGCCGGGCGCGGTCGATCCCCTCGTATTCCAGGATGTGACCGCCGTTGGCGGCCAGTACGGCAACCCCTTTGGCCGCGTCGATCACCGAGCCGCCGCCCAGGGCGACGAGGCCGTCGGCGTCGTGCGCCTTGTAGGCGAGGAACGCGGCCGCGACCTCGCCGGACCGTGGGTTGGGCGACACATCCAGGTACGACGACGCATCGAGGCCGCCGGCCCGCAGCCCGGCGATGAGCTGTGCGTACCACGGCGTGCGTTCCAGACACCGGTCGCTGACCACGAACGGCCGGCGCATCCCGAGTCCCGCCGTCGCCACCGGCACCTCGCCGAAGGCCCCCGGTCCGAGAACGATCTCCGGCGTGTGGAACTTGGCGACCTGGCCCGATGTCCGCCGGCGCGCGTCACCCAGCATCCGACCTGCCTCCCATCCGTCCGCCCCGACCGCCCGGCTCACCGGTACCCCGACGCTACCCACGTCATCTGAGCGCCGCACCCAACTCGTCGCAGCGCGCGAGCATCTCGGCGCCGTCACGCACACTGACGACGCCGCTGCAATGGTCGGCGTAGTCGGCCATCGCACATCCGGACTGCGCCCAGTAGCGTTCGGGTTCCGGTGTGATCCAGGCGATCCGGTGAGATCGGCGACCCACCTCGGCGACCAGGTCGACACGCGGGTCGAGTCCGTTGCTACGCGCGTCCCCGACGACGAGCACCGATGTCCGCCTGCCGATGAGGTCGCCGAACTCGCCCAGCAACTCGCCGAACATGCGCCCGTAGTCGCTGGTCGCGGCGAGGTCGAGGCCGTCTGCGGCGAGCACCGCCGCGAGTGCCGAGCCGGCCGCCGCGGTCCGCAGGGCGGTCGTGACACGCACCGGCCGATCGACGAATGCGATGACCTCACAACGGTCGCCGAACCGGTGCAATGTCTGTGCGAGACGCAGGATGAACCCGGTGACCGGACGGACCGAGAGCGAGACGTCGACGAGGACCAGCATCCGGACCGGACCGGGCCGCCTGCGACGACGCCACAGTTCGGCGGGCACGCCGTCGGTCGCGACCGCCGCGCGCATCGTCGCCCGGATGTCGAGGGCCCCGCGGTCGACCGGGCGGACAACGCGCCGCGGCGCGCCCCGCATGCGCTGGATCAGCCGGTGACATGCACGGTCGATCTCGGCCTGGTCGACGTAGGCCTCGGCCGGACGGTCGACGCCTGACACCGCCTCGACGGCGCCGGCGTCCAGCCGCGCGACCAGCGCGTCCACGAAAGCACCGAGTGCACGTTCCAGTTCGGTCCTCCGGACGTCGCCGAGATCGTCGGTGCCGTCGACACCGTAGGCCTTGCGCGGATCGTAGGCGTCGAGAGCGGCCAGGATGGCCGAGGCACCGGCCAGCCCGAGTGGCCGGCTCGAGACCCGGGCCGCAGGTCCGGTCAGTTCGCCTACCGTCGACGAGTCGGCGGTGTCGACCTCGACGGTGTACGTCACTCCCCCGCCGGTCGTTCCGCCATCCGGGTCGACACCGAGCTGCTCGGCTCCGGCCGAGACGCTGAAGTCGTTCTCCTCACGGTGAGCGCTCTCGGCGTCGCGGTGCCCGGCATCGGGATCGTCCGCCATCAGGTCGCCGATCTCGTCGGTGTGCTCGTCGGCACCGATCTGCCGGGCAGCACCCTCGAACTCCTCGTCCCAGACGACGTCATCGGGCAGTTCCGCCGCGACCCCGCGCGCCCGGGGAAGGTCGTCCCCGTCCGCCGGATCGGGTTCGGCGCCGAGGAAGAACAGCTCGAACGCCCGCGCGAAACCTGCTGTCTCATGACCGTATTTGACGCAGACACTCTGCAGTGCCGCGCGGAGGACAGCCGGTTCGGCGGCCCCGACCATCGCCAGGGTGCGGCGGATCTCGATCACCTCGGCCGGCGAGGCCGCGACGCCGGAGCTCCGCAGGACCCGCCCGAACGCGACGGCGAGCAGATCGAGCGGGTCTGCGCACCTCGACGTGGCAACCGGCATGGAGGTCACCGCCATGGAGTTCACCGGCCCGGTCGGGCACCCGCGCTGCGGGCCCGTCCGGCACCGAACGCGCGCGCGGTCACCGACCCGCCGGGCGTCGTCCCGTCGACCCCGATCGGCGATCCGGTCGCCCGCGAGCCCCCGGCGTCGGACTCGGCGGACAGTGCGCGCCGGGCGATCTCGCCGTCGGATCCGAATTTCACGAGCAGAGCCAGCAGCGCACCGTGATGGTGCGCGTCGATCGGCGTGCCCGGCTGCCCGTCCCGGCTTCGGAGATAGGAGGCGGCCCGTGCGGCGTCGATCACCTCGGCGATGGACGGGCTCTTGCGCAATGGGAGGTCCCGGAGGCGACGCGCGAGGTCGACCACCTCACCGATGACAGTCTCCTCGACGTCGGGTGCGCGGACCGCGACGATGTCGCGTTCGGTCTGCGGATCCGGATAGTCGACCTGGAAGTGCAGGCAACGACGCTTGAGCGCCGGCGAGAGTTCACGGGTGTCGTTGGAGGTCAGGATGACCCACGGCGACGATCGAGCCGCGAACGTCCCCAGTTCGGGGACCGTCACCTGGCGCTCGGCGAGGACCTCGAGCATGACCGCCTCCATCGCCTCGTCGGTGCGGTCGATCTCGTCGACGAGGAGGACAGTCGGCGACGACGACGTGATGGCCGCCAGGAGTGGTCGCGCGACCAGGAAGTCCTCGGTGTAGACGCCGACCTCGGCGCGCGCCAGTGCCGAACTCGCGGCCGAGAGGGTCGTCTCGGCGGCGAGCTCGGCACTGATCCGGTCCCGCAGCATCTGCACGTGGAGAAGCTGTCGTGCGTAGTCCCATTCGTAGAGGGCGCGCGACTCGTCGAGACCCTCGTAGCACTGCAGCCGGACGAGCTCGCGACCCGATGCCGCCGCCAGCGCTTTCGCCAGCTCCGTCTTGCCGACCCCGGCCGGCCCCTCCAGCAGGAGGGGCCGGTCGAGGAGCGTCGCGAGATGGACGACGACCGCCAGTTCCGGACCGATCAGGTACCCCTGCCCGCCCAGGGCATCGGTCAGCTCCTCCACCGAAGGGAAGGAACGGCTGTCCGGGGTGCTGTCCTCGGTTGCTGCCCTGGGTGCGCACACGTGCGTCATCGGATGTCGGACTCCTTGTCGGCCTACGGTTCTCGGTACAGGTGGGGATCTCGGATCAGGGTGCAGGCGGGCGCGCGTCAGTAGCTGCCGGTGAAGGCGTGCGCCACCATCGGGATCAGCGATTCGACGGTGCTCTCCCGCGGATTGCCCGGCGTGCACCAGTCGTCCATCATGTGCTCGGCGATCGCGCGGATCTGCTTGTCGGAGGTGTCCATGGTCTCGCCACGACCCTCGTACTTGCCGGTGTTCATCCGGTTCTTGTCGTAGCTGCTCGTCGACAACTGACCGAAGTTGTCCGGGATGCCGAGGTCCTTGGACAGCCGGATGGCCTCCTCGACGGCGGCGTCGGCGGCCTGGACCGTGGTCATCTTCGACGTGTCGACACCGAGCAGGGCCGCGATCTCGGCGTAGCGCTCGAAACGGGCCGGGAGGTTGTACTCCCACACGCGGGGCAGGGCGATCGCGTTGTTCAGGCCGTGATGGCTGTCGTAGAACGCGCTCACCGCGTGCGACAGCGAGTGCACGAGTCCGAGACCACCGGAGTTGAAGGCCTGTGCGGCGATGTACTGGGCATGCATCATGCCGGTTCGGGCTTCGAGATTGCGCGGGTCGTACACCGCGGTACGCAGATGGTCGCGGATCAGCTCGATCGAGTACTTGGCATTGCCCAGCGAGGGCGCGAAGTCCAGACGCGACACGTAGGGCTCGCTGGCGTGGGCGAGCACGTCGAAGCCGCAGAACGCGGTGAAGTGCTCGGGGCACGTGTAGTACAGCAGCGGGTCGTCCATGGCGAGATCGACGAGACAGGTGTCGTCGAAGGCCACCCACTTGTGCGGCTTGTTCATGTCCGACGTGTCGGTGATGACGTAGGCCCAGGAGGTCTCCGACCCCGTGCCGGCCGTCGTCGAGACCGCGATGTGCTTCGGGTTCTCCTTGTTGGTCGCCTTGGAGAAGCCTTCGAACTCGTTGATGTTGCGACCGTCGTGGGCGATGACCATCCGCGCGCCCTTGGCGGCGTCGTGACTGGAGCCGCCGCCCACCGAGATGATGCCGTCGCACTTCTCCGACTGGTAGAGAGCTGCGGCGTCCATGCAGTTGTAGTCCTTGGGGTTGGACTCCACCTGGTCGTAGAGCACCACGTCGACGCCCTGGTACTCGATCTTGCCGATGAGCTCCTCGATGATGCCGGAGCCGCGCAGTCCCGTGGTCATCAGCAGCGCGCGGGTCATGCCCAGGTCCTTGGCCTCCACACCGAGCATGTCGTGTGCGCCGACACCCAGTTTCGCCTTCGGGAACGGGTGGAACTCCTTGATCGGGAAGTCCCAGATCTGGTTCAGCTCAATGGCCATGGTGGTGAACTCCTTGTGACGGTTGGGTCTGTCACAACGAGAATGTCGCCCAGATCACAACCGGGACAAGGGGTCCTGCCCGTACTCGACCACAGTGCACCCGCAGGGACGGGTCGGTACCTGCCCGATCGGACAGGTTCAGTCGCGCACGCGCTCGATCTCGCCCCCGAGACTGCGCAGGATCTCCACGAAATGCGGATAACCCCGGTCGATGTGCTCGACGTCGTGCACCTCGGTCACGCCGTCGGCGACGAGTCCGGCCAGTACGAGGCCGGCTCCCGCGCGGATGTCCGAGCACCAGACCGGCGCACTCGAGAGGCGGTAGATCCCGCGGATGACCGCGTGGTGACCGTCGGTCCGCGCGTCGGCACCCAGACGGATCATCTCCTCGACGAACCGGAACCGGGCCTCGAAGACGTTCTCGGTGATGACCGACATACCGTCGGAGATGGACGCGAGACCGATGGCCATCGGCTGCAGATCGGTGGGAAAGCCGGGGAACGGCAGCGTGGAGACGTTGACGGCGGTCGGACGACGGTCGTGCCGGACCCGGAAGCCGTCGTCGAAGGTGTCGACCACGGCTCCGGTGTCCACCAGTTTGTTCAGGACCAGTTGCAGGTGTTGGGGTTTCACGCCCCGGACGGTCACGTCACCGCGCGTCATCGCGGCCGCGATCCCCCAGGTGGCCCCGACGATGCGGTCCCCGACGACCCGATGGGTGGTCGGCTGCAGCCGGTCGACGCCGACCACGGTCAGCGTCGACGTTCCGGCTCCGTCGATCCGTGCGCCCATTTGCTGCAGCATCACGCAGAGGTCGACGATCTCCGGCTCGCGCGCGGCGTTGTCGATGGTGGTCTGCCCCTCGGCCAGCACGGCCGCCATCAGGATGTTCTCGGTCGCCCCCACCGAGGGGAACTCCAACGCGATCGGTGCGCCGATCAGCCTGTCGGCTTCGGCGACCACACAACCGTGTTCGATGGAGCTGGTGGCGCCCAGCGCGCGCAGACCCGCCTGGTGCATGTCGAGTGGCCGCGACCCGATCGCGTCGCCGCCGGGCAGCGCGACGACGGCTCGATGGCAGCGCGCCATCAGCGGACCGAGAACGCAGACCGAGGCGCGGAACTGCCGGACGGCCGCGAAGTCGGCGTGGAACTTCGGTTCCGCCGGGGCGGTGATCGACACCGTCTCGCCGTCCATGTCGACGACCGCACCCAGACCGCGGAGTACGTCGGCCATCAACGGGACGTCGGCGATCTCGGGTGCGTTGGTCAGCACGGTCGTCCCCTCGGCGAGGAGTGCGGCGGCCATCAGTTTCAGGACGCTGTTCTTCGCGCCGCCCACTGCCACCTCGCCGGACAGACGCGCTCCCCCGGACACCAGAAACCGATCGCTCACGACTGCCACCTTAACCGTCCGGGGTCACCGGCCCACCGGCCAGTACGTCCTCCGACCGTGCGTCCGATCCCGTGGGTCCGGCGCAGTACATTCGACGCATGGCGGTACACCTGACGAGGATCTACACCCGAACGGGCGACGACGGCTCCACCGGGCTGAGCGACTTCTCCCGGGTGCCCAAAACCGATCCGCGTGTCGTCGCCTACGCCGACTGTGACGAGGCGAACGCCGTCATCGGTCTCGCCCTGGCACTCGGGGGTGACGTCCCCGACGACCTCCGGGAAGTGCTCACGACCGTCCAGAACGACCTCTTCGACGCCGGCGCCGACCTCTCCACGCCGGTCGTCGACGACCCCGAGTACCCACCGCTGCGCATCGCGCAGGATTACATCGATGCCCTCGAGCGCTGGTGCGACTCCTTCGGTGTCGATCTGCCCGCACTGGACTCGTTCATCCTGCCGGGCGGCACACCGCTGGCTGCCCTGCTGCATCAGGCACGTACGGTGACCAGACGGGCCGAGCGCTCGGCGTGGGCCGCGGTCGCCGCCCACCCCGACGACACCAGCCTGCTGCCCGCGAAATACCTGAACCGGTTGTCGGATCTGCTGTTCATCCTGTCGCGGGTGGCGAACCGCACTCGCCCCGCCGCGGGAGGCGACCAGCAGGGCGCGAACTCGCCCGGCGACGTCAAGTGGGTTCCGGGCGGCAACCGGCAACGTCCCCCGGCGCGGCCGGAATCCTAGGCGCTGCGGCGCCGCTGCGATCTCGCGGACTGCCGGGATTCGAGCCAGGACTGGAACGCGGTCACCGCACCCGGGCCCATCGCCAGTTCGTAGTCGTCCTCGGCGCGGCCGGCGGTCTGCACCTGCAGGATGAGCATGCCGTCGAGGATATCCGTCTCGGTGCCCTCGGGGGCGCGACGACCGGAGATCTCCATGCCCTGTCGTGCGAACGTCACGTTCGGCCCCGGTTTCAGCGACGTGAGCCGGTAGTAGCGCAGAGAGTCGTCGCTGTAGTGCACGGTGCCGTGACGCCATCCCTGGTCGACGCCGGCCGGCACCGTGCGCAGCAGGACCGGAGTACCCGCGCGTCGGAGTTGCGCCAGACGCAGCGCCAGGAAGCCACACAACAGGAGCGCCACCGCCAGCAGCACACTGAGCATCACGACCGCCAGCGACATCACCTACTCCTTCGTGCAGTCACCGCGGATAGGCGAAGCGTCGAACCCGGTAGGGCTCCAGACGGCTTGGGCTGCATACACGCGGGACAGGGGGCTGTGGAACAAGCATGCCAGAACGTGCACATGAGACGCCAAACGACCTCGGCAGGCCATCGGAGAATTCCGATGGCCGGCCGAGGTCGGTCGTTGACCCGAACCGCTCGCGCGGCTCGCTCTACCGGGAAAGGTGTTGTGCCGCAGTCAGACGCGCGTGAGCACGGTGGTACTCGGGCGAATCCGGCTCCGCCTCGTCGAGCGCGGTCTTCTCCGCGTTGACGTCGACGTCGTCGGCCCAGTCGGCCGACTCCGCCAGCACCGTGACGGCCTCGCCGGTGACGGAGAGGAACCCGCCCTCGACCGCTGCCGCACGACGGTTGCCGTTCTCCTCGACGATGACCACGAAACCACCCGGGACCAACTGGCCCAGGAGCGGCTCGTGGTTGGCCAGGACACCCAGCTCACCGACGGTGGTCTGCGCGATCACGAACGTGGCCTCTCCCGAGTACAGGCTCGAATCCGCGGAGACAACCTCGACGTGGAAGGACTTCTCAGCCATGGCGAACCGCTACTTTCCGCTGATCTTGGCGGCGGCGGCCTCCACGTCGTCGAGTCCACCGCAGCTGTTGAACGCCTGCTCGGGCAGGTGGTCGAACTCGCCCTTGGCGACACGGTCGAAGGCCTCGATGGTGTCGGCGAGCGGGACGACCGAGCCCTTCTGGCCGGTGAACTTCTCGGCGACGAGGAAGTTCTGGCCGAGGAACTTCTGGATACGGCGCGCACGCTGCACCGTGACCTTGTCCTCTTCGGAGAGCTCGTCCATACCGAGGATGGCGATGATGTCCTGCAGTTCCTTGTACTTCTGCAGGATGCGCTTGACCTCGTTGGCGACGCGGAAGTGCTCGTCGCCGACGATCGACGCCTCGAGGATGCGCGAGGTCGAGGTCAGCGGGTCCACGGCGGGGTAGATACCCAGCTGCGAGATCGGACGCGAGAGCTCGGTGGTCGCGTCGAGGTGCGCGAACGTCGTGGCCGGTGCCGGGTCGGTGTAGTCGTCGGCGGGGACGTAGATCGCCTGCAGCGAGGTGATCGAACGGCCCTTGGTCGAGGTGATGCGCTCCTGGAGCTCACCCATCTCGTCGGCCAGGGTCGGCTGGTAACCCACCGCGGACGGCATACGGCCGAGGAGGGTCGAGACCTCCGAGCCCGCCTGCGTGAAGCGGAAGATGTTGTCGATGAAGAGCAGCACGTCCTGGTGCTTCACATCGCGGAAGTACTCCGCCATGGTCAGCGCCGACAGCGCCACGCGCATACGCGTGCCCGGCGGCTCGTCCATCTGACCGAACACCAACGCGGTGTCCTGGAGAACGCCCATCTCCTCCATCTCGAGGTGGAGGTCGGTGCCCTCACGGGTGCGCTCACCGACGCCGGCGAACACCGAGGTGCCGGAGAACTCACGCGCGATACGCGTGATCATCTCCTGGATGAGGACGGTCTTGCCGACGCCCGCACCACCGAACAGACCGATCTTGCCGCCCTTGACGTACGGGGTCAGCAGGTCGATGACCTTGATGCCGGTCTCGAGGATCTCGGTCTTGCCCTCGAGCTCGTCGAAGGCCGGCGGCTTGCGGTGGATGCTCCACTGCTCGCCGTCGCGACCCAGGCCCGGGCTGTCGAGGCAGTCACCGAGGGCGTTGAACACATGGCCCTTGACGACATCACCGACCGGCACGACGATCGACTTGCCGGTGTCGGACACGGCCGCGCCGCGGACCAGGCCGTCGGTCGGCTGCATCGAGATCGTGCGCACCAGGTTGTCACCGAGGTGCTGCGCGACCTCGAGGGTCAGGGTCTTGGCGACCGAGGAGAGAGCGACCTCGGCGTGCAGGGCGTTGAACAGTTCAGGAATCGAGCCCCGCGGGAACTCGACGTCGACCACGGGGCCGATGATGCGGACGACCCGCCCGTCGGCGGAACCCGCCGACTGCGCGGAGGGGGTTTCTACTGCTGCGGTCATGGTGCTTGGGTCACTTCCTCTTTATCGAAGTATGGGTTCTCGTCGATCCGGACTCGGCTGGCGCGCACGCTAGTTCGCCAGTGCGCTCGAGCCGCCGACGATCTCGCTGATTTCCTGGGTGATCTGGGCCTGGCGGAGCTGGTTGGCCTCGCGCGACAACGACTTGGACAGTTCTTCGGCGTTGTCCGTCGCGGCCTTCATCGCGGTGCGGCGCGCGGCCGACTCCGATGCCGACGAATCCAGCAGCGCCGCGTAGACCCGCGTCGCCACGTACTTCGGCAGCAGCGCGTCGAGCAGGGCGTCGGCCCCGGGTTCGAAGGTGTAGTTGCGCGACGGCGTGTCGTCGGACGAATCCTCGTCGTGCGACACGACCAGCGGGGCGATCCGCCGGACCTCGGGCACCTGCGCCAGCATCGACTGGAACCGCGTGTAGACCAGGTGCAGCTCGTCGACACCCTCGAGGGTGCCGTCTCCTTCTGGGCGCTCGACCTCGGTGCCCGATCCTGCCTGGAAGAGGTCCACCAGGAAGCTGGTCGCCGTCGCCGCGTCCGAGTACTGCGGTGACTCCGAGAAGCCCGTCCACGAGTCCGAGATCTCCAGACCCCGGAAGCTGAAGAACCCGACACCCTTGCGACCCATGACGAACAGGACCGCTTCCTTGCCTTCGTCGCGCAGGAGCGCGATGAGTTCGCGGGTCGCCTTGAGCACGTTCGCGTTGTAACCACCGCACATACCGCGGTCGCTGGTCACGACCAGGATCGCCGCGCGCTTCGGGTTCTCCCGCTCGTTGAGCAGCGGGTTGTCCAGCGATCCCGAGTTGCTCGCCAGCTCCGAGAGCACGGCGGTCATCTCCTGCGAGTACGGCTTGGCCGCCGCCACCCGTCCCTGGGCCTTGGTGATACGCGAGGTCGCGATCAGTTCCTGAGCCTTGGTGATCTTCTTGGTCGACTGGACCGACCGGATGCGTGAGCGCAGCTCACGAATGCTGGCCATGAGCCCTCACCCCTTCCTTTTCGCGATGTCCGTTGACGTCTGAGATCACTTGCGGATCTTGATCTCTTCGTTCTCGACGTTGTCGGCATCCATCGCCTCGGCCTCGGCCTCGTTGACGACGCGACGGCCGTCGTGGGTGAGGTAGCCGTTCTTGAACTTGTTGGTCTCGGCGATCAGGGCCTCGGCCTGGTCGTCGCTGAGCACCTTGCCGCCGGCGATCGAGTCGTAGACACCGGTCGCGTTGTGGTGCAGGTGGCTCAGCAGCTGGGTCTCGAAGTTGCGCACGTCGTCGACCGGGACCGAGTCGTAGTGGCCCTCACCGCAGAGGTAGATCGAGACGATCTGATCCTCGACCGAGAAGGGGCTGTACTGGTCCTGCTTCAGCATCTCGACCCAGCGGGCACCGCGCTCGAGCTGTGCCTTCGAGGCGTCGTCGAGGTCGGAGGCGAAGGCCGAGAAGGCCTCCAGCTCACGGAACTGGGCCAGCTCCAGACGCAGCGATCCCGAGACCTTCTTGAGGCCCTTGGTCTGGGCGGCGCCACCGACGCGCGACACCGAGGTACCGACGTTGATGGCCGGTCGAACACCCTTGTTGAAGAGGTCCGACTCCAGGAAGACCTGGCCGTCGGTGATCGAGATGACGTTGGTCGGGATGAACGCCGAGACGTCGTTGGCCTTGGTCTCGATGATCGGCAGACCGGTCATCGAGCCGCCGCCGAGCTCGTCGGACAGCTTCGCGCAACGCTCCAGCAGACGGGAGTGCAAGTAGAAGACGTCACCGGGGTATGCCTCGCGGCCCGGCGGACGACGCAGCAGCAGCGAGATGGCGCGGTAGGCCTCGGCCTGCTTGGTCAGGTCGTCGAACACGATGAGGACGTGCTTGCCCTGGTACATCCAGTGCTGGCCGATGGCCGAGCCGGTGTACGGGGCCAGCCACTTGAAGCCGGCCGAGTCCGAGGCGGGAGCCGCGACGATGGTGGTGTACTCCATCGCGCCCGCCTCTTCGAGGGCGGACTTGACGCCGGCGATGGTCGAACCCTTCTGACCGATCGCGACGTAGATGCAGCGAACCTGCTTGGTGGGGTCGCCGGTCTCCCAGTTGGCCTTCTGGTTCAGGATGGCGTCGATGCAGACCGCGGTCTTGCCGGTCTTGCGGTCGCCGATGACGAGCTGACGCTGTCCGCGGCCGATGGCGGTCATGGCGTCGATGGCCTTGATGCCGGTGGCGAGGGACTCCTCGACCGGCTGGCGCTCGAGCACGGTGGCGGCCTGCAACTCGAGGACGCGCTGCTCGTCGGCCTCGATGTCGCCCTGGCCGTCGATCGGGGCACCCAGCGGGTTGATGACGCGTCCCAGGAACGCATCACCGACGGGGACGGAGAGCACGTCGCCGGTGCGGCTGACCTGCTGGCCTTCTTCCAGGGACTCGTAGTCACCCAGGATCACGGCGCCGATCTCGTCCTCGTCGAGGTTCAGTGCGACGCCGAGGACGCCGCCGGGGAACTCGAGGAGCTCGTTGGCCATTGCGCTCGGAAGGCCGCTGACGTGGGCGATGCCGTCCGAGGTATCGGTGATGATGCCGACCTCGTCACGCGACGCTTCGGCTTCGAACGACGAGACGTACTGCTCGATCGCTCCCTTGATCTCGTCTGGTGAGATCGTCAACTCCGCCATGGGTTCTCGTCTTTCCTTGATGTGGCTCTGAGTCTCGAAGGCTCTGAGCTCTGGGCTTCGTGGGTTCGGGTGTGTCGGGGTGGTCGTCAGCGCGGCAGCGTCTCGGCGGCCTTGGCCAGCCGTGTCGCGACATCGGCGTCGATGACCTCGTCGCCGACACTGATCCGGAGACCGCCGAGCAGTTCCGGGGCGATCTCGGTCTGCACCGAGATGGTCCGACCGTAGATTCCGCCGAGCACGCCCGACAGTCGATCGATCTGGGCATCGGACAGCGGTGAGGCGGACACCACGTGGGCGACCGACTCGCCGCGACGGGCGGCGGCCAGCTCGGCGAGCTGATCGACAGCGACGTCGGCGGCCTGGCCGTGCAGCAGGCGCACGGTCGAGGACAGCAGCGTCCAGGTGTGGGTGCCGACCTTGTCGCCGACCAGCTTCTTCAGCAGGTCGACGCGCTTGTCGGCGTCCTTGCCGTGGTCGGACAGCAGCGAGGACAGCTGCGGGTTGGCCTCGAGGACTCGGCTCACCCGGAAGAGCTCGTCCTCGACCTGCTCGATGACCCCGTCGCGTTCGGCGGCGGTGAGGACGATCAGGGAGTTCTGACGACGCAGACCGACGACGAAGTCGCTCGACGACGACCACCGCTGACTCGACGCGGTCGCGAGCACCTCGACGACGACCGGGGCGAGCTTGCCGTCGAACAGACGGTGCACCATGGCCTTCTTGCCCTCGGGGTTCTCGTCGTCCTCGACCAGGCGCTTGCGCAGCACCGGGTTCTCGCCGAGGAAGTTGATGGCCGCGGTGAGGTCACCCGAGGCGTCGGCCAGTGCCGAACCGTCGAGATCGATTGCCGCCGAATCGAAGTGCTCCGACACGGCGAGAGCGGCGTCGCGGCTGGCGGCACGCATCGCGTGCAGACCGACGAGCGAGGCGCTCGAGGGAACCGCGTTCGCCGAACCCGACGACATCTCCTGGAGTTCGTCGATGACCCGATCGACGCTGGCCGCCTGGGCCGAGTCGTCGGCGAGATGGTTGCGCACCAGTTCGCCGGCCTTGTCGACCGCGGTGAGTCCGAGATCGGTGCGCAGCTGACGAACGAGGTTGGCGCGCACCAGGGCGACCTGGTTGCGGCCGTGCTCGGAGATGCGCTTGACCTCGTGGTCGGCCTGTGCGCGGATGTCGGAGGTGATCGCCTCGGCGTCGGCCGCGGCGTCCTTCTGCATCTGTTCCGCCTCGGCCTTGGCCTCGGCGACCGCCTTCTCGCGGGCCTGCTTGCCGTCGGCGACGCGCTTGGCAGCGGCCTCGCTCTCGGCGAGCTGCTGACGCACGGTCTCCTGTCGATCCCGCATCATCTTCGCCACCGGCGGCCGGACGTACTTCCACAGGAGGAAGAGGATGACCGCGAAGCCGAAGAGCTGAGCGATGAAGATCGCGGGGTCGAACGCAGCACCGATGTCGTGCAGCCAGGTGCCGATGGGGCCCTGGTCGGATTCGGTCTCAGTGTTGGCAGCCATGATCAGTTCACCGCTCCGCTCGTCGATCGGGTATCGGAAAGAGTTGCCGAGTCGACACCGAGCACACGCGCCGCAAGCGTCTTGGCGAGTGCGTCCACATCAGCTGCAGCCGTCGAGGCGGCCTGCTCACCCTGCGTCGCCAGCTCGGAGCTGGTCGACTGCAGGGCGGCGTCGGCCTCGGCGGTCGCTCGCTGCTTCATCTCGTTCAGCTGTTCCCGCCCCTGGGCGCGAGCATCGTCGCGCTTGGCGGTGGCCTCACCGCGCGCTTCCTTGAGGAGCGAACGGAACTGGACGTCCGCATCCTCGAATTCGGCGGCGGCGGTCCGGTTGTCCTCCACGGTGCGGTGGATCATCGCGTCCCGCTCCTCGAGGACCTGCTGGATCGGCGGAACCACGAACTTGCGGATGACCAGCAGCAAAATCACGAAGATGAGCAGGACAACGAAGAACGTTCCATTCGGGAGCAGGAAGTTCTCTGCAGCAAGCGTCATTGTGGTGAGGTGTCGTTTCTACTCGGCGACAAAAGGGAGAGCGACGATCAGCCGGCGCTGATCGGGGTGGCGAACACGAAGAGCGCCATGAAGGCCAGGTTGATGAAGTAGGCCGCCTCGACCAGACCGACGGTGATGAAGAACGGGGTGAACAGGCGACCCTGTGCCTCGGGCTGGCGAGCGATACCGGCGATCAGCTGGCTACCGGCCAGACCGTTACCGATACCGGCACCGACGGCGCCACCGGCCATGATCAGGCCGCCACCGATGAGTGCGCCGAGGCCAATCATTGGATCCATTGTGATATTTCCCTTTCGTTGCTGACATCTGGTGTGTCAGGTCTGGAGTTGCGCCGACAGGTGCCGGAGCAGGTCGTCATGTTCGGTTGTGGGCGCGGCCGTGTCCGTCTCCGCGCGGTGCCCTGGTTCGGGCGGGTCAGTGATCCTCGGTCTCCATCGACTGCGAGAAGTAGAGGATCGTCAGCAGCGCGAAGATGAACGCCTGGATCAGACCGACGAAGAGCTCGAAGGACTTCCAGATCGCGTTGGGCGCCCACATGATGTACGGCGGGAAGAGTGCGATCAGGGCGACCATCATGCTGCCGGCGAAGACGTTGCCGAAGAGTCGCAGCGAGAGCGAGATCGGCTTGGTGAACTCCTCGATGACGTTGATCGGCGCGAGGAATGCGACGTGGCCCTTGATGATCCGCTTCGGGTGACCCAGCAGGCCGCGCTTCCGGAAGCCGGCGATCTGGTACCAGACGAAGACGAAGAGCGCAAGGGCGTAGGCGAAGTTCACGTCCGCGGCCGGCGGCTTGAGGATCTCGTGGTGACCGACCTGGACCGGCAGGATGGACAGCCAGTTGGAGATCAGGATGAAGGTGAAGAGCGAGACCGCGAGCGGGAGAACGTAGGGGGCGATCTTCATGCCGATGGCACTCTCGACCTGCCCACGCATCTGGATGGTGATGGCCTCCCAGAACAGCTGCACACCCGACGGCACGCCGGTCGAGGTGACCTTCGACTTCAGGTAGAACGCCAGCGCGAGCATGATCGCCGCGGCCAGCGCCGTCGCGATGATGGTCTCCAGGTTGAAGGTCAGTCCGAACAGCTCGAATTTGGTGTAATGACCCACCTGAATGGCCGGTTCGCCATCCTCTGCGGCAAGGTTGAAGGCGGTCGTCATGGTTGGCTACGAAGTCCTTTCATCACCGGAATGACCGTGTTCAGCACCAAGACCACTTGGCCGATGGCGAGTCCGAACATCGCGCCCAACCCGTCGGGTTGGACCAGGAAAGCCGCCAGCAGCGCGAGCGCCGTGATGGCACCGAGTCGCATGGCGGAGTTGAGTGCAAGGGCGGTCTTGCGCGGGTTCTCGTCGGCGACCACGACGTCGACGGCACGTCGGACGAGGATCGCGTTGACGAAGATCCCGGCGACACCGAGAAGGAAGAACACCGCGAAGAGCGGATGTCCGACGGCGAGCGAGACGGCAGCCACCACCACGATGAACCCGCCCGCGATGAGCGCGGGGCGGCGGAGTCCGGTCGGCGCCTGGGGATAGACGGGGGCCGAATCAGGGGCAGATGCGGTCATGTCCCTCCTCAGCTCTCCTACTCCATACCGATGGCACGGATCACCCGCGTACGTGCAGCAGCACATGGCCGCTGGGCGTCAGCTCGCGTTTCGTTGTGACCCTACCAACACCGTTCTTGGTGTCTCACCGGGGGGTATTGCGTCGTGTGAGACAGAACCGGGGCTTTGTGTCCGGGCCTGCGCACATGTTGACTACTACGGGCGATAGTACACGAAAATTTACGGTTTCCTTACCTTAGGCCGAGGTACCGCCATCACGGTAACCACAGGGTCGCCGGACACCGGTCAGTGGTACGCCTTCGTCGACGTTCGCAGTTCGGCGAGGCGTCGATGCAGGCGCGGCGCCATCGTCACCAGCATCGCGACGACGAGGCCCGCACCGAAGGCCGGCGCGACGACCGACAGCGGGAACAGCGTGCTGGCCGCCGCCGAGAACGCGAGAACCCCGACCCACAGATAGATGATCAGCGCGACCCGGCGCTGCGAGTGCCCGAGTTCGAGCAGCCGGTGGTGCAGGTGCATCTTGTCCGGGGTGTAGAAACCGACGCCGGCCCGGGTCCGCCGGATCACCGCCAGCAGCATGTCGAGCATCGGGATGAAGACGACGGCGGCGACCAGGATCAGCGGGGACAGCAGCGTGAAGATGTCGGCCGGTCCGTAGGCGTTCACGGCGATACGGCCCGAGGCGCTCGTGGAGGCCGCGGCGAGCAGCAGACCGATCAGCATCGCACCCGAGTCACCCATGAAGATCCGTGCGGGCGAGAAGTTGTGCGGCAGGAATCCGAGGCACGCGCCGGCCAGTGCCACCGAGATGAGGGCCGGGGGGTAGTAGCTGACGTCGCCGCCCTGGTCGCGCAGCAGACCGAGCGAGAACATGCAGATCGCCGCCGCGGCGATGAGTCCCAATCCCGCGGCCAGACCGTCGAGGCCGTCGACGAAGTTGATCGCGTTGATCGTCGCGACCGTGATCGCGACCGTGAGGAGACCGGCCTGCAGCGGGTCGAGCACCAGCGTGCCGATGTCGGCGAACGGGATGTAGAGCTGCAGCCAGCTGATGCCGAGCAGCACCAGGACGCCGGCGGCGGTGAGCTGACCGACGAATTTGGTCAGCGCGTCCAGGCCCCACCGGTCGTCGACGACGCCGACGAGGACGATCACCGTGCCGGCGGCGATCACCGCCGTCATGTCCGTGGTGTAGGCGAAACCGCGATTGAGCGCGGGGAGGTTCGCGGCGAGCGCGATCCCGGCGACCACCCCACCGAACATCCCGAGCCCGCCGAGGCGAGGTGTCGGGATCACGTGCACGTCGCGGACCCGCGGCACGGCGACCGCGCCGGCGCGGATCGCGAAGACGCGGACCGCCGAGGTCAGGAGGTAGGTCATGGCCGCGGCCGTGAGCCCCACGAGCAGGAGCTCGCGCAGAGGAACGCCCGTCCCTCCCCCGTCCGCGGCGGCGGCGAGCAACACCGGTGCGGCACCGGTCATCGCGCCACCACCGGTGTCAGACGGGCAAGGGTCTCCGACATTGCGACCACGCTACCCGTAGGCCAGTGCGGCGATCTCGCGACGGATCCGCTGGTGTGTCTCACGGTCGCGCGTCGACATCGCGGCGGCCATCGCGTCGGCGACGATCGGATGCATCGCGGCGGTCATGCCGCGCTCGGTGGCCACCGGCGTACCGATCCGGATCGCCGATCCCTCGGAGACGGGGCGGGTGTCGAACGGGAGGACCGCCTTGTCGACGACGATCCCGGCCGCGCCGAGCCGGTGCTGCGCCTCCATCCCGGAGATGCCGAAGCCGCTGACGTCGACGACCGCGAGGTGGATGTCGGTGCCGCCGGACACCACCCGGGCGCCCCGAGAGGCCAGTTCCGTGGCGAGACCGCGGGCGTTGTCCACCGCACGACGGACGTAGCCGGCGAACTCGTCGGTACCGGATTCCGCGCAGGCGACCGCCTTCGCGGCGACGGCGTGCATCGCGGGACCGCCCTGCACGAACGGGAAGACCGCCTTGCGCAGGGCCTCGCCGTGTTCGGCCCGCGCGAGGATGACCCCGCCGCGCGGACCGCGGATCACCTTGTTGGTGGACAGGGTGACGATGTCGGCGTGCGGCACCGGCGAGGGCAGCAGGCCGGCCGCGATGTGCCCGGCGAGATGTGCGGCGTCGACCCAGAGGATGCACTCGGCCTCGTCGGCGATCCGGCGCAGGGTCGGGAAGTCGAACGTCCGCGAGTAGGACGCGGCGCCGGCGACGAGGATGCGGGGGCGGTGCACCAGCGCGAGATCCCTGACCTGGTCGTAGTCGACGAGTTCGTCGTCGCGGCGGACCTCGTAGTGCAACGGCGAGAACCACCGCCCGGAGAAGTTCGCCCGAGAACCGTGCGTCTGGTGGCCGCCGTGTTCGAGGCGCAGCGCGAGCACCGGGTCTCCGGGCTGGGCGAAGGCGGCATAGACGGCGAGGTTGGCCGCACTGCCCGACAGCGGCTGGACATTGACGTACTCGGCGCCGAACAGCGCACGGGCCCGGCCGACGGCGAGCTCCTCGAGCTCGTCGGCCACGTCACAACCACCGTGGTAGCGCGCCCCGGGATACCCTTCGGCATACTTCGCGTCGAAGACCGACGCCATCGCGGCCCGCACCCCGGGCGTCGGATCGGTCTCGCTGGCGAGCAACTGCAAGGTGTCGCGGCGCCGGCCGACCTCGCGGCTCACCATGGCGTCGACCGCGGCGTCGCCGGTCGGGGCGCCACCCGCCTCGACGCCGTGTGGTCCGGACCTCGGCGCGTCGGGGCTCATCGCTCCGCGAGCAGTGCGGCCGGGTCGGTGTCGAGTACGTCGGCGACGGCGTCCGTCGAGACCGCACCCTCGCGCAGGATGCGCGGACTCGGCCCGGAGACATCGACGATCGTCGACGCCTGCGCGGCCGGCGCCGGGCCACCGTCGAGATACACGGCGATCTCGTCGCCGAGTTGTTCGCGCGCCTCGTCGGCGGTGGTCGCCGGCGGACGCCCCGAGACGTTCGCGCTCGAGACCGCCATCGGCCCCACCTCGCGCAGCACGTCGATCGCGACCGGGTGCAGCGGCATCCGGAGCATGACGGTGCCGTCGGTGTCGCCGAGGTCCCACGCCAGCGAGGGTGCTTGTCGGACAACCAGACTCAGGCCGCCCGGCCAGAAGGCCTCGATCAGGTCGCGTGCGGGCTGCGGGACGGACAGGACCAGGCCGTCGATCGAGTACCAGGAACCGACCAGGACCGGCACGGGCATGTCGCGTCCCCGGTGCTTGGCCGCGAGGAGTGCACCGACGGCGTCGGAATCGAAGGCGTCGCAACCGACTCCGTAGAGCGTGTCGGTGGGCATCACGATCAGCCGTCCGGCTTTCGCCGCCCCGACCGCCGCCCGAATCCCCGACCAGCGGTTCTGTGGATCGTTGCAGTCGAAAACAGTGCTCACGCGATCATCCTGCCATGCCGCGTCCGACGGACCCGGCCTGCCGTCGGCGCGCCGTCACGAACCTCGGCCGGCCCGTCAGATCCGTGTGCCGGGTGACTTCCTCGAAGTCGCCGTGCGCGTGCAGGCACGACACGACGGCGTCGGCGGTCGTGTCGTCGTGTTCGATCCCGACGACGCCACCCGGCGTCAGCGTGCGGGCGATGACCGGCACCATCGGCACGATGACCGACATCCCGTCCGCGCCGCCGAAGACCGCGCGAGCCGGGTCGTGGGCGACCTCGGGTCCGACCACGGCGTCGAGCGGCACGTAGGGCGGGTTCGTGACCAGGACCGACACGCTGCCGGCCGGGACGGCTCCCGCGACCTGATCCGGATCGGTGACGTCCGCGGCGACGACGTCGACCCGTGACCCGACGGCCGGTGTCGCGTCGGCGACGTTGCGACGCAACCACACCAGCGCATCCTCGTCGGCCTCGATCGCCACGACCCGGGTCGCCGGACTCATCGCGGCGATGCCGATCGCCAGTGCCCCACTGCCGCTGCAGAAATCAGCCGCGAAATGCGATCCGGGGGTGGCGCGGAGTCGGTCGACCGCCCATTCGAGGAGGTACTCGGTCTCCGGCCGGGGGATGAACACCCCGGGGCCGACGGCCAGCTCGACGGGGCCGAAGGCGGCGGTCCCGATGATGTGCTGCAAGGGAATCCGCTGCGACCGCTGGTCGATCGCCGACCGGAACGCGCGGGCCGGCGCGTCGTCGATCGTGTCCACCAGCACCAGTCGGCCCGCATCGATCCCGAGCACGTGGGCCATCAGCCATTCGGCGTCACGGCGTGCGGAGTCGATCCCGGACGCGGCGAGACGGGCGGTCGCGGCACGCAGTTCGTCCGACAACGGGGTCGGCCTGCCGGTCACGACTCCTATTCCGCTTCCATGCGGGCCTGCCGGTCCGCGGCGACGAGCGCGTCGAGCAGGTTGTCCATGTCACCGGCGAGCACCGCGTCGAGATTGTTGGCCTTGTAACCGATCCGGTGATCGGTGATGCGGTTCTCGGGGAAGTTGTAGGTCCGGATCCGCTCGGACCGGTCCACGGTGCGGATCTGGGCCGCACGACCCTGCGCGGCGGCGGCCTCCGCCTCTTCCTCGGCTGCGGACTGCAGCCGGGCGGCGAGGACCTGCATCGCGCGCGCCTTGTTCTGCAACTGCGAACGTTCGTTCTGGCATGTGACGACGATTCCGGTGGGCAGGTGGGTGATCCGGACCGCCGAATCGGTGGTGTTCACGCCTTGGCCGCCCTTGCCGGACGAGCGGTAGACGTCGATGCGCAGTTCCGATTCGTCGATCGTCACCTCGGCCACCTCTTCGGGCTCGGGGTAGATCAGCACCCCGGCCGCCGACGTGTGGATGCGGCCCTGCGACTCGGTGACCGGCACCCGCTGGACGCGGTGCACACCGCCCTCGAACTTCAGTCGCGACCAGACCCCGTCGCGCACGGCCTCTTTCGACTTGATCGAGAAGGTGGCCTCTTTGTAGCCGCCGAGATCGGACTCGGTCACGCCGAGCACCTGCGCCTTCCAGCCGTGACGCTCGCAGTACTTGAGGTACATCCGGGCCAGGTCCGCCGCGAACAGTGCCGATTCCTCGCCGCCCGCACCGGATTTGATCTCCAGGACCACGTCGTCGGCGTCGTGGGGGTCGCGCGGGGCGAGCAGGTCGGTCAACGTCGCGTCGAGTTCCTCGACGGCCTCTTCGAGAGAGGGGATCTCGGCGGCGAACGACGCGTCATCGGCGGCCAGTTCCCGTGCGGCCTCGAGATCCTCGCGTGCCGCCTTCAACCGGGTGTAGGTCGCCATGACGGGCGCGAGCTCGGCGAATCGCTTACCGACGCGACGGGCCGCGGCGGGATCGTCGTGCAGGGCGGGATCGGCCAGCTGGCGTTCGAGACCCGAGTGCTCGGCCAGGATGTCGTCGATGGCCGAGGGACTCTGCGTACTCATGAAGGCGACCTCACTTGTCGACCGGCGCACGCCGGATGATCGGCGACACCGGGAAGAACTCTGACCGGAAAACACAGCGACGCCCGTCCCGACATCGTCGGGCGGGCGTCGCAGCGTGGTCTACTTGGCGCGCTTGCCGTAGCGCTTCTCGAACCGGGCAACGCGGCCGCCGGTGTCGAGGATCTTCTGCTTGCCCGTGTAGAACGGGTGGCACTGCGAGCAGACCTCGACGTTGATCCGACCGTTGGCAGCGGTGCTGCGGGTCTCGAAGGTGTTGCCGCAGCCGCAGACGACGGTGGTCGTCGCGTACTCGGGGTGGATTCCCTGCTTCATGTCTGACTGTCCCTTTCTGAGGTCGCCGGGTCACCGTCGCTTGTCGACGGTGTGAACCGGAACCGGACTCGACCGATCAGTATGCCACGGGGGCATCACCCGGGAAAAATCCCGGTCACCGCGGTCGCAGGTGCCTCAACGGCAGGCCGCTCGGATCCATTCCCGGCACGGCCACCCGCACTCCACTGCACGTGACGCAGATCGCGATCCTCGTAAGGGTTGCCTAAGTGTAGTACCGTGGCGTCGCCCGCCCTGTCGGCGGCACACGCTCCCCCGCACCCCGTCCCCGAAGGAATCCTCGATGTACGACGCCGCCTCCACCGGCAGCAGCCTCGCAGTCGACACCGCACGGACCTCCCCCGCCCGTCGTACCGGCAAGACGGCCCGATCGCCGTGGAACCGGCGCAATCCCTACCCGGCGACGGTCGTGCGGAACGAACTCCTCTCCGGTCCCGGATCGGCCAAGGAGGTCCGGCATCTCGAACTCGATCTCGGCGACAGCGGCATCACCTACGAGCCCGGCGACGGCATCGGCATCGCTCCGACGAACGATCCCGCGCTGGTCGATCTCCTGCTCGCCCGGCTGCGCGCGGTGGGCGACGAGATCATCGCCGACCGCAAGGCGACCTACACCCTGCGCGAGGCACTGACCAGCAGGTACGAGATCGGCGCGCCGTCGAAGTACCTCGTCCGGGCCGTCGCCGAACGCACCGGACACCCCGAACTCGCCCGACTTCTCGACGCCGGTGACCCGCAGGCACTCGACGCGTGGCTCCACGGACTCGACGTCCTCGATCTCCTGGATCTGGACCCGACCTTCACCCCGACTCCCGAGGAACTGCTCGAGGAGTTGAGTCCCCTCGCGCACCGCGAGTACTCGATCTCGTCGAGCCCGCGGGTCCACGGCGACACCGTCCACATCACGATGGCCACGGTGCGCTACCGCGTCGCCGACCGGGATCGCGGAGGTGTCTGCTCGACGCACCTCGCCGACCGGTGCGCTCCCGGTGACACCGTGCCCGTCTTCATCTCCCCCAACAAGAAGTTCCGCCTGCCCGCGGAGGATGTGTCCGCCATCATGATCGGCCCGGGCACCGGCATCGCCCCCTTCCGGGCCTTCCTGCATGAGCGGGCCGCAACCGGTGCCACCGGCAGCAACTGGCTGTTCTTCGGTGACCAGCACCGTGCGCACGACCACCTGTACGCCGAGGAACTCGATCGCCTCGTCGCCGGCGGCGTGCTGGATCGGCTCGACCTCGCCTTCTCCCGCGACCAGGAACACAAGGTCTACGTCCAGGACAGGATGCGCGAGCACGGATCCGAGCTGTTCGCCTGGCTCGAGTCCGGCGCGCACCTGTACGTCTGCGGCGATGCCGCGACGATGGCCGACGACGTGGATGCGGCACTGCACGAGATCGTCGCCGAACACGGCGGTCTCGACGCCGAGGCGGCCGCGGCGTATGTCGGGCACCTGCGCTCGGATAATCGCTACCTCCGCGACGTCTACTGAGATGACCGACTCCACCGGGGACGATCCGCCCGCCCGCAGCGATCTCGAGATCCTGCTGCGGACAGCCGGATTCGGAGACTCCTCGGTGAACCACGATGTCCCCGCGGTCGCTGCCCGACTACCGGGACTCGCCCAGGTCGTCGGCGTCACGGTCGCCGGTCCGGTGATCATGAACGCGGTCGGGGTTCACGACGACCCGGTCTCGGTCGGCGGTCCGATTCGGGTGGACCCGCACCGAATAGCTCTGCGGCTCAATCCCTCTCGCTTGTCGTCGACGTTGCTCAGCGATCCCGCCGCCCACGTTCCGCCGACCCTGCGGTTGTTCGACCATCGCGGCAACACCGCTCATGCCACCTACCTGACCGAGAACTCCGATCGCCTGGCGTTCGAGGCCATGGCGCTCGCCGGCGGAGCCCCGGGCCTGGACGGGCCACTCTCGGATTCGCCTGCGCCACAACGTACGACTCCGACGGCATCGACCGGCGACGACCAGCTCGCACAGCTCGACGCGATACTCACCGACGGTGGCGCCGCCCGCCTGCGGAGCCTCCCCCGCCTCGACTGTCCGCGCACCGCCCGCGTCGACAACCGCGCGGTGATCGCCGCGCTCGAGCACGCGTCACGGCTCGGGATGACGGTGACGTTCGCGACGGCGGCGCCGGGATGCATGCAGATGCGTCAGGATCGCCTCGACGGCGCCCGCGAGCATCGGGGACAGATGGTGCTGGCGTCGGGCGCCACCCGGGTGATGATCAATTTCGATCTGGTCGGCGAATGCTGGGTCACGTGGCCCCACGGGGTGTCGGGCCGTACCGGGTCACTAGAGATCTACACCCGGCGGGGTGAGTGCGCGCTGGTCGTGACCCAGACCGGAGCGCTTGCCCCGGCACTCGGCCAGGCCTGGGAGCACCTGACCGCCGATCTCGCCGGCTGACCCTTCGTGACGCCCCTCCGCAAGCTCCGGGGCTCCTCAGGGAGCAACGGCTGACGCCCCTCCGCAAGCTCCGGGGCTCCTCAGGGAGCAACGGCTGACGCGACTCCGCAAGCTCCGGGGCTCCTCAGGGGGCAACGGCTGACGCCCCTCCGTAAGCTCCGGGGCTCCTCAGGGAGCAAGGGGTGACGCCCCTCCGTAAGCTCCGGGGCTCCTCAGGGAGCAAGGGGTGACGCCCCTCCGTAAGCTCTGGGGCTCCTCAGGGACCAGGTACGAGACACGGCCCCGATCCGCGGTGAGCGCGGGTCGGGGCCGTGTCGCGAGAGTGCCGGACGAACTCAGTCGTTGCCCGCACCCGGTGCGGTCTTCTGCACCGACATCAGGAACTCCATGTTGGTCTTGGTCTTCTTCAGCTGGCTGAGGAGCAGATCGATGGCCTGCTGGGAATCGAGACCCGAGAGCACGCGACGCAGCTTGTGCACGATGGAGAACTCCTCGGGCGACAGCAGCAACTCGTCCTTACGGGTACTCGACAGGTTCACGTCCACGGCCGGGAACACCCGACGCTCGGAGATCTTGCGGTCGAGCTTCAGCTCGGCATTGCCCGTGCCCTTGAACTCCTCGAAGATCACGGTGTCGCCGGTCGAGCCGGTCTCGACGAGCGCAGACGCGATGATCGTGAGCGATCCGCCGTTCTCGATGTTGCGCGCCGCGCCGAGGAACCGCTTCGGCGGGTACAGCGCGGTCGAATCGACACCACCCGACAGGATTCGGCCCGACGCGGGCGATGCGTTGTTGTACGCACGACCCAGTCGCGTGATCGAGTCCAGCAGCACCACAACGTCTTTGCCGCTCTCGACCAGTCGCTTGGCGCGTTCGATCGCGAGCTCGGACACCGAGGTGTGATCTGACGGCGGCCGATCGAACGTCGACGCGATGACCTCGCCCTTGACCGAACGCTGCATGTCGGTGACCTCCTCGGGACGCTCGTCGACGAGGACGACCATGAGGTGGCATTCGGGGTTGTTGGTGGCGATCGCGTTGGCGATGTCCTGCAGGATCGTCGTCTTACCGGCCTTGGGGGGCGACACGATCAGGGCGCGCTGCCCCTTGCCGATCGGCATGATCAGGTCGATCACACGGGTGTCGAGCCGCTCGGGAGTGGTCTCCAGCCGCAGGCGCTGGTTCGGGTACAGCGGCGTGAGCTTGTTGAACTCGGGGCGGCGCTTGGCGGTCTCGACGTCGCCGCCGTTGATGGTGTCCAGCCGCACCAGCGGATTGAACTTCTGGCGCTGGTTCTGCTGGTCGCCCTCGCGCGGCACCTTCACCGCGCCGGTGATCGCGTCGCCGCGTCGAAGTCCGTTCTTGCGAACGAGGTTCATCGACACATAGACGTCGTTCGGCCCCGCGAGATAACCCGACGTGCGAACGAAGGCGTAGTTGTCGAGCACGTCGAGGATGCCGGCGACGGGCTGCAACACGTCGTCGTCGGAGACCTGCGGCTCGTTCGGGGTGTCGCGGTTCTGGCCACGGCGACGCTCACGGAACCGGCGACCACGCCGGCGACCGCCGCCCTCCCCGTCGTCATCGCGGTCCTGGCCCCCGTCGCGATTCTGACCGCCATCGCGATTCTGGTTGTCGCGATTCTGGTTGTCGCGGTTCTGACCGCCCCCGTCGCGATTCTGCTTGTCGCGGTTCTGGCCGCCCCCGTCGCGATTCTGGTTGTCGCGATTCTGGTTGTCGCGATTCTGACCGCCATCGCGGTTCTGGTTGTCGCGGTTCTGGTTGCGGTTGCGACGAGTGCGCTGCTCACCACCGTCGGAGTCGGCTGCGGCGTCGCCCGCGCCGTCGCGCCCGCGACGCCGGTCACGACCCGCGCCGGCCTCCGTCGAGTCGGCCTCGGGGGCACTGCCGCCCTTGGCGGCATCTGCGGCCGGGGCGTCGGATGTCGTCGCGTTCTTGGCGACGCCATCGGTGCTGGGGCTGTCGGTCTTGTTGTCGGCAGGCGTGCTGTCGCCGGCCGGCGCCTCGGCGGTGATCGGAGCATCGGCAGCCTTCCGGCCGGCACCGCGCTGAGTGCGCGTCCCGCGGGGAGCGTCGGCCTTCTCGGCCGTCTCGCCACCGGCGGGAGCCGGGGAGTCGCCGCCGATGGTCAGCTGCTCGTCGGCCGCAGCAGGCTTCGACGAGCCCGCCTTCGACCGCGTCGGGCCGCTCTTCGCGGCCGGGGCGTCGCCGCCGGCCTGGCGCTCCTTGATGGCGGCGATCAGATCGCCCTTGCGCATCCCGGATGTGCCCTTGATGCCGAGTTCACCGGCGACGGTCCGGAGTTCGCTGAGCACCATGCCGGACAGGCCGGTGCGTGCACGTGTCTTGGTCGCCGGTCGTCCCGAGTCGGGGCCGGCCGAACCCGCGGATTCCTGCTCGGCAGGTGCGGTGATCAGGTCCGTATCGGTCACGGAAGTCCTTTCGTTCCTCCCGCAGACGAGAACTGCGTGAGGTCTACGTTTCCCTGCGTCTGTGCGTCAGGGAGTCCGTCCGCGGTGGACGGTGAGAATGTGCGGTCCGCTGCGAGCGAGCTCGGAAACACCTGCGCTTCGGCACCGTCGACAGAGATCCATGACCCCGGCCCGGATACACAGCCGGTCATCTCCGATCGGTGAAGGATGAGAAGCGGCAGGACAAGCCTGCGCGGCTAGACCAGAATATGGTAACCCCGTTCGCATGATAGGGGCAACACGCCGGTAGCGCCAAACGAACGTGCGACGGCCGGCGAATCCACCGGCGTACGACACCGGTCAGCCGACGGAGATCTCGACTCCGCCGGCGACGGCCACCGAACGGGCCTCGAATCCGAGGCCCTGCGCCAGCTGGCGGATGTCCGACGGTACCGGCGCGGTACCGAGCACGAGGACGGTCGGCCCGGCTCCGGACACCGTCGCGGCGTGTCCGCGGGCTCGCAGGGCGGTGACGAGGTCGCTCGTCGGCGCCATCGCCGAAGCACGGTACGGCTGGTGCAGGCGGTCCTGGGACGCGGCCATGAGGTTGCGTGGGTCGGCCGTCAGCGCCACCACCGCGAGCGCCGAACGGCTCAGGTTGAACACGGCGTCGGCACGCGGGACCGCATCCGGCAGCAGTCCGCGGGTGAAGGACGTCGACGATTCGGTGTCGGGGACGAAGACGGTCGCACAGATGTCGGGATGCACGGTGAGCCGGTGTGCGTGATACGACGCGACCCCGTCGGCGGATTCGGTCCACGTGAGGACCGCCGAGCCGAGCACACTCGCGGCGGCGTTGTCGGGATGGCCCTCGAATTCGCTGGACAGCTGTACCAGTTCGTCGAGCGACAGTCCGGGTCCGAGACCGGCGGCGGTGATCAGTCCCGACGCGGCGGCCAGACCCGAGACCGCGGCGGCGGCGGACGACCCCAGACCCCGGGAGTGCGGGATCTGGTTGATGCAGCGCAACTTCAGCCCGGGTGCGCGGAGACCGGCGTGTGCCAGTCCACGGTTGAGCGCGCGCACGACGAGGTGCGATGCGTCGCGGGGCACGTCACCGGCACCCTCCCCCTCGACCTCGAGGGCGACACCCTCTTCTACGGTCTCGACGACCACCTCGTCGTAGATCCCCAGAGCCATTCCCAGACAGTCGAATCCGGGCCCGAGGTTGGCACTCGACGCCGGCACCCGGACCCTCGTCGACAACCCGACCGGCACCGTACCCGCCGCGGATGCGGAACCGGTCACGTCGCCGTCGGCGTCCGATCCGACGACCGGACGGCCGGGCCCGTCAGCCGACACCGAGAGCATTCGCGACCGCCACCGGGTCCACCGGAATGGCCTCGACCTCCGGGATGCCCGCCAGGGCGGTATCGGGGTCCTTCAGGCCGTTGCCGGTCACCGTGCACACCACGGTCGATCCCGGCTCGATCCAGCCATCGGCGCTGGCCGCGAGCAGACCCGCGACGCTGGCAGCCGAGGCCGGCTCGACGAACACGCCCTCCTTGCCTGCGACCAGGCGGTAGGCCTCGAGCAGTTTCTCGTCGGTGGCCGCGCGGAACTGGCCGTGCGACTCCTCTTTCGCCGCGACGGCCTGGTTCCAGCTGGCCGGGGACCCGATGCGGATGGCGGTGGCGATGGTCTCCGGGTCCTTCACCGGGGCACCGTTCACCAGCGGCGCGGCGCCCGCAGCCTGCACGCCGAGCATGCGCGGCACCGACGACGAGACACCGTCCGCGTGGTATTCGGTGTAGCCCTTCCAGTACGCGGTGATGTTGCCCGCGTTCCCGACCGGCAGCGCGTGGACGTCGGGGGCGCGGCCCAGGACGTCGACGATCTCGAACGCGGCGGTCTTCTGGCCCTCGATCCGCGCCGGATTCACCGAATTGACGAGCTCGATCTCGGTGAACTCGGAGGTGGCCTTGCGCGCGAGCTCGAGGCAGTCGTCGAAGTTGCCCTCGACCTGGATGATCTTGGCGCCGTGCATGACCGCCTGCGCGAGCTTGCCCATCGCGATCTTGCCCTGCGGGATCAGCACCGCGCAGGTGATGCCGGCCCGGGTGGCGTAGGCGGCGGCCGACGCGGAGGTGTTGCCGGTCGAGGCGCACAGGACCGCGGTCTTGCCGTTGTTGACCGCATTGCTGACGGCCATCGTCATCCCGCGGTCCTTGAACGAGCCGGTCGGGTTGAGGCCCTCGACCTTCAGGTACACCTCGCACCCGGTCAGCGACGACAGGTGCGGCGCGCTGATCAGCGGGGTGCCGCCCTCGAGCAGCGTGACGACCTTCCAGTCGTCGCCGACGGGCAGCCGCGACCGGTATGCCTCGATCAGGCCGGGCCACGCGCGGTGGACGGGCGTAGAAGTCGCTTCAGTCATCGGTACCTTCCAATCGCAACACACTCGACACCTTGATGACGGCGTCCATGTCTTCAAGCGCCGCAACACAATCCGATTGCGCACGGTCGGGCGCGCGGTGGGTCACCACGATCAGCCGGGCGTCGTCGCCCGCGCCCTCCTGGCGCACCGCGGCGATGCTCACCGACCGCTTGGTGAACTCGCCGGCCACCTGTGCGAGCACACCCGGCCGGTCCTCCACCCGCATGGAGATGTAGTAGCGGGTGAGGACGTCGTCGATCGGGGCGACGGGCAGCGAGGCGTAGGTCGACTCGAGGGGTCCTCGGCCTCCGTGCACGCGGTTGCGAGCGGCCATGACCATGTCGCCGAGAACGGCCGACGCCGTCGGCGCACCTCCCGCGCCCTGGCCGTAGAACATCAGCCGCCCGGCGTTCTCGGCCTCCACGACGACGGCGTTGAACGCGCCGTTCACCGTCGCCAGCGGGTGGGTCAGCGGAATGAGCGCGGGGTACACGCGCGCGGAGATGCGCTGCGAGCCACTGGCATCGCGGACCCGCTCACAGATCGAGAGCAGCTTGATCGTGCAGTCGAACTTCTTGGCCGCGACCAGGTCGGCGGCGGTGACCGACGAGATCCCCTCGCGGTGGACGTCGGCTGCCGTCACCCGGGTGTGGAAGGCGATCGAGGCGAGGATGGCCGCCTTCGCCGCGGCGTCGTAGCCCTCGACATCGGCTGTCGGGTCGGCTTCGGCGTATCCGAGCCGCCCGGCCTCGGCGAGGGTGTCGGCGTAGTCGGCGCCTGTCTCGTCCATCGCGGAGAGGATGAAGTTGGTGGTGCCGTTGACGATTCCGTTGACCTGCTCCACGGTGTCGCCCGCGAGCGACTGCATCAGCGGCCGGATGACCGGGATGGCACCGGCGACCGCGGCCTCGAAGTAGAGGTCCACCTTGGCCTCGGCCGCGGCGGTCGCGAGTTCGCCGGTGTACTCCGAGAGCAGCGCCTTGTTGGCGGTGACCACCGATTTCCCGCTCTCGAGCGCGGAGCGGATCAGACCGCGGGCCGGATCGATGCCACCCATCAGCTCGACGACGATGTCGACGTCGTCGCGGGCGACGAGGGATGCGGGGTCGTCGGTCAGCAACTCCTGCGCGATCTTGCGCGGGCGCCCCAGATCGCGCACCGCGACCCCGCGGATCTCCACCGGCGCCCCGACGCGCGCACGGAGATCATCGGCGTTGTCGGTGATGATGCGCACCACCTCGGCGCCCACGTTGCCCATTCCGAGCACCGCTACACCGATGGTGCGCGTGTCCACCTCGGTTGCGCCGCTGGTGTTCTCCACTGATCCGGTCACTGGCCCACCTCCAGGCTGAGGAAGTCTTCGATGGTCTCCCGGCGGAGCAGCAACCGAGCGTTTCCGTCGGCCACCGCCACCACGGGCGGTCTCATGGTCATGTTGTAGCGGCTCGACATCGAGTAGCAGTAGGCGCCGGTGGCCGCGACCGCGATCAGGTCCCCGGGCCCGAGATCCTCTGGTAGCCAGCAGTCCTTGATGACGATGTCGCCGCTCTCGCAGTGCTTTCCGACGACGCGACAGACCACGGCGCGCGCCTGCGACACCCGCGACACGAGCCGTACGTCGTATTCGGCGTCGTAGAGGACGGTGCGGATGTTGTCGCTCATGCCGCCGTCGACCGAGACATAGCGTCGTACGGCCCCACCGCCGAGTGCCACGTCTTTCACGGTGCCGACGCGATAGAGGGTGACCGTACCCGGACCGGCGATGGCGCGGCCGGGTTCGACCGCGATGATCGGCATCGGCAGACCGACGGCCGCCGACTCCCGTTCGACGATCGCGGCCAGGGTCTCCGCCACCTTCGCAACCGGCAGCGGTCGCTCCTCGGGAAGATACGAGATCCCCAGTCCCCCACCGAGATCGACGATCGACATCTGCGAGGTCTTCTCGACGCCGAACTCGCCCACCACATCGCGGAGCAGTCCGAGCACACGATGGGCGGCCAGTTCGAAGCCGTCCATGTCGAAGATCTGCGAACCGATGTGGCTGTGCAGACCCACGAGCCTCAGGTTGTCGGTGGCGAACACGCGTCGGATGGCCTCCATCGCGACTCCGCCGGCGAGTGAGAACCCGAACTTCTGGTCTTCGTGTGCGGTCGAGATGAACTCGTGGGTGTGCGCCTCGACACCGACGGTCACGCGGACCAGCACGTCGGCGACGACACCGCGCTCGCGGGCCACGGCGTCGAGCCGCTCGATCTCGATCATCGAGTCGAGGACGACGTGCCCGATCCCGGCGTCGACCGCGGCGCGCAGTTCGTCGACGCTCTTGTTGTTGCCGTGCAACGCGATCCGCTCCGGCGGGAAACCGGCGCGCAGCGCGATGGCGAGTTCGCCGCCGCTGCAGACGTCGAGCGACAACCCTTCGTCGTCCACCCAGCGGGCGATCTCGGTGCACAGGAACGCTTTTGACGCGTAGTGCACTCGTCCATACGGACCGAACGCGGCCATCATGTCCCGGCAGCGCGACCGGAAGTCGGCCTCGTCGACGAAGAATGCGGGTGTCCCGAACTCCTCGGCGAGCTCACTCACCGGCACACCGGCGAGCCGCAGTTCACCCGAGTCGTCGCGAGATGCGTTGCGCGGCCACACCTGCGCGGGGATCGCCGCGAGCACGGCCGGGTCGTTCGGGCGCTCGGCGAGGTGTGGCGCGGCCAGCAGTTCGGCGTGCCGGGGACCGGCCGGGTGCGCGTTCACATCTGCTCCGGTGCGGTGACGCCGACCAGGCCGAGGCCGTTGGCGAGGACCTGACGGGTGGCCTCGCACAGGGCGAGTCGGGCACGGTGGATGTCCGCGGGCTTCTCGTCGCCCTGCGGCAAGACGCGGCACTTGGCGTAGAAGCGGTGGTAGGTGCCGGCGAGGACCTCGAGATAGCGGCACACCCGGTGCGGTTCCCGCAGGGTGGCCGCCGTTGCGACGACATCGTCGAAATCGCCGATGGTGCGGATCAGTTCGCCCTCGGCGGGATCGTCGAGCAGGTCGAGATGGTCCAGCGACGACACGACGCCCAGATCGGCGGCGTTGCGGGCCAGCGCCGACATCCGCGCGTGGGCGTACTGCACGTAGTACACCGGATTGTCGTTGGACTGCTTGGTCAGCAGATCCAGGTCGATGTCGATGTTGACGTCGACGGAGGAACGGATGAGGGAGTAGCGGGCGCCGTCGACACCCACCGCGTCGACGAGGTCGTCGAGGGTGATCACCGTGCCCGCACGCTTGCTCATGCGCACCGGCTTGCCGTCGCGGACGAGGTTGACCATCTGACCGATCAGCACCTCGACGGTGGCCGGGTCGTCGCCGAGCGCCGCGGCGGCCGCCTTGAGACGGCTGATGTAGCCGTGATGGTCCGCACCGAGCATGTAGATGCAGAGGTTGAACCCGCGGTTGCGCTTGTCCCGGTAGTAGGCGATGTCGCCCGCGATGTAGGCCGCGTTGCCATCGCTCTTGAGGACGACCCGGTCCTTGTCGTCACCGAACTCGGTGGACCGCAGCCACCACGCGCCGTCCTTCTCGTAGAGGTTTCCGTTGGCCTTGAGCTCGTCGATGCACTCGTCGACCAGTCCGGTGGCGAACATCTTGTCCTCGTGGGTGAAGACGTCGAAGTCGGTGCCGAAGTCGTGCAGGCTCTGCTTGATGTGGGTGAACATCAGGTCCACCCCGACCGAGCGGAACGTCTCGAGCCGATCGGCCTCGGGCAGCGACAGGACGTCGGGGGCCGCCTCGACGACCTTGGCGGCGATGTCGGCGATGTAATCGCCCGCGTACCCGTCCTCCGGGGTCTCCTCACCCAGTGCGGCCGCCTCCAGCGACCGGGCGAACCGGTCGATCTGGGCGCCGTGGTCGTTGAAGTAGTACTCCCGCGTGACCGCTCCGCCACGGGCGGCGAGAACACGTCCGAGTGCGTCACCGACGGCGGCCCAGCGTGTACCGCCGAGATGGATGGGTCCGGTCGGGTTGGCCGAGACGAATTCGAGGTTGATGACCGACCCGGCGAACTCGTTCCCACGGCCGTAGTCCGCACCGCGCGCGAGCACGGCTGCGACGACGGTGTTCTGCGCGGCGGCACCGAGCCAGACGTTGACGAATCCCGGACCGGCGACCTCGGTCTTGGAGATGCCCTCGGCATCCGCGAAGGCCTCCGCGAGCCAGCCCGCGAGTTCGCGCGGGTTCACGCCGAGTCGCTTGCCCATCTGCAGGGCGACGTTGGTGGAGTAGTCGCCGTGGTCAGCGTGACGGGGGCGCTCGACGACGATGGAGTCGGGCACCAGGTTCTCGTCCAGTCCGCGGTCACGGACCACGGTCAGGGTCACGGCGCGCAGCAGCGCGGCCAGGTCGGCGGGAGTCACAGGACATCATCCTATTGGCCGTTGCCTGATCACCGACAATCGCACCCCGCTCGACCCACGGGGCCCACCAGTACACTCGTGGGCGCCGAGCGCGTGCCGGGGCATTCCGCCCGCCCGCCCGGCGCCCGCAGTCGGATGAGGAAAGAAGTCAATGGCGCGCAAACCAGGGGCGAACGTCCCCAAGTCCCGCAAACGAGCAGGCTCGGTTCCCTCGGCGACGGGACGGCAAATCGACTGGATGCTGATCGGTGCCGTCGTGGTGGTCATCGGTCTCATCGCGGGTCTCGCGATCTACCTCGTCCCCAAGTTCAACGAGCAGCGCGCCGAACAGAAGGACGACGTCGCCGTCGAGTCGGTGTCGGAGTTCGTGCCCACCCCGCAGAAGCCGGACCCGGCGTCCGACATCCCCGGTGTGACGAAGCGGTACTACGAGGCCGCCCGCCACGTCACGGCCGACCAGCGCGTCGCCTATGACCAATCGCCGCCGTTCGGTGGTCCCCATGACGAGATCTGGGCGACCTGCACCGGCGTCGTCTACCCGA
This sequence comes from Gordonia sp. HS-NH1, assembly GCF_001418765.1. Lineage (NCBI taxonomy): Bacteria > Bacillati > Actinomycetota > Actinomycetes > Mycobacteriales > Gordoniaceae > Gordonia > Gordonia sp. HS-NH1. Next base: position 37,356 of record NZ_LIYC01000005.1, read on the forward strand.
ATCCGCTGCGCTCGGAGAACGCCGTTCACGCGCTCGAACACGGCGCGGTGTGGATCACCTACAACCCGGACACGATCTCCCCGGAGGACCTCGACTACCTCAAGCAGCTCGTCCGCGGTGAGCAGTACCTGTTCCTGTCGCCCTACCCCGGACTCGACAAGCCGCTGTCCCTGCAGAGCTGGGGCCACCAGCTCAAGCTGGACTCCGCCGGCGACCCGCGTGTCAACCAGTTCATCACCGCGTTGCGCCGCAACATGATGCCCGGTGTCTACCCGGAGAATCCGCAGACCGCCGCCTACCCGGAGACCCAGGCCACCTGTACCGCCATCCCCGGGTTCGATCCGTCGAATCCTCCGCCGGCCGACCAGGGCGAGCCCGGCCCCGATGCGGTCCCGATGGACGGCGGCAGCGGCGCCCCGACGCCCGCGGGCTGACGCGGTTCACACCCGAACATCAGTCCGGCCACCGGCCCGGCCCGACGAGACGACCCCGGCCTGACGAACGACGAGGACCCAGCGATGACCGACAGCAGCGATCGTCCCGAAACCCCGGACGACACAACGACTTCCGTGGCAACTGACGACGCTGTCGAGACGTCGTCGCGTCCCCGGATCCTGCTCGCGCTGGGCGGGGCGGCGCTGCTTCTCTTCGGTGTCGGCCTCGGCCTGCTCATCCAGGCGAGCCTCGCTGAGGACCCCACCGGCGAGGACTCGCCCGCCGCGAACTCGGCGGCTGTCGGATTCGCCCAGGACATGACCCGCCACCACGAGCAGGGAGTGGAACTGGCGGCCATCGAACTCGAACACGGCACCGACCCCGAGGTGCGGAGCATGGCGTTCGACATCCTCACCGCCCAGAGCAACGAGATCGGCCAGATGCAGTCGTGGCTGTCGCGATGGGGCCGGCCCGTCACCAACCCCGGGGCGACCATGGCCTGGATGGGCCACGGGGGGTCGGACACCGAGGGACACGACCATTCCGATCCCGCGGATCACACCGAGGGCGGTCATGATCACGGCAGCATGGACCACGGAGACGGCGGCCACGGGGACATGGACCACGGCGACATGGATCACGGCGACATGGATCACGGGGACATGCCGATGCCGACGTCCGGCGCGCCCGCTTCGGGTGCGCCCGAGTCCGACGCCGAGCAACCGGCGATGCCGGGTATGGCGACGTCGACGGAGATGGAGCAGTTCCGCGCGATGCGGGGTCCCGAGGTGGACATCCGGTTCCTGCAGCTGATGCTGCGCCACCACGAGGGCGGTCTGCACATGATGGAGTACGCCGCGGACCCGGCGAACGTCGAGCAGGCCTACGTCCGCGACCTGGCGTCGAGCATGAAGCGAACCCAGGACAAGGAGATCGCCATCATCACCCAGATGTTGGCACTGCGTGGTGCACAACCGCTTCCGATGAACTGAGCAGCGCCGCGACGTGCTCTCACCACGACTCGCCGCCGCGGTCGACGCACTGCCCCTGACCCCCGGTCTGCGAGTCCTCGAGATCGGCTGCGGGCCCGGGGCAGCGGCACGCGAGGTGGCGCGGCGCGTGGGCCCCGACGGATTCGTGCTGGGCATCGACCGGTCGTCGCGGGCCGTGAGCGCCGCGCGTCGTACCGCGCTCGCCGACGGGCTGCGCCCGGACCCGCTCGACTTCGAATGCGGCGCGATCGAGGACTTCGTACTGGGTGACCGCATCCCGTTCGACGTGGCCTTCGCGCTGCGGGTCGGCGCACTCGACGGGCGACACCCCGAGCTCTACGACGCGGCCGTGCAGGCCGTGGCCCGTGCGCTGCGACCGGGCGGCGAGCTGTTCGTGGACGGCGGTGACCCGTTGCGACGTGTCGGGTTACCACCTCGCACTGGTCCTGGTCGCGACGTACCAACCTAGCGATCAATCGTTAGCGCGTCTAGCTCTAACTTATACTCATGAATAGCGCCACTCCCAGTAGACGTTTCTCTACTGTAGCGCTGCGCGTAAGGAAAAATAACACTAAGCGGGGAGTCAAAACCCTCGCATAGGTAGTACCAAGCGAACCCGAGAACCTGAGACTTAGGACCAACCGGCGCAAGGTACACATTCCCAGATACACCTTTTTTGCGGATCGACGAAATATGATCACTTAACACCTGCGCGGTCATGAATGGATTATTAGCCGGAGCGAATAGCAGACTGCGCGACCGAAACTCATTGATCGCTTCTTTCGCCTGGGATATACGATAGACACTTTCCTGATACATATGAGGTTGAAGTCCCGGCATTCCCACAAGCAGGTAATGCTCAGCTTTACTCTTTGACTCAGCGATAGCCTTCACGAGGCTGTGGTCGTAGCCAGCGCCGATCACAAGACAGTCCCGCGAGTCGATCGAAGCCGACTGCACACCCCCATAACCCGGTACCACAGCTACTCGCTCAACCGGACCCCTAGTGAAGGTCGTCTCCTGACCTGAAACATACGCGACCGGATCCGAATAGAAAACGGAAACTTCCGTAAACCCCGCGCGAAATAACATTAGAGGAAGGAGCAAAAGGTGGGGCCGCATCATCCCAGTGATGTCAATACCAATACGCTTATCCGGCGTTAAGCCAAGATCCCGTATACAGCGCTCCCAGGAATCTATCTCAGACTCCAGTGGATCAGTTTTCCAACTCATCGTGGGCACCTCAGAATCCGAGTACTCGTACTCGTGGTGCACGAGCCACCGTTTCTCAACGGCACGCGCAAGCTCGAACAGCGTCTTTACCCGCTCCGATCCGTTATACGCAGACAGAAAAAGGTCGAACGACAAGCCCGAAACATCGGAGTGGGTCAACCGACGCCGCTTGAACACACTGTAATCGTACATATCAGAACAGATATCCAGCTTCAGGTTTCGTGAATGGCGCGTTCATCGGACCGGTTTTCTCCTTTACCATCTTTCTGAACGCGGACTCCTCTACATCTGGCGAAAAAAGAGTCAACACCTCATGCCCGGCGAGCGTTAGGTCACCCCGTCTTCCGAAACCGAGGCCGAAGAATGGGGCCAGCATCGGATGTAATTGATACTTGTGATGGACCGGACCGCGGTTTCTCGCCCGCCGGCCACCCGAGACTTCAATCAACATGCGGTACTTCACACAGTCACGAATTACCTCAATTGTGCTATCGTCCACGCCTTCTAGATTCGAAGAGAACGTCGTCAGGCTGACCTCCGCGGGTTTATCCGAGTAGCGTACTTCGTGCAGTAAAGTACCAAATCTGCGGATCGCTCGATCACAATTAGTACCTGCTTGACCAAGCGGACGTACATCATTTAGATACCAGGCAGATGCCTCGCGCACACCTGCTGACTGCGTAGCAACTGAGATAGTCTCGGGCCCGCCAAACGGATCGATTCCGCGCCACTCCGCGCGTGTGGTAATTGCCTTCAGAATTACAAGGAGGCTCCGCGGCAAGAAACCCGACATTGAGATAAGGGAGTCGATACCGGCATATGGCAGATCGACAGAATAGTCATCGTAGACTTGCGCAATCAAATCTTGCCGCCAAAGACCCAGAAAATTCCTCAGTTGCGTTGAAACGTGCTCGCCCACCACAAGAGGTTCAACGAACTCCCTTGCGCTAGTAAAATGACTTAGCGACAGCAATTTGTTCTGACTCCACCTCTGATATGCACGCAATATAGCAAGCTTCTCTACCAGAGGAAAACCTTCAAAACGGACTGCGGCTACAGCGTCCTCTGCGAGTTGCCTATTCCCCGCGACGCTTGTTATGGCTTTACGCAGATTAATCAAATAGCGCGGCTCGTTTGCTCCCATTACTTCCAAGAGCTGATCGTTTATGCTATTAAACGAGTTGTCAGAATCGAGCTTTTCAATCCATGCTGGCGTATCCTGCACAGCCGTACTAGTCTCGCTTAGACGTTTGCTTATCATCTCGATACAGAAAGTTCGATAGGTGACACCTCCCTCACTATATGCATTCTCGGGGACGATCTTGCTAAACTCGCTCCCTTCCTTGTTCTCTTCGCCTGCACTAAGAGTTCTGTGGGTTCGGATACCCCACTCCCTAGCGCCGATGAGGAAAGAAGTAGGCAGCTTCTTTTCACGCACGAGCGTATTTACAAACATTTGTTGACTTGCGGTCAAATTCTCGAGTTCGTCCAACATGTACGTAATCCGGACGTTCTCGAAACCTACCAACGTGCTCTGCAAAAGTGTCCCTATGCCAAAAATTAATGAACCGGGATTGAAAGCGACCTTTAAGTTGAGCTCGCGTGTTAGCGGCGCATTGTTGACTGCACTATCGATCGAACGTTGCAGAGCCGTGAGGGAAACCCGGACACCATCGAGAACGTCTTCGTGGCCCATTGGCTCCAGACCTTCGACCAGCTCAGATACTCCGGCCGCGAACTTTCGGAGTGCGGATATACTCCAGGGTGATTCAGCTTTCTGAATGTCAGCAAGCACGTCAAAGAGCAAGAGCGCAAGCCGCACCTCCAGCCACTGTGCGAAGACCGCTCTCCATGCCTCTTCACCGATTCGCCCGCCTTCGAACCTGCTACCGTCGAGCCCGCTAGCAGGCGCGTAGATTCCTACATACCCTTCGTACTCAAGGCGCGCGAGAATTGAGCCCTTGGCTCGAGACTTTTGCAAGCTATAGGAATAGTGGCGCATGAGATGCGTTCGTCCGCCACCTTTGCCGCCTACCAAGTACTGGGTAATCGAACTACGAGGATCAACAAGCGGGTAGGTCGCATGCGAGAAGCTGACGAAACGGGCTGCAATCTCCTGGTCCGTAAAGTCTACTGCCTTGGTGACCTCAAACGGGTTTCTTCGCATTAGTTAAGCACCTTGTTGAAACGCGGAAAAACCGGCTCCCAATCGACCGATGTTTCGTTCACCCAAAACACAGGTAGCGTGTTGTCTGGCACGTTGTGCTCGAACCCTAACAACAATTGCCCATCCTTATACCCGCAGGGGAAGGGTGGGACCAAGAGCTCACCGTACTTTTTCGCGAAGTGGTGGCCATCTTCCATGGTCACACTGTCGGGGCACGTTCTGTAAACTCGCGAATGTGGAGAAAAAGCTCTCTCTGCGTCGTCTATCTCGTGCACCGCCTCAACGCAGTCGAATGGAAGTTCTCGAACTCGTCTCATCGCGTCGGGCCGCGCGAAGAGTGTGAAGTACCAGATTTCGATCGGGTCTTCCGACCCATTGTCAGCAGCACGCACATATTTCAATAACTTGTCACTGTACTCCCTGGCTTGGGTCCCTGAACCCATAATGTCGTCGATAAATACTAATCTCTTCAGACCGGCAATTGCGACCGCGTTGTCTGGCTCGCCTGGGGCCTTCTTAAGGATTTCGTGTTGGTGAATGAATAGAGTCTTACTAAGTCGATTGATTTGACGGAAGTAGTACAAAAGGTGCGCGCCGCTTTCGGAAGGGTTACCCATTCCCAGAAAACGGGTCGCCTGCAATTCGCGCTGAAACTCCGGTTCGAGAAGCGCTTGATCTCTGGTGCCGCCCAGATGCTCCCGCAGCTCTTGAATCAGCGGATATCTATACAAATCTCGATACATTGACTTCAGCATACCGCGTATAGTCTCTACATTGAAGAAGTCGAAATTAGCCAAGAGCTGCAGGGCGTGGACGCGTTCCTTTTCGACTTCGAACGCCCTGCCGTTAAAGTTGCTAAGCCATCGGTCGACATCGGCTCCGGTGACCCGTCCGTCCCAGACCTCATTTGAAAGCACTCTGATACGACTCATTAGACGCTCTTCGTCCGAGGTATCAACCAAGCCGAACCGGTTCTCCATGAAGACTCCTATTGTCCAAACTCAAATACGTCGATGTATTCGGCTCGGGCTGGTGCAGCGCTAGCCCTCCGTTTAGTCAGCAGCGCGCGACCCCGAATTTCATCTCGAAGACTTAATTCTTTTCTGAACCCATAATTTGATAGCAGCTCCCCCAGCAGTTCGTGTGTAGCGATCTCCAGCCCCGCAACCGTATTTGTGCCTGATACTAAGACCACGCGCATTGCATGCACCTTAAAGTGACGTAGGGCGCTTTCCATGTCGCTGAAATAGGTTGCATATATCGCGGCTCGCGTGGGTGAAACAAGCCGGATATCATTGAGAATGCTTACCACTCTGTGGTTACTGATATTTTGCTGGGCAAGTTTATCTGCGCGCGATAGATGTTCGCGACCAATACTACTGTGTTCAAGTTTCACGGTGCCTTTGGAATCTGAAAGACCCAGCCACCCAAGTTCTAGGCTCGAACTTCTGATGTATTTCTGCGCCGCGCCGTATGGTGGGCTGGTGATCACCAGAGATCGCCCAGACGCCGGAGCCTGCGACCATGAGCTTTCTCTGCGCGTGTCTCCAACAGTCACCGTCGCGGTGGGCAGCGAACCATCTAGCGTCTCGATCCGACGCGCTAACGCTGACGCCTCCCGCTCCCAGGATTCCCAAACATCCTGTCCCGAATACCCAATAGGATGTCTGGGACGCACGGGTACCGGAATTCTTCGATCTGTGCATGCTGTCCGCCTGGCGGTCAGAGCCAATGTCAATTCGACCGCAGCGTGGTGTGGTCCTGAGTCTTCGCGAATAACCGACGCTAAGCGACACAACGCCGAGTAGGCCTCGGGCGAGTACCATTTGGTCACATAGGCGCTTGGTTCAAGATATTTGCGCGTCCGCTTCGCCTCCTTGAGCACTTCACGGCAGAGCGACTCAAACGACTTGCTGTTGATCGGTGTGGTTTTCACCTTCGAGGCCAAAGCACCAATCGGGTTCTGCTCTATTCCGGTGGCGCCGAATCCGGCTCGTTGAGCCTCTAGAAGCACGGTGCCAGACCCACAAAATGGATCGATAACGTGGTCTATGTCAGCGACTATCTGCTCACAACGCAAAAGCATTCTCGGGATCTGTCTGAGAAGTCGTGCGGGGTAGGGGTACACGCTGTGCGTCAGGTCGTCTGAGGGGAGCGGCCCGACCAGCTCGCGGAAGCTCACGTCTAATGGGTCGCCGTTGTAGGAGTTCAACAAGTGCGCGAACTTCTCGGTGTATTTGCACGCCGCGTGTTCCCCTCGCTGGAGGAGCGACATTACTGTGCCATCCTGAGACGGGATGCGCTCGTCATGCTAGTCTGCGGAGCGCGCTTTGAGCCAGGCCGTTCTCGTCACATCGCTGCGCAAGTCCGAGCACGCTTGCTCGAAAGTCCGCGTCCATATGTAAGTCGCTCATTCGGGCATGTTCTCACGACAACGCCAATTCAGCGCCACTTCGAGACCCGTACGTGTGTGTCGCCAGCAACTTGAGCGACGTCAAACAGTCCGTCGAGTACAGCTCATGTCCCACTTCCAGCGTGAAGTAAGGGGTGGCTCGTTCAAGCTTCAAGGGGAAGGCTCCTGCAATGGTGCCCCCGGCAGGATTCGAACCTGCGGCCTTCTGCTCCGGAGGCAGACGCTCTATCCCCTGAGCTACGGGGGCTCATCGGGCGGGACTCAGCCTAGCGCACGGTTCGCCCGGCAGCCCAATCGGGCAGCTCACGACACGCCGAGGGGGCTCTGCACGCGCACCGACGACCCGTGCTCGCCGCGCAAGACGTGCAGCTGGGCCGGGATTCGCGCCCGGAGTTCGTCGACGTGGCTCACGACGCCGACGACGCGCCCACCGGTCCGCAGATCGTCCAGGACGCCCATCACGAGGTCGAGCGCCTCGGGATCGAGGGTGCCGAACCCCTCGTCGATGAAGATGGTGTCGAGCACCCGTCCGCCCGACTCCGCGGAGACGACGTCGGCGAGTCCGAGCGCGAGAGCCAGCGACGCGAAGAACGTCTCCCCGCCCGACAACGTCGTCGTCGCGCGGAGCGCGCCGGTGTACTCGTCGCGCACCTCGATGCCCAGGCCGCCGCGCCGGCCCCGGACACCAGCCGCGTCGGTGTGGACGAACTCGTAACGACCCGAGGACATTTCGCGGAGCCGGCCGGACGCGGCGACGAGGACCTCGTCGAGGCGTGCGGCCAGCACATACGACCGCAGCGACATCCGCCGAGAATTCTGTCCGCGTCCGCTGACCAGTTCGGCCAGTCCCTGGAGTTCGGCGTGGCGTTCCTGCATCGGCGCCAGCGCGTCGAGAGCCGCCCAGAACTGGGTGACGTACTCCTCCAGACCGGCGGCCTGTCGAGCGGTGACGGCGTGTTCCTTCGCCGCGGTCTCGAGGCGCCGGCGAGCGGCCTCACGCTCCACCGTCAGCCGTTCGAGATCCGGCTCGGGGGCCGACATCGCGGCCCGCACGTCGTCGTCGGCGAGGGTCTCCTCCGCCGCGGCGCGCAGACTCGCCGCCTCCTGCAACATCGTGTCCCACGCCGCGATCTGGGTGTCCGGGGCGAACGCCGCGCGAACCGCGGCGAGATCGTCGAAACCGGCATCGAGGCAGGCCGCGGACAGCCGGGCCGTTGCTCCGGCGACCCGGTCCCGCGCACGCGCGGCCTCCTGCCGGGCGTCGCGGAGACGACGTGTACGGCGAACCAGTTCGGCGAGTTCGCGGCGGCGCTCGGCGACGCCTCCGCGCCCGCCGGTCGCTTCGCGGACCGCGGAATCGAGCTCGGTGAGGTTCTGCCGCAACGAGTTCAGGCGCTCGCGCCGGGCGGACTGGGCCGACTCGGTGTCGGCGATGGTGGTGCGCCACGCATCGATCTCGGCGTCGACCCGATCGACGGCCTTCTGCAGTGCAGGCACTCGTGACGCGGCACGCTCGGCGGCCGCGAGATCGGCGCTCACCCGGGCCAGGTCGGCGTCGACGGCCTCGGGGTCGGCGCCGCCGATGACGGCGTCGAGATGCACGCGACGCTCGCCGAGTGCGGCGACCGCGGATTGGGCGATGGCCTTGATCGCACTCGCACGCTCTTCGGCTTCGGCCGCCTCTTCTTCATCGGCGACCGTCCCGTCGGGGTCGTCGGCGGTGGCGGGCCGCGGGTGTGCGACCGAACCGCACACGACGCACGCCTCACCGTCGACGAGTTCGCCGGCCAGCTCCACCGCCATCCCGGCGAGGCGACGCTCCCGCGCGTCGAGCACCCGCTCGCGGGCGGCGGCATGCGCATCACGGGCGTCGAGCAGCTCCTTCTCGGCGGCGACGAGCCGGACCAGGACCTCGTCCCGGTCGGTCAGGGCGTCGCGGACACGGCGGAGTCCGTCACGCTCGGCCCGCAGCTTCGGGGCCTGCAGGCGAAGGTCCTCGGCCGCGCGCAGCGCACCGGCGGCCTCGGCACGCCGACCCGGCGCGGCCTCGAGCGACTCCCGTGTCCGCGCGACCCGGCGTTCGGCGTCGGAGATGGTGGCATCGAGTGCATCGATCTCGGTGACCAGCGCAGGCCGCTGTGCGATCCGCTCGGCAAGCGGTTCCCAGCGCCCCGATTCCTCGGTCCAGCGGTCGATCGCCGCATCCAGGAGCGCGTCGAGGTCCTCGTCCGTGTCGACGGCACACAGGACCTCGCCCTCCGGCAACCGGCCCAGTTCGGCGCGGGCACCCGCAACGGCCTGCTCTGCGACCGTCAGATCGCGCACCGCACGATCGGAGTCGTCGGCGAGCGGAACGATCGGTGCGGCCCGCAGAGCGAGGCGGCGTGCCCGGCCCGCGTCCGCAAGCGCCTGCTCACCCTCGGCAAGCCGGGCGAGGCGCTCCGTGGCCGCACGCCCCCGGCGACGCAGCTCGGCGACCCGGCTCCCGCTCTCGTACGCGGCCTGGGCCTGGTCTGCCGCGGCCTGCGCCGCACCCGATTCGACGAGGGTGCGTTCCGCGGCCACCCGCGCACGCTCGAGACATTCCTGCGCCCAGTCGAAGTCGGGCTCGGCGATCGGCTCGGCACCGCCGACCGCGACGATCTGGCCGGCGATCCGGTCGAGCACCGCGGTCTGACCGGTCAGCGTGGCCGCGCTCTCCCGAGACCGTTCGCGCAGCCACTCCTCCAGGTCACCGAATCGTTCGGTGTCGAACAGCCTCTCCAGCAACGCTTCCCGCTCGTCGGAGTGCGCCCGCAGAAACCGCGCGAAGTCGCCCTGGGGCAGCAGCACGACCTGGAAGAACTGGTCGGCGCTCATGCCCAGCAGCCGTACCACCGCGTCACCGATCTCGGGGATACGGGTCAGGTCGGGCCCCGACCCGTCGACCCACGTCAGCGTCGCCCGAGCGTTCACCCTGCGGGTGCCGCCCCCGCGCTTCTTGGGTCGCTCGTGCTCGGGCGACCGCGTGATCCGGAGCCGCCGGGACGCAATCGTCGCCTCCAGCTCGACCTCCGGGACCTCGTCGGCCGCTGCGTGATCCGAATGCAGTCGCCGGTTGACGTCGCGCACGCCCGGGACCCTCCCGAACAGCGCGAAGGCGACGGCATCGAGGACCGTGGTCTTACCCGCGCCGGTCTGTCCGTGCAACAGGAACAGTCCGTCACCGCCGAGGTCGTCGAAGTCGACGGTGATCTCCTCGGCGAAGGGACCGAACGCACGGACGCGCAAGCGGTGCAGCCTCATGCGGACTCCGCGATGATCGCCTCGATGTCGAAGAGGGTCAGTTCGGCGGCGTCGGACTCGGGTTCGCCGACGACGGCGCGGAGTGCGCGCTCGAGGAGAACCCGCTCCCCCTTCGTCGGTTCGTCGCGCACGTCGGAGATGAACGAGGCGACGATCTCGGCGTCGGTGCGCCCACGCACACGGGACCGGTAGTCGACGCCGATGCCGGAGTGCGGACGCTCCCACTGCACATGGACCGCGAAGGGGAAACGCTCGCGCAGGCGTCGCATCGCGTCGGTGGGGCGGACCGGGTCGGTCAGCGTCACCTCGACATAGTGGTCCTGCGCCTCACCGAACCGGTCGTCGGTCAGCAGATCGGCGAGAACGCCGGTGAGAGAACTCAGTTCGCGGACGACGGGCAGCTCGCGGGCCCGGACCTCCGCGACACCGCCGGCGTCGAGATCGACCACCAGCGCCGCCTTGCGATGGGTTCGTTCGCCGAAGGAGTACGGAAGCAGAGAACCGCTGTAGCGGACGGTGTCGGTGACGCGCTGCGGTGAGTGCAGATGCCCGAGCGCGACGTAGTCGGCACCCGAGAACGTCTCGGCGGGAACGGTTTCGACACCGCCCACACTGATCGAACGCTCCGACCCGGAGGCCGCGGCCCCGCTGACGAAGGCGTGCGCCACCACCACGGACCGCACCCGGCGGGCGGCGAGGTCGGCACGGACCCGCGCCATCGCGGCGTCGAGCACGGCGGTGTGGCCGCCGACCGACTCGACGCCGAGGTGGCGGCGGGCGGTGTCGGGTTCGAGATACGGGATGCCGTAGATCGCGACATCTCCGTGGGTGTCCGCGAGCACGACCGGCCGGTCGATGTCGGCGATCGAGGTCCGAAGGTGCAGTCCGCCGGCGGCCGCGAACCCGGAGCCGGCACCGAGGCGGGTGGGCGAATCGTGATTGCCCGACGTGACGACGATCTGCGCTCCCGCAGCGGCGATCTCGGCCAGCCCCTCGTCGTAGACCCGGACCGCGTCCGCGGACGGGACCGACCGGTCGTAGACGTCCCCGGCGACGATCACGACGTCCGCGGACTCCGCGGCGACGAGCTCGGCCAGGTGGGACAGCGCGCGGCGCTGGTCGGCGAGCAGCTCGACCCCGTGGAACGTCCGGCCCAGGTGCCAGTCGGAGGTGTGCACGATGCGCATGGGCGCAACCTTACGGTCGGGTCCCGACAGATCGTGGGACGCGCGCTCTCGGCGACCCCGACCCGGGCGGTCGGGTCCGCTACCGGGCGTCGGTGACCACGGCCTGCGGGTCGACGACCTGCGGTGGGACGTTCTGGTGCGCGGGACGGACGAAGAAGAACGTCGCGACGACACCGATCAGCAGCGCGGCGGCCGGTAGGTACAGCGACTGGCCCATCGCGGTGGCGAAGCCCTCGCGGAGGAACTCCGGCAGCTGGCCCGTCCCGCCGTCCTGCGCGTTCTCGGCATCGACCCCGGGCAGCTCGGCCGCGAGCCGGGTCTGCAGGAGCGCCCCGATCATGGCCGACCCCAACACCGAGCCGATGACCCGCAGCGTGTTGTACACACCGGCACCGGCGCCGGCCTGGTGCCACGGCAGGTTGCGCGTGGCCGTCGCCGCCAGCGGCGCCCAGATGCCGGCCGAGGCGACACCCATCAGGCACAGCGGGACGACGATCAGCCAGACCGGGGTCTCCGGACGCGCCACGAAGCCCAGCCACGCGATGGCGATCGCATTCAGCAACAACGCCGAGGAGACGATCGTGCGTGGATGGACGCGGTCGACCATCCGACCCACGAACGGGGCCAGGACGCCGGTCAGCACGGCCATGGGCACCAGGACGACCGCCGACTCTGTCGGCGACATCCCGCCGACGAGCTGGAGGAAGAAGGTCAGCGGGATCATCAACCCCGACACCGCGAAACCCATCGAGGCGATGCCGATCGTCGACAGCGAGAAGTTGCGGTCGCGGAACAGTGACAACGGGAGCAGCGGCTCCGTGCGAATCCGGGACTGCCAGTAGACGAAGACCCCGAGGATCACCAGACCACCGACGATGAGGAGCCAGATCCAGGCGTCCCAGTCGAAGGTCTCGCCTTCCTGGATGCCGAACACCAGCGCGGACAGACCGACGGCGGACAGCGCGACGCCGATCCAGTCGAACTGGTGGTCGTTGGTCTCGACCCGGGGGACGAGAACGGCGGCGAGGACGAGGCCGACGACGCCGACCGGCAGGTTGATGAAGAAGATCCACTCCCAGCCGAACGCGTCGGTCAGGACACCGCCGAGCAGCGGTCCGACGAGTGTCGCGACACCGGCGACGGTGCCCCACACACCCATTGCCGCTCCGCGCTTCTCGGCCGGGAAGATGCGCGTGATGAGCGCCATCGTCTGCGGGGTGATGAGCGCTGCGCCGACACCCTGCAGGGCGCGCGCCCCGATCAACTCACCGATCGACGACGACAGTCCGCACCAGAGACTGGCGACGGTGAACACCGCGAGACCGATCTGATACATCGTCTTGGGACCGAACTTGTCGCCCAGGCGGCCGGTGATCAGCAGTGGCACCGCGTAGGTGAGCAGGTACGCGCTGGTGACCCAGACGACGCCGTTGACGTTCGTGTCGAGATCGGCCTGGATGCGCGGCTGCGCGACCGCCACGATCGTCATGTCGACGAGGATCATGAAGAAGCCCACGCAGAGCGCCAGCATCGCGGCCCACGGTCGGGTCGTGACCATCTCGTCGGTACCCGCGTTCTCGCCGCGGGTGGCGTCGCTCGATCGCATTTCCCCGATGCTAGACCTGTCCGTTTCAGCCACGACCCGCACGACGCGGGGTCCGGCGCCACAGCTCGCCGTGTATGTCACGGCGGATCATTACTGTGGAACCCATGAGCACCGAGACCGATCACAGCACCGGGTCCGCGTCCGACCCGAGCGCGGCATCGACGAGCGAACAGGGTTCGTACGTGATGACCGGCGAGGAGTTCGTCCGGGACACGAAGTACATCGAGACCCGCATCACCGCCGACGGCCGGGACGGCTATCCGGTGGAGGCCGGCCGGTACCGGCTCGTCGCCGCCCGGGCGTGCCCGTGGGCCAACCGGACACTCATCGTCCGGCGGCTCCTCGGACTCGAGGACGCCATCTCACTCGGTCTCTGCGGTCCCACCCACGACAAGAACTCGTGGACCTTCGATCTCGACCCCGGCGGCGTGGACCCGGTGCTGCAGATCCCCCGGCTCAAGGACGCCTACGAGAAGCGGATCCCCGGCTATCCCAAGGGGATCACCGTGCCCGCGATCGTCGACGTGCCGACCGGAGCGGTCGTCACCAACGACTTCCCACAGATCACCATCGACTTCTCCCTGGAATGGACCGCCTTCCACCGCGACGGCGCGCCGGAGCTCTACCCCGAGCGTCTGCGCGACGAGATCGACGAGGTGAGCCACGGCGTCTACACCGAGGTCAACAACGGCGTGTACCGGTGCGGATTCGCCGGCAGCCAGGAGGCCTACGACGCGGCCTACGACCGGTTGTTCACCAAACTCGACGAGCTGTCGGACCGATTGTCGACGCAGCGCTACCTCGTCGGCGACACCATCACCGAGGCGGACGTGCGCCTGTTCACCACGCTGGCGCGGTTCGACGCGGTCTACCACGGCCACTTCAAATGCAACCGCAGCAAGTTGAGCGAGATGCCGGTCCTGTGGGCCTACGCCCGGGATCTGTTCCAGACACCCGGCTTCGGCGACACCACCGACTTCACGCAGATCAAGCAGCACTACTACATCGTCCACACCGATGTGAACCCCACGCAGATCGTGCCCAAGGGCCCGGACCTGCGCGGCTGGCTCACCGCGCATCATCGCGAAGACCTCGGTGGACGCCCGTTCGGCGACGGCACACCCCCTGGCCCCCCACGACCCGCCGAGGTCGTGCCCGAAGAGGATTGGGTACCCCAGAGCATGAGAGACCGGACATGAAAGACAAGTCGACACAAGGGGTCTCGACGAACAAGGGCCGCACGCCACCCGGCAAGGCGGTCGAGGTGACCGGCGGACTCCTGGACCGTGCGCAGCGACTGCAGGCGCCTGCGGTGAAGAAGTACGTGGACTCGCTGCGACGGAAATACCCCGACGACTCACCCGCGCAGATCGTCGAGCGGCTCGAGAAGCGCTATCTGAACGCGGTCACCGGGTCCGGCAGCGCCGTCGGCGCGGCCGCCGCAGTGCCCGGGGTCGGCACGATGACCGCGTTCGGAGCGATGACCGGCGACACGGCGTTCTTCCTCGAGGCGTCGGCCCTGCTGGCGCTGTCGATCGCCGAGGTGCACGGCATCCCGGTGCACGAGTCCGACCGCCGCAAGGCACTCGTCATGACCGTCGCGCTCGGCGAAGAGGGCGTGCTGGCACTCGGCCGGGTGGTCGGCACCGGCGGCGGCGCGCTGCGCAGGCTCGGCGGCGCGGCTCTGCCGTCCGGCGCGATCACCAAACTGAACAAGACCCTGGTGAACAAGCTCGTCCGGAAGTACGCGATCCGGCGGGCGCCGCTGATCTTCGGCAAGCTGATGCCCGCGGGGATCGGTGCGGTCATCGGGGGCGCGGGCAGTCGCGCGCTTGGCCGCAAGGTGGTGCACAACGCTCGCGAGGCCTTCGGACCTGCTCCCCGTGCATGGGTCATCGACGTCGACTTCACCGAGACCCCGACCCCGGATCCGCTCCCGCCCGGTTCGTGGTGATCGCGGCGTCCCCACCGCCCACTCCGTCCGCGGCGGCGCCCGGCTGGATTCGCCGGCTCGTCGGCGAATCGTGGCGATACCGGCGCGTCGTCGTCATCACGATGACCGTGACCCTGATCGCGGTCGGGGTCGACGTGCTCATGCCGCTGCTGACGAAGGCCGCGATCGACCATGCCACCGGCGTCGTCGACGACGGTCTGCCGCTGCGGACGATCATCGTCGCGTTGGTCGTTTTCGCGACCGTTCGCTACGCCTGCCATGTCGGCCGGCGGGTGTTCGCCGGGCGACTGGCCGTGAGCGTCCAGAACTCGCTGCGACTCCGGCTGCTCGACACCCTGCTGCACCTCGACGGGCGCAGCCAGCACCAGATCCGCACCGGTCAGATCGTGTCCCGGTCCATCACCGACATCCAGGTCGTGCAGAGCCTGCTCGCCATGGCGCCGTTGTCGTTGGGCGCCGCGGTGCAGATGGTCGTGGCGCTGGCGATCATGGCCTATCTGTCGCCGCTGCTGACCGGGGTGGCACTGCTGATCGTCCCGCTGATCGCCGTCGAGGTGTGGCGGACACGGCGTCGCCTGTTCGCCGCGACCTGGTCGGCCCAGCAGTCCGCGGCTGATGTGGCCCAGCACGTCGAGGAGACCGTCACCGGCGTCCGGGTCGTGAAGGGCTTCGGACAGGAAGAGCGCGCCGTCGACGACCTCGTCACCCGGTGCCGGACGGTGTTCGCGCGCCGACTACGGGCCGCGCGGATCAACTCGCGGTTCGCCCCGACGCTGGCCGCCATCCCGCAACTGGGCATGGTCGGGGTGATCGTGGCGGGCGGTTACCTCACGATGACCGGCGCGATCACCGCCGGCACCTTCCTCGCGTTCAGTACCTACGTCGCCACCATGACAGGCATCGCACGGCTCCTGACGAACCTCGTCGTCAACGCGCAACTGGCTCGCGCGGCGGTCGAACGCGTCTACGACGTCATCGACCACCCTCACGATCCGGGCGACACGGCCACCGGCTCACTGCCCGGCGGGCCCCTGGGCGTCGAACTGGCCGGCGTGGGGTTCGCCCACCACACACACGACGCCGACGACCCGCCCGCGGTCCTGTCCGGGATCGACCTCCGGATCGAACCGGGCGAGTGTGTGGCGATCGTGGGTCCCCCCGGTTCCGGCAAGTCGACCATCGCCGACCTGGTCAGCCGGTTCGAACGCCCCGACACCGGGACGATCTCCCTGCTCGGTGCGAGCACCGGAGACGACGCGGTCCGGACCCGGCACCCCATCGACGAACTGGCACCCGAGGCCCTCCATCGGGCCGTCGCCGTGGTCTTCGACGAGCCGTTCCTGTTCTCGGACACCATCACCGCCAACATCGCCATGGGCCCGGGCGCGGCGGACCCCGATGCCGCCGACCGGGTGCGGGCGGCGGCCACAGCCGCCGACGCCGCAGAATTCATCGACGCGCTCCCCGACGGGTACGACACCGTCATCGGCGAGCGCGGACTCACCCTGTCGGGCGGCCAGCGCCAGCGCATCGCCCTGGCGCGGGCGCTTTTCGCCGATCCCCGCGTCCTCGTGCTCGACGATGCGACGTCCGCGGTGGACGCGACCACCGAGTCCCGCATCCTGGGCGAATTGCGCAACCGGCAGGCCACGATGCTCGTCCTCGCTCATCGCCGGTCCACGCTCGTTCTCGCCGATCGCGTCGCCGTGCTCGACGACGGCCGGATCACCGCGCTGGGGACGCTCGCCGAGCTCGAGGCGACCTCACCGCGATTCCGCGAGCTGATGTCGAGCCCGGCGCACACGGCCCCCGACGGCCACACGGGACCGACCGCGGTCGCCGACACCGCCCCACCGTTGCGCGGGCCGACCGCGGCCGACCTCGAAAACCTCTGGCCGAGTGTCGAATCCGATTCCGCCGAGGTCACGGCCCGGACGTCGGTCCCGGCCGGGGCGGGCTCGCGGACCGGTCGCGGCGGCGGCGTCGCCAGCGCCCTCGGTTCGATGCCGGCCACACCCGAACTCCAGGCGTCGGTGGATGCCCTCCCGCCCGCGGTGGAGCGACCCGAGGTCGACGTCGACGCCGCTCGGCGCGAGAACCCGGTGTTCACCCTGCGCGGACTTCTGGCGCCGGTCCGGTGGCTGCTCGCCGCCGCGTTGCTGGCCATCGCCGTCGACACCCTCGTCGGTCTGGCCTTCCCGAGCATCGCGCGGGCGGTCATCGACGCGACGGGCCACGCCGAACGGTCGACGCTGGTGTGGGCCGCGCTCGGCGGGGTCGGGCTCGTGGGCGTCGGCTGGGTCGCCGCGAAGTCGATGACCATCACCTCGACCACGGCGGGCGAGCGCGTGCTGTTCGGACTGCGGATCCGCAGCTACGCCCACATCCAGCGGCTGGGACTCGACTACTACGAGCGGGAGCTGTCGGGTCGGATCATGACGCGCATGACGACCGACATCGACGCCTTGTCGACGTTCCTGCAGACGGGGCTCACCTCGGCGATCGTGGCGGTGCTGACCCTCGTCGGCGTCGGGGTCGCACTCCTGGTGACCGGTCCCCTGCTCGGATTGCTGGTGCTACCCGTCTTCCCGCTACTGATCGCCGCGACGATCGTCTTCCGCCGCGTCGCGAGTCGGGCGTACACGCGCTCACGCGAACTGATCAGTGTCGTCAACGCCGACTTCCAGGAGAACATCGCCGGCATCAAGACCACCCAGACCTACCTGCGCACCGACAGCGCCCAGACGCGGTTCGCCCGGCGCTCGGCGGAATGGGTCGAGGCCCGGATGGTGTCGCAGCGGGCGATCGCGACCTACTTTCCGCTGATCCAGCTCATGTCCGACATCGCCACCGCGATCGCGCTCGGCGTCGGCGCCGGTCAGGTGGCGTCGGGCTCGCTCTCGGCGGGCACGCTCGTGGCCTTCGTCCTCTATCTGACGATGCTCTTCGGCCCGGTGCAGCAGCTGTCGCAGGTCTTCGACGGCTACCAGCAGGCGGCGGTGGGTCTCCGGCGCATCGGCGACCTGCTGCGCACGCCGAGCTCGTTGCGCACCTCGGCGCGGGCCGAGTCCCCACCGGACACCGGTTTCGACGGCGTCGTCGACTTCGACCGGGTCGGATTCCGCTACGAGGGCTCCTCGACGGACGCGCTGTCCGGCGTCGACCTGCACATCCCGGCCGGGTCGTCCCTGGCTCTGGTCGGCCGGACCGGTGCCGGGAAGTCGACGATCGTCAAACTCCTGGCCCGCTTCTACGATCCGACCTCCGGACGCGTCGTCGTCGACGGCACCGACATCGGCGACTACGACCTCGCGGGCTACCGCCGCCGTCTCGGTCTCGTCCCGCAGGAGCCGCACCTGTTCACCGGCACGGTCGCCGAGAACATCGCCTACGGCCGGCCCGGTGCCGATCGGGTCGCGATCGTCGACGCCGCGGCCGCGGTCGGCGCGCTGCGCATGATCGCCGCCCTCCCCGGTCGGATGAACCACCCGATCGGCGAACGCGGCCAGGGTCTCAGTTCGGGGCAGCGCCAACTCATCGCGCTCGCGCGAGCCGAACTCGTCGAACCCGACCTCCTGCTGCTCGACGAGGCGACCGCGACCCTCGACCAGGCGACCGAGGCCCAGGTGCTCGCCGCCGGGCGCGCGGTAACGCGGCACCGCACCTCCGTGATCGTCGCGCACCGGCTGGCGACCGCCGCCCGCGCCGATGCCATCGCGGTGGTCGACGGTGGGCGGATCGTCGAGCTCGGAACACACGAGGAGTTGCTGGCGTTGGGAAAGAGGTACCGCGGCTTCTGGGATGCCGGTGTCGATCCCGACGAGCCGGCGGTGCCCGACACCGATGCACCGGCTCCGACCAGCGCACGGACCGCCGCCGTGACGGTCACGCGGGCCACCTCGGAACTGACTCCGTAGTAGTAGGTCGGTCAGCGCGAGCGAGTCGACGACGCGTAGCATCGTCAGGTGGTTCACCGATAGTCTCCACAAGAGACGACGCGTGGCAGAGAACCCGGCACCTTCAGGGAATTGAGGCGAGATACCGCTGTGAGCAGCAGTTCGATTTCAGACTTCGGACAGAACACGTGGCTGGTCGAGGAAATGTACCAGCAGTACAAAGAAGACCCGAACTCGGTCGATCCGAGTTGGCACGAACTACTGAAGAACTACGAACCCGGCGACAACGGTAGCCCCGCCGCGTCCGCCTCTCCGCCCTCGAAGTCCGTAAAGCCCTCCGCCACAACGTCTTCCGCCACAACGGCGTCGACTTCCGCCTCGTCTTCGACGACGGGTTCGTCGACCAACGGGTCCGCCCGCAGCAACTCCGCACCTGCCGCCGAAGCCGCGCCGCGCAAACAGGTCACCCTGGATCAGACCCCCGCCCGCACCGCGCCGCGCAAGCCTGCCCCCGCCAAGGAGTCGACCGCGACGAAGGCCGCATCCGGCCACAGCGTCGCCAGCCGCGACGGTTCGGCGCGTTCGCAGCCCAAGCAGACCAAGCCGGAGGCGGGCAAGGCGTCCGCCGCGCAGAAGTCCGAGAGCGCCGACGGCAACAAGGTCCTGCGCGGTCCGGCCGCGGCCATCGCGAAGAACATGGCGCTGTCGTTGGAGATCCCGACGGCCACCAGCGTCCGTGCGGTGCCCGCCAAGGCGATGATCGACAACCGGATCGTCGTCAACAATCACCTAGCGCGCACCCGAGGCGGCAAGATCAGCTTCACCCACATCCTGGGTTACGCGATCGTGCAGGCCATCAAGGCGTTCCCGAACATGAACCGGCACTTCGCCGAGATCGACGGCAAGCCGAACGTCGTCACACCCGCGCACACCAACCTCGGCCTGGCCATCGACCTGGTCGGCAAGGATGGCAACCGCACCTTGGTCGTCGCCGCGATCAAGGAATGCGAGACGATGGGCTTCGCCGAGTTCTACACGGCGTACCAGGACATCGTCCGTCGCGCGCGCGACGGCAAGCTCGGCGCGGCCGACTTCTCCGGTGTGACCATCTCGCTCACCAACCCGGGCACCATCGGCACCGTGCACTCGGTGCCGCGCCTGATGAAGGGCCAGGGCGCCATCATCGGCGCCGGCGCGATGGAGTACCCGGCGGAGTTCCAGGGCGCGAGCGACGAGCAGATCGCCGAACTCGGCGTCGGCAAGCTCATGACGCTGACGTCGACCTACGATCACCGGATCATCCAGGGCGCGGAGTCGGGCGATTTCCTCCGCACGATCCACGAGCTGCTGATCGACGACGCCTTCTACGACGAGATCTTCACCGCGTTCCACGTCCCCTACGAGCCGATCCGCTGGCGTCGCGACCTGCCCGCCGGCCTCGTCGACAAGAGCACCCGCGTCCTCGAGCTGATCGCGGCCTACCGCAGCCGCGGCCACCTGATGGCCGACATCGATCCCCTCATGATGGACAGCGATGCGCGCAGCAGCCATCCGGATCTGGACATCCAGAACTACGGGCTGACGCTGTGGGATCTCGACCGCAGCTTCAAGGTCGGCGGGTTCCACGGCCAGGAGAAGATGAAGCTGCGGGACGTTCTGTCGATCCTGCGCGACGCGTACTGCCGGCACGTCGGTGTCGAGTACACCCACATACTCGAGCCCGAGCAGCAGAAGTGGCTGCAGGAGCGCGTCGAGATCAAGCACGTCAAGCCGCCGGTCGGTGAGCAGAAGTACATCCTGAGCAAGCTCAACGCCGCCGAGGCGTTCGAGACGTTCCTGCAGACCAAGTACGTCGGGCAGAAGCGCTTCTCGCTCGAGGGCGCCGAGTCGGTCATCCCGATGATGGACGCGGTGATCGACCAGAGCGCCGAGCACAGCCTCTCCGAGGTGGTCATCGGCATGCCGCACCGCGGCCGTCTGAACGTGCTCGCCAACATCGTCGGCAAGCCGTACTCGAAGATCTTCACCGAGTTCGAGGGCAACCTGAACCCGTCGCAGGCGCACGGATCGGGCGACGTGAAGTACCACCTCGGCGCCGAGGGCAAGTACTACCAGATGTTCGGCGACAACGAGATCAACGTGTCGCTGACCGCCAACCCCAGCCACCTCGAGGCAGTCGACCCGGTGCTGGAGGGTCTGGTGCGCGCCAAGCAGGACCTCATGGACGAGGACGATCGGTTCCCGATCCTCCCGCTTATGCTGCACGGCGACGCGGCGTTCGCCGGTCAGGGTGTGGTCGCCGAGACGCTCAACATGGCGATGCTGCCCGGTTACCGCACCGGCGGCACCGTGCACATCGTGGTGAACAACCAGGTCGGCTTCACCACCGCACCGGAACACTCGCGCTCGACCGAGTACTGCACCGACGTGGCGAAGATGATCGGCGCACCGATCTTCCACGTCAACAGCGACGACCCCGAGGCCTGCGTCTGGGCCGCGAAGCTCGCCGTCGACTACCGCCAGGCGTTCCACAAGGACGTCGTCATCGACCTCGTGTGCTTCCGCCGTCGCGGACACAACGAGGGCGATGACCCGTCGATGACGCAGCCCGCGATGTACGAGGTGATCGACACCAAGCGCGGCGTCCGCAAGAGCTACACCGAAGCCCTCATCGGCCGCGGTGACATCTCGACCAAGGAGGCCGAGGACGCTCTGCGCGACTACCAGGGACAGCTCGAGCGCGTCTTCAACGAGGTCAAGGAACTCGAGAAGTTCAGTGTCGAGCCGTCGCCCTCGGTCGAGGCCGACCAGACGCTGCCGACGAAGTTGGTGACCGCGGTCGACAGCAAGACGCTCGAGCTCATCGGCGACGCGTTCGTCAACGTGCCCGACGGTTTCACCCCGCACCCGCGTGTGAAGCCGGTCCTGGAGCGTCGCGCCGAGGCCGCCCGCAAGGGCAACATCGACTGGGCGTTCGCCGAACTGCTGGCGTTCGGGTCGCTGGTCATGGAGGGGCGCACCGTGCGTCTGTCCGGCCAGGATTCGCGCCGTGGCACCTTCACCCAGCGCCACTCGGTGCTCATCGACCGCAGCACCGGCTCGGAGTACACCCCCCTCAACCACCTGCAGCCCGCAGACGAGGAGAGCAACGGCGGCCGGTTCATGGTCTACGACTCCCCGCTCTCGGAGTTCGCGGTCGTCGGGTTCGAGTACGGCTACTCGGTCGGCAACCCGGACGCTCTCGTGGTCTGGGAAGCGCAGTTCGGCGACTTCGTCAACGGCGCGCAGTCCATCATCGACGAGTTCATCTCGTCGGGTGAGGCCAAGTGGGGCCAGCTCTCCGACGTCGTGCTGCTGCTGCCGCACGGTCACGAAGGACAGGGACCCGACCACACCTCGGGACGCATCGAGCGGTTCCTACAGCTCTGTGCTGAGGGTTCGATGACGGTCGCACTGCCGTCGACGCCGGCGAGCTACTTCCACCTGCTGCGCCGCCACGTGCTCGACGGCATCAGCCGCCCGCTCATCGTCTTCACCCCGAAGTCGATGCTGCGCAACAAGGCCGCCGTCAGTCCGGTGGAGGACTTCACCGAGGACAAGTTCCGGTCGGTCATCGACGACCCGCGCTTCGAGAAAGACGGCGCCGATCGCAGCAAGGTGAAGCGGGTGCTGCTGGTGAGCGGCAAGCTCTACTACGAGCTCGCCGCCCGCCGCGACAAGGAGAAGCGCGAGGACATCGCCGTCGTACGCATCGAGCAGCTCTACCCGGTGCCGCACCGCCGGCTCCGCAAGACGCTCGAGCAGTACGGCAACGCGACCGAGTTCCGGTGGGTTCAGGAAGAGCCCGCCAACCAGGGCCCGTGGCCGTTCCTCGGTCTCTGGCTGCCCGAGGTGCTGCCGGACCTGCTCGGCGGTCTGCGCCGGGTGTCGCGCCGCGCGATGTCGGCACCGTCGTCGGGTTCGAGCAAGGTCCACGCGGTCGAGCAGCAGGAGATCCTCGACGAGGCCTTCGGCGAGTAGCCAGTACGACTGTCGTCACCGCGGCCACCGACCCAGAGGGTCGGTGGCCGCGGCCGTTGTGGCCCCGATCGTCTCGACGCCTATCGCAACCGGGACTCACAGATGTCGGCAGCGGCGGCGACGGCCTTGTCGGGGGATGTCATCCGCCGTGCGAAAGCGGCAGCCGCCGAACGGGTCTCGGCGGCGAGCACCGTGGCCAGACCCGCGTGCGCGTCGTCGTCGGTGAAGGTGGACAGCCGCACGGCCGCACCCACCCGCAGGGCCCGGACCCGTTCGCCCCAGAACGGTTGATCGGCGGTGACCGCACAGACGAGGGTCGGAAGTCCGGCTCGCAGGCTCGCCGCGGTGGTCCCGGCGCCGCCGTGATGGACCGCCGCGACGCAGCGAGGCAGGACCGACGCGTGGTCGACGCCCGCGGTGTGGAAGACATCGGGGTCGTCGGGATCGATCCCGGTCGCGTCTCCCATCGCGATCAGGCAGCGCACCCCGTGGGCGCGCGCGGCGGCGCGCCAGCGTGCGATCACCGTCTGCGGCTCGAGGATCGGCATACTGCCGAAGGTGAGGAACACCGGCGGTTCGCCCGCATCCAGCCAGCGGGCGAGTTCGTCGGCATCGGCTCCGATCTCCCCGATCCCCGCCCGGCTCGCCGCCGGCAGGTCGAAGAACCCGACGAGGGGTTTGCGATCATCCCACTCCGCCGCCAGGCCCGGGACCATCTCCGGGTCGTAGGCCTGGATCTGCGGGATCCGGTCGGCACCCAGTCGCCGCGGCAGCGGGCGGCGGCTCGGGGGAAGCCCGATCCGGCGCCGGAAGCGATTCTCGTTCCATCCGGTCGCGATCCAGGTCAGGCGATCGGCGATACGCCAGGATCGGCGCTTCCACGCCGGCGACCACCGCTCGGTGAGACCGGGCACGGCGCCGATGAGTCCGTTCTCCGACATCGGGCCGAATCTCAGCACGGCCAGTGGGATGTCGAGACGTTCGGCCACCGCCACCACGCGGTCCTGGCAGAGCGGCGCGGCGACGAGGAGATCGGCGTCGTGCAGCGGCGCGGTCTCCGGCACGAACAGCCGCTCGAGGTCGGTGTCGAGGGCGTCGAATCCGCCACGGACGGTCCGCAGCGCGAACGCCGCGCGCGCCACCGGGTTACGGTTGCCGCGCGCCGACCGCGCATCGTCCGACGACCACGCCGCGTCGGAGTCGAGACCGATCTCGTGGACGTCGCCCACACCGGTGGCCCGTGCGAGGCCGGCCAGGTTCGGCGGGACGAGGACGCTCACGCGATGCCCGCGCATCAGGAGTTCGAGGGCCAGGCAGATACCCGGCTGGATGTCGCCGCGGCTGCCGTACAGGACGATCGAGACGTGGTGCGCCGTCACCAGAATCGGTGTCCGATCCGCCAGGCGGTCAGCTCGTCGGCGATGAGGGTGCGCAACCGCCCGGGGTCGCCGAAGTCGTCGGGGTCGATACCGAAGAACGTGAGCGTGACCGTGTCGCCGTAGGTGACCGCCCATGCGGCGATCGCCGGACCCCGCACCCGCCGTTCCTGCGCGGGCATGCCCTGCATCACCGCGCGGATGGCGAACCGGGACGCCGTGCGGTCGCCGATGCGCAACGCCGAGTCCGGCGTCGTCCCCAGATTGGACACGGTCGTGTCGGGTCCGGGGATGGCACGCATCATCCGGCCGATGAGTCGCTTCGGAAGCATCCGGACGATCGGCTGCAGATTGTCGGCGGCCTGATCGGCCCCGGACTCGGCGTAGTCGACGAAGGCCTGCTTGCTCGACGCCCGGATGCCGGCGAGGTCGGTGCCCGGCTCGACGGGATCGGCGAGCCGAATCCACACGCCGCCCGACGCATTGGCGCGGTTGTCCTCGTCGCCGTCCCTCTTGCTGACCGCGATGCACACCCTCATCGGGCCGTCGAGCGGACGGCCCGAGCGGTGCACGATCCCGGCGAGGAGCGCGGTGAACAACGAGTTCTGAGTGCCACCGTGCTCGGCGGCGCGTGCTGCCCACTCGGTTGCCGAGACGTCGACGGTGGCCAGCGTCGTGTCCGGGTCGGGCGCGGACCGCACCCTCCTCGGCCGGTCGGCACGCGCGGATCGCGGAGCGGTTCCGGTGCCGGCGGCCCGTGCCGTGCGCGCCTCGCGGATCAGGATCCGCACCGATCGCGCGGCTGCGCGCACCGAGGCGGCGGCGTCGGCGGCGTCGGCGCGCACGGTGTCCCAGGAGCGTTCACTCCCCGCGGCGGGAAGCCCGGCGGCCCGGCCCGCGGCCGCGTCCGCCACCAGTCGATACAGACCGTGGCCGTCGGTGATCATGTGCGAGGCGAGCAACGACACCGCCCGGCCACCGCCTCGGATCCGTGCCGAGTCGAGCTGCCAGCCCGACCCTCGCACCGGATCGAGACGACTCGCGCGGAGCACCGAATCCGCCCATGCCCCGACGTCGTCGGCGTCGACGACCTCCACCGGCCCGGCCTGCACCGGAAGAGGCGACCGTACCCAGCGGTGGCGGGCGAAGGGGACCCGACGCCGGGCCACCGCACGGTGCAGCGGTCCGGCCGCGAGTCCGGCCCGTAGCGAGTCGATCGCCTCGTCCCCCGGATCGTCATCGAAGATCCAGGTGATCTGGATGGGGGCACCCATCCCGAACAGTTCCGCGACGAGGAGATAGGACTCGTCGGGACCCGTCACGCGAAGCACCTCGGTGGGCCGGGTCTCGGTCGCCGTTGCCGTCACGTGTTCTCCTCTGCATCACGGGGTCTCATGGGTCACCAGATCTCATGGGGCAGTCCCCACGCCGTCAGTTCACGGTCGAGCAGGTCCGCGACCCGGGCGTCGGAGGAGAAACTGGTCTCGTCACAGCCCAGCACGGTGAAGGTCACCTGGTCCCGGGTGCGGACCAGCCACGACTGGACACCGTCGCCGAACCGCTGCCCCGCCGAGGCGTCGACGCCCTGTGCCATCCCGCGGAAGGCGACCTTGCGCGCCGACCTGCCCCCCAGCACCGTCGCCGCCGGCGGCACGTCACCGAGGTTGGAGATGACCGCGTCGGGAATACCGTTGCCCGCGCTGACGATCTTGACGATCACCGCGGGCGGCAGGAACCAGGCCAGCGGTCGCAGGTGGATGTGCGGGGCACGCCGGCCCTCCGACAGGCGGACGAATGCCGCCTTGCACGTCGCCCGGATGCCGCCCAGATCGCCACCGGCGACCGGCTCCTCGGTGAGATACACCGAGACGCCGGCGATCGGGTTGGACCGGGTGTCCTCCTCGCTCTCGCGACGGTCGACCGGCACTCCGACCTTGATCGGGTTCGGCAGCGGCGCATGGCCACTCGACCGCAGCAGACCGCTGACCACGGCGATGAACAGGGTGTTGGCGGTGCCATCGTGTTCCGCGGCGACCCGGTCGAAGTCCGCCGCCGGGACGGTCGCCGTCGCCCAGGTGAACTCGGCGGCGGGCGAGCGTTCGGCGATCGGGGCGCGAACCGGGCGGGGGTCGGGTTCGGGGCCGCCGGCCTTGCGCTGTTCGAGCGCCGCCCGCGCGAGCCCGGTGACGACCGCGACGGCTTGTGATCCGGCGTCCACGAGGTCACCGACCCGCCGGCGACGCCACGAGACCGGCGGGAGGGGCGTCACGCCGGTCGCTGCGGTCGCGGGACCCGACACCGGGTTCAGCGGAACCTCCGACGCGGCGGCGGCCTCGGCCGCGGCCGCGAGCATGCCGCGGCCGTCGGTGACCACGTGCAGCGTGCACAGGGAGACCACGGTGCCGCCGCCCGCGATGGGAACCGACCGCAGCCGCCAGCACCGGCCACCCTCGGCGTCGAGGGGCACCGAGGACATCTCGGCGGTCGCCCACTCGTCGATCTCCGCGTCCGACACCGGCCGGCTGTCGGCGGCCAGTCCGGGTGCGTCGGGCGCATCGACCCACCGGGGACGCGCACCGACGACATCCGGTACGACGAGCATGCGGTTCAGCCGCCCCCGAGCCAGGGCCGCGTTCATCGCGGTCAGTGCCTCGATCGAGACCTCGTCGTCGAACACCCAGACCAGCTGGAGCACGACCGACCAGCCGAGGGCCGGCGTGACGAACCAGAACGGGGCGTCTTCGGAGGTGAGGCGGTCGCCTCGGAGAACCGAGCTCTGCGCGCGCAGCCGCGCCGTGATGCCGCGCAGGCCCCGATCTCCCGCCGCCGGCGGGCCGGCCTCGGGTCGTCCTGTCACGGGCGACGGCATCGTCGTCATACGTCCACCTTCGTTTCGCTGTGCATCTGCGGTCCCCGCGTACTCGGTTCCCTCATGCACGAGCTTGTCACCGAACTCTCGACCGCGTGTACGGCGTCCGCCAGAGCCACGTCCTCGGCCACCAAGACGTCCCGCAGCCGCGCGGCGCGCTCGGCCACCGCGGGGTCGAGCATCGCCGCGACGGCGTCGCACAGCCGATCCACGTCCAGGTCGCGTCCCGCGCGGGCCATCGGCATCGACACGCCGACACCCAGTCGTTCGAGTTCGGCTCCCCAGAACGGCTGGTCCGCGCCGTACCAGCAGATGACCGACGGCCGGCCCGCGCGCAGCACGGCCGCGGTGGTCCCGGCGCCGCCGTGGTGGACCACGACCGCGCACCGGCCGAAGACCGTGCGGTGGTCGACCTGGGACTCGATGCGCACCGCGTCGGACTCGGCGCCGGTGCGCACCTCCGCACTCAGTTCGGTCCAGCCCGCACACACCAGGACACGTCGGCCGAGCCGGCGGCCGAGTTCCGCGACGACGCGGAGGGTGCTCTCCTCTCCCCGCAACGGCATGCTGCCGAAACCCACGTAGATCGGGGCGTCACCGCCGTCGAGCCAAGACGCGAGCGCGTCGGACCCGGCGACCGGGTGCTCCCCCGGCAACCCGAGGAACCCCACCGAGGGTCGAGGACGCGCCGCCGTGTCGGCGATCCACCTCTGGTCGTCGTGCACCCCGAACATCGGGTCGTAGGCCTGCAACTCCAGACCCGCCGCCGCACGGAGTCGAGCGGTGTAGGGCCGCGATGTCCCGGTCGAACCCAGTTCGGCGCGCAGGCGACGCTCGCGTCGTCTGGTGAGGACGCCGAACGCGGCGTCGTAGGCCGCCCACTGCGCACGAACGGCGCGCGGGCCACCCGGGAGGTGACCGGGTACGGGGCCGACGCGGCTGTTGCGGCGCACCGGGGCGTGGTGCAGCGACACCAGCGGAACCCCGGCGGACTCGGCGAAGGCGAGTGCGGGCTGTTCGGTGATCAACCCGCTCACGATGACGTCCGCGCCGTCGACGACGCCGGTCATGTCGGAGACGAGGTCCTCCCACCCGGCGTTCCGCAGCGACAGGAACACACGCAGCCGACGCAGCGGGTGACGACCCGCCTGCTCGCGAGCCCGCGCCACCGATTCGAGGTGGGCGCGGGTGTCCTGGCCGAGGGGCACGACCTCGAGCCGCGCGATCCCGTCCGCCCAGCCCCGGGCCGGCCGCACCATGTTGGGCGGGACCCCGAGACGCACGTCGTGCCCGCGCCGCGCGAGTGCGGTCGCAAGCAGCGTCGCCGGCTGGACGTCCCCGCGGGTCCCGTTGATGACGAACGAGATTCTCATGACACGGCCCCGGTGATCCCGGTCTCCGGCCGCGCGGCGCGGTGGCCGGCCGTGTTTAGAATCGGTCGCCCATCTGACCACACCGACACGTGAGGGGTCCGACGTTGAGGTTCGTGATCGCGGTCAACGGTAGTCGCGGAGACGCCCAGCCGGCCGTCGCCCTCGCCGCCGAACTCCTGGGCCGGGGTCATGGGGTGACTCTCGCGGCGCCACCGGATCTGGTCGGATTCGGCAGCGGTGCAGGTGTTCCCACCGAGGTCTACGGCGAGAGCACACGCGCCCTGCTCGATTCCGGTCTGGTGCGGGAGGACATGCGGTCGAAGAACCCGCGCACCAGGCTGCGTGCAGTGTCGGCCATGTCGGTGCGGGGCGGCCGGACCATGCAGCAACGCTTGCTCGAGCTCGCCGACGGCGCGGATGCGATCATCGCGAGCAGCGCCGGTCAGGAACGCGCCCACAACGTCTCGGCGGTTCTCGGGATTCCACACATCCCGTTGCACTACTGCCCCATTCGGCGCAACAGCTTGGTGTCGCTGCTCGCCCACCTCGGTGTCGATGCCCCGGCGATGGTCAACGACCTGAGCTGGCGGGTCGCCGAACGCGCTCTCTGGCTGGCCACCCGGTCGGCCGAGAACACACTGCGGACCGACCTGGGACTGTCGCCACTGAACCGCCCCTACTCCGAACTGATCGCCCGCACCGGGGTTCCCGAGATCCAGGCCTACGACCCCGCGCTCTTCGAGGGGCTCGCAGCGCAGTGGGGACCGCGTCGGCCGCTGGTCGGATTCTTCACCCTCGCCGCGGCACAGCGAGCCGGGGTGGGCGACGCCGGACTCGACGGAGCTTCGGGCGCAGGCACACTCGGCGAGTGGCTCGACGCGGGCGACGCTCCGGTGTACGTCGGTTTCGGCAGTATGCTGCCGGCCGACCCGGACGGGCTGGCCGACGCGTTCCGTACCGCGGCGCAACGCCTCGGGATCCGACTGCTGGTGTCGGGCGGCTGGAGCGGATTCATGTCGAGCGAATCCACCTCGGGTGCAATGATATCGGGGGACGCCGTGCATGTCGTCGGGCACGTCGATCACGACACCGTATTGCCGAGATGTCGTGCCGCGGTCCACCACGGCGGCGCGGGTTCGGTGGCCGCCGGCCTGCGTGCCGGTCTGCCCACCCTGGTCACCTGGGTCGGAGCCGATCAGCCGATCTGGGGACGCGCGGTGAGCAAGGCGCGTGTGGGTGCCACCTTGCCGATGTCGCGGGTGACCGCGAAGTCGCTGATCCCGGCGCTCGAGCAGATCCTGGACGCGGACACCCGGCGGCGTTCCGCCGATCTCCGCCGCCGGCTCGTACCGCCTGGTGAGGCGGTCCGCTCGGCGGCCGACATCGCCGAGCGGGCGGCCGGCGCCGGGGCGACGGGTAGGCGTGCCGACTGACTCCGGCATGGTCGTGTCCGGACTCCGCCGATCACGGCAGGACACGATCGGAACCACCGCCCCGCACCAGGTTTCGCGGGTCGAGCCGTCCTGTCCGGGTGTCGTAGGACCGCAGCACGACGAGGCGCAACGCGTGCGCGATCGTGATCGCGGGCACGTAGACCGCCGCGGCACCGGCGGCCAGCCCGAATCGACGGTGCAGCAGGAATGTTCGCGGGAGGAAACTCATGTACTGGACGAACGGCACCATGCCGGTCTCCATCCGGCGGGGCGACACCCCGACGGTCAGCGAGCGGAGAAAGGCGTTGCGCCCGCCGGTGTCACCGACGCAGAGACCCATGTCGACATCCTCGAAGATGTTCCGGCGCATGCTGACACGATCCCGGATCACCGCCCAGGTCTCGCGCCGCAGCACCATGTTCGAGCCGTAGAGCACGGGCACCTCGGTCACGGCCTTCTCGCGCCGCAACCGGTTCAGCGGGTGCAGCCGGGTCTTCCATCTGTCGAATCTGCCGGCAAGCGGCACGTCGTAGGCCTCGCCGCGCCCGCAGAGTGCCGACCAGTCTCCCCCGACGTCCGCGGCGAAGAACTCCACGATCGTCCGCGCCCAGTCCGGCGGCACCCGGGTGTCGGCGTCGATCCGGGCCACGAGGTCTCCGGTCGCGGCGTCGAGTCCGGCGTTCCGTGCGTACACCAGCCCCTGTCGTGGCTCGTCGATCGTGCGGATCCGTGGGTGAGCCGAACACCAGGCGTCGATCACCGCACTGCTGCCGTCGGTCGAGTTGTTGTCCACGACCACGATCTCGGTGATCCGGTCGAACTGCGCGGACAGCCGGGCGAGACACTCGCCGATCGTGTCCACCTCGTTGTAGACCGGGACCACCACCGAGAAGGTGAGCGGCATGGTGTCTGCTCCTTGTGCTGATCGGTTCGTCATGGGCGCGGACATTCAGGTCCGCCGCATGTAGGTCCGCAGGGTCACCGGCACCACCACGGCGAGGATCGCCGCCGCGCCCACGAGCGTGTATGCGATGTCGGTCCCCACGTTCTCGCCGGCGGCCAGTCCGCGTGCCGCCGTGACGAGATGGGAGACGGGGTTGGCCGATGCGCAGGCCTGCATCCACCCGGGCATGGTGTCGATCGGGACGAGCGCGTTGGACACGAACGTGATCGGCATCAGCACGAGCATCGAGACACCCTGGACGGTCGACGCCTTGTCGAGCAGGACCCCGAGGAGCGCGAAGATCCAGCTCAACGAGAACGCCACGACCACGATCAGCACGCAGGCGACCACGATCCCCACCGGGCTCGCCGGCCGGTACCCCATGATCAGCCCGACGCACACCGTGATGGCCGAGGCCACCACGTAGCGGAACGTGTTGGCCACCAGCGCGCCGGCCAGCGGAGCGATACGCGCTATCGGCAGCGACTTGAACCGGTCGAAGACCCCGCGGTCGAGGTCCTCGCGCAACTGGACTCCGGTGACGACCGACGCCGCGATACACACC
Organism: Gordonia sp. HS-NH1; assembly: GCF_001418765.1. NCBI lineage: Bacteria > Bacillati > Actinomycetota > Actinomycetes > Mycobacteriales > Gordoniaceae > Gordonia > Gordonia sp. HS-NH1. The sequence goes on from NZ_LIYC01000005.1 coordinate 69,103, forward strand.
TGGACCAGTACGCCCGGGATCAGCAACGGGAGATAGCCGACGACGTTCCCGGCGATCGCACCGCCGAAGATCGAGGAGAACATGACGGTGAACACGATGGGCAGCACGATGACGTCGAACAACTGCTGTGGATTGTGTTTGATCTTCAGCAGGCCCCGGTGGGTCATCGTGAGCGACTGCATCACCGCGGCCGCCGGCCGAACCCGATCGTGCGCCTCGGGCGTCGCGCCGCCGGAAAGGGCGCTCGGTTGCAGTGATCCCGTGGTCATGCCCGCGCTCCCGTCGGATCGACTTCCGGCGCGGACCGCGTGGGGTCGCCGCCGTCGGTCAGCGCGAAGAACACCTCGTCGAGGGTCGGACGCACGACGTTGACCGACGTCAGCACGATCCCGCGGGCGCGGAGCGCACCGAGGATGTCGGCGAGCGGGTCGATGTCGGACATCGGCAGCACGAGGACCCCCTCGCGCCGGGCGATCGTCGCCTCGCCGCTCGAGGTGAACGGCGCGCACACCTGGGCGGCCGCCGTCACATCTTCCTCGTCGGCGAGTTCGAGTCGCACGCTCATGTCCCCGACGCCGGCCTTCAGTTCGTCCGCGGTGCCGTCGGCGACCACCCGGCCACGATCCATCACCGCGATGTGATCGGCGAGTTCGTCGGCCTCGTCGAGATACTGGGTGGTCAGCAGGACTGTCGATCCCCGCGCGACCATGTCGCGCACCGTCTGCCACATCTGGGCCCGCGTGCGGGGGTCGAGTCCGGTGGTGGGCTCGTCCAGGAACAGCAGGCGGGGCCGGGTGATCAGCGACGCCGCGAGATCCAGACGGCGGCGCATGCCGCCGGAGAAATGCCCCACGCGCCGGGTGGCGACCGCGCCGAGCCCGAACTCGTCGAGCAGTTCGTCGGCGCGGATGCGCGCCCGGCTGCGTGACGATCCGATGAGTCGACCGAAGATCATGAGGTTCTCGCGGGCGGTGAGATCTTCGTCGACGGAGGCGTATTGGCCGGTGACCCCGATGAGCGACCGGACCGCCGTCGCCTGCGTGACGACATCGTGCCCGAAGATCCGGGCGTCTCCGGCATCCGGCCGCAGCAGCGTCGCGAGCATGCGCACGGTGGTGGTCTTTCCGGCGCCGTTGGTCCCCAGCAGGGCGAAGACGCCACCTGCGGGCACGAGGAGATCGACCGCGTCGACGGCCCGTGTGCCGCCGAATTCCTTGGTCAGACCGCGGGCCTCGATGGCCGGGACGGTCGTGGACATGGCACCCCCGATGCGTGTGGTCGACTTCGGCCCCACGGTAGGTGAGCTCCCGAGGTGTCGCAACGTGACCTGTTGCGGTATTCGACACTGCCCGGCAACGGTTTTCGTCGACACGCCGTCTGACTTCGCATTCCGTCGGGACGGCGCCCGATCGCGTCGCAGCTCGTCACCAGTTCTTTACATGAACGCAACGAGAGCCCCGGTGCGTTCACCGCCGTCGATCCGCGATCAGCGAAACAGCCAGGTGCACAGCCGACTTCCACGCCCACACGGTCGATCCTCGACGCAGCGACAACGGCCTCGGTGATGAACGTCACGCGCTCGTGCCGCTGCACGTGTCCGTTGTGACCGCTTAGGCTCGCTACAGACACAGGCGGTTTCGACGTGATCCGCTCGATCCCGGGGAAACTCCCCCGGTGCGTCGTACCGAGTCGCGCACGTGCATCGGGGTACGAGCGATTCCTGTTGTCTCAGATCAGAACTCATGGGCCGGGGGGTCATGTCGTCGAAGGCACGGCATGGTGTCGCGGCCCGGGAACGGATGACCGACACATGGACGACCGCGCATGAAGTTCACCGAGCTGTCCGACTATCCCGTACCGGCTGGGACGGTGACGATCTGGACACCGACCACACGTACGGATCTCGCGGGGTGGCAGTCGGATCCGCGGCCGTTCACCTACGACCAGTCGGCGTCGATACGGCGGTCGGCGGCCGGTGACGACGATGAGAACTCCTGGCTCGGAGCGATTTTCGAGATCGACGACGAGCTCGATGCCGAGCGTTTCGAATCCTGCCTGAACCAGTTCCTCACCCGGCACGAGGCCCTTCTGTCGACCGCCGACCCGACGAGCGACGATCCGCACCACGGACGCCGGACGTACCGGGGCGGCCATCTCGGTGTCGACACCGAGGTGGCCGGCGGATTCGACTCCGGTGACGATGTCCGCGAGCTCCTGACCGGGATCTTCGACGCCAGACTCGCGCCGACGCGCTGGCCGCACTGCATCGTGGCCACCATCTCCTCGCCCCGCGGTGGTTTCTGCGTTGCGTTCGCCGCCGATCACGTGGTGATGGATGCGTATTCGATCCTGTTGAGCATGAGTGAGATCCGGCGCCTGTACATCTCGGCGCGGCACGGCGCGTCCACCGAGATGGCGGATGTCGGAAGTCATCTCGACTTCGGCGTCCATGACCGCGCGGTGGGGCTCGGACTCACCGGCCAGCACCCGGCCGTCTCGCGCTGGCGCACGTTTCTGGACCGTTCCGCGGACGCACCGGGATTCGGTCTGCCACTGGTCCGTCCGCACCTGGAGACCGGGGATCGTGCGCGCACACCGCGCCAGCGCGGCGTCTCCGAGTACGTGGCCACCGACCGCCTGGCGACGTTCGTGACGTCGGCGGCCCGGACGAGCGGACACGGAACGCAGACGGCGGTGTTCGCCGCTCTCGCGGTCACCCTGCGCGCACTCACCGGGCGCGACACACTGCGACTGACGATGCCGATGCACACGCGAACGGAGGCTCGGTACGCGGGATCGGTGGGCTGGTATGTCGGGCTGGCGCCGCTCGAGGTCGATCTGTCCGGCTCGGTCACCTTCGACGACGCACTCACCGCGACGGCGGCCGCGATCGACGAGGTGCGGCACCTGCCGTTGTTCCCCTATCAGCGCATCGTCGAATTGCTCGGCACCGGAGGAGAACCGGAGTTCGTCGTGTCGTACCTGGACATCCGTCACGTCCCGGGAGCCGCCGAATGGGATGCGGCCCGGGCGCAGATCCTGCGGGGCGGCTCGAGGTCGGACCGTGAGGTGTACCTCTGGATCGCGCGGGTGCCCGGCGGGATCACGGTGTCGGCCCGGCATCCGGGTCACGATCCCGCCGACGCGAGCATCCGCGACCTCATCACGACCTACGCGACGATCCTGCGGACGCTCGCGACCGAGGGAACAGCACTCCCGCTGTCCTCCTACACCTGCGCGACCTTCGCCGGCACCGCCGCGCTGGACGACGCCCGCCCCGCCTGATCGACGAGAGGACCCGATGAGAATCACGGCAATGGGCAACTGGCGCCCGCAACCGGGAACCGCAGTTCGCTTCGACCCGACCGAAGCGTGCCGCGAGGCCGCCGCGACCGCCGTCGCCCACGCTGCGCCGGTCACGTTCCTGGCGCAGAACCACGTCCGCGGTGCCCAGGTGGCCCGGGCCGCGGGTCGCACCCATCGCGGGTACCTGGGATCGGGCACCGAGATCGACGGCGACCTCGACACCGCCGCCCTCGGACGCGCGCTGACCCTTTTCGTCCGGCGTCACGAGGTACTGCGCACCTGGTTCGAGTGCCGCGACGGGGAGGTCACCGCTCATCTCGTCGACTCGTCGGACATGGAGTTCGAGGGTCACGTCGACCGCCGACTGGCGACCGTCGACGACGTGCACCCGTATCTCATCGATCGTTTCGACCGCGAGACCCCCAGCGACACCTTCCCCGGCTTCGCCTTCGGGGCCATCAGCCGGCCGGGCGGTTTCGCCATCTTCCTGGCGTGCGACCACGCCCTCTCCGACGGCGCGTCACAGGCCCTCGCCCTCGACGAGATCGCGCAGATCTACACCGAACTGGTGCGGGCCGACGAGCCCGACGACGCGGTGGCCGCAGAGGCAATACAGACCGAGGCAATACAGACCGGGGCAATGCAGACCGAGGCGGCGGCGCCCGCCGGGGGCTACTTCGCCTACGCCGCGGCCGAGGAGCAAGCGACCGCCGCGCATCTGGCCGGAACCCCACAGACCCGCGCCTGGCAGGACATCTTCCGTCGGCACGACCTGCAGATGCCCCGCTTCCCTCTCGACCTCGGCCTGGGTCCGGGTGAGACCGCGCAGGTGACCGGTGTCGAGGTCTCGCTGCTCGACCGTGCCGGGATCGTCGCCTTCGACGCCGCCTGCCGCGCGGCGGGAGGTCGCTTCATCGACGGCGTCTACGCGGCCATCGCCATCGCCGACCGGGAACTGGCCGGCGCCGAGGACTACTACGGCATGACGGTGTTCAACACCCGGGTCGCCCTCGACGGTTACGCCACGTCTCAGGGATGGTTCTGCAGCTTCGCACCGGTCGAGTTCTCCATGACCGGCGCATCCACCTTCGCCGAACTGATCCCGGCCGCCCACGCGGCCCGCCGGCGCGCGCGCGACCTCGCGGCGGTGCCGGTGGCGGCCGCGCTCGCCGCCATAGCCGCCGCGGGCGCCACCCCGGACGCGATCGTCACTGCCCCGAACCTGCTGTCGTACATCGATTTCCGATGGTTTCCCGGAACGTCGCGCGACGCTTTCCGGCGCGGCGCCCTGTTCACCGGGGAGGGCCGCACGGCCAACGCGTCGGCGTGGATCAACCGCGACCACGACGAGCTCTACCTGGGCAGCCAGATCCCGGGGACGCCGTTTGCGGAGTCGGTGGCGCGCCCCTACTACCACCACCTGCGCGACATCGTCACCGACATCGCCGCAGCCGGCGACCGGCAGATCCACGGGCCGGCGGTTGCGGCAGGGCCATCCGACCCCGGCGCCGCGGCTCTGCGCAGAGGAGCGTGAGGACGAGTGCACGTCACCACCATCGATCGCTATGGTCCGCCCGCGGGTGAGCTGTTGTGCTGGACCGTGGACACCTCTGCCGCACGGTCCGAGATCTCCGATGTGCCACCGTCGTTCAACCAGACCGTGCACCTGGCCACCGCCGGGGACTCGAGTACGTGGTTGGCCGCGGCGTTCACGGTCCGCGGCCGGGTCGACCGCGCCGCGCTCGGCTCCGCCTACCACGCCCTCATCGCACGGCACGGCACCCTGCGGTCGTCGTTCTCGACCGGGCCGGAGGGGGTCCGGCGCCACTCCTACGATCCGGACGACCTCGTACTCCGCATCGACACCGTGATCGACACGTCCTCCGACACCGTCCTGCGCGATCGGCTCCGCGACACCCTCGACCGCGCATGTCATCCCTTCGGCTACCCGGCGTACCTGTTCGCCGCGATCGACCGCGACGACGCGTCGACGATCATCTGCGGATTCGACCACTGCCACGTGGATGCCTACTCGATCTCCATCGTGATCGACGACCTGCACCGCTTGTATGACGGATACCGTTGCCACGGAGGTTCTTTCGATCCCTCGGCGACTGCCATGAGCGGTAGTTTCGTCGACTTCTGCGCAGCCGAGTCATCCGCACCCCCCGTCGCGCTGTCCGATCCCCGGATGCGCCAATGGCTCCGCTTCTTCGACGACCGGGACGGCGCGCTGCCCACCTTTCCCCTTGATCTCGGTGTCGAACCCGGGGCCATCGCGGCCCAGGCCACCGAGGTGCGCACGCTGTTGGATTCGGCTGCGACGGAGCGGTTCGCCCAGTTGTGCCGACGCAACGGTGCGAGCGTGTTCGGCGGAACGCTGGCCGCGATGGCCGACGCGGTGCGCCGCTGCGGCGGCGGGCCAGAACTACCTCTGCTGTTCCCGATGCACACGCGTCGGGAGGAGAAGTGGCGCGACGCCGTCGGCTGGTTCACCACCAATGCGCCGCTGCGGGTCGTCGGTACCGGGGATCTGGTGGAGACGATCCGGCGCACCGGACCGGAGCTGCGTCGGGCCGTCGCGCTCGGCGAGGTACCCGTTCCGCAGGTCATCGAGGCGATGGGCGGACTACGCCGCACGCGGGCGGACATCTTCATGGTGTCCTACGTCGACTACCGGCTGCTCCCAGGTGCGGATCGGCACCGGGCCATCGATGCCCACCACATCTCCAATGCGACGACCGCCGACGACGCGCAGTTCTGGATCTCACGGACCGGCGACGGACTGGCGCTTCGTGCCCGGCATCCCGACACGCTGACCGCCCACCGCACGATCCGCCGGTTCACCGACGAACTCGTCGGGACGCTGCGCAACGGCGCCGAACTCGCGGACACCGATGGTGTCGATGTTCTCGAGCAAGCCGTCGGGCCCGACACCGCGCGGGTCGTCGGTCTCTGACCGCCTCACGAGCAGGTTTCGGGACACCGGTGGGCGGATACTCCTCTGCGGTCCACCCGCCACGGTGAAGAGCCCGCCGCGGCGAACCGGCATCTCTCGGAGGCGATCCTCATGACATCGGAGAATTCGCGACTGACACGTTCACCGATCCGGACCGCGGCGCTGGCAGTCGGCATCGTGTTCCTGCTGGTCGGCATCCTCGGGTTCATCCCAGGCATCACCACGGACTACGACACCCTGACGTTCGCCGGTCATCATTCCGAGGCCGCACTGCTGGGCATCTTCCAGGTGTCGATCCTGCACAACATCGTCCACCTGCTGTTCGGCGTCGCGGGTGTGCTCATGTCCCGCACGGCGTCCTCGTCGTTCCTCTATCTCGTGGCCGGCGGTGCCGTGTACCTGGTGCTCTGGGTGTACGGACTGCTGATCGACCACCACAGTGCCGCCAATTTCGTACCGGTGAACACGGCCGACAACTGGTTGCACTTCGTGCTCGGCGTCGGGATGGTGGGCCTCGGCCTGCTCCTGCGACGACGGTCGGAGCCAGTAGCCACGCGGCATACGGGCCCGGCCGGCGGCCGGCGGATCTGATCCGCTGTGCCGGCAGCTAGCCGATGGTCGCCGCCGCGAGGGCGGGAAGCGCGGCGGTGATCAGGGCGAGCAGTTCGTCCCGGGTGAGCGTCGGCGCCTCGGTCGTCTCCGCGGTGAGCCACCGGATCGTCGTCTCCTCGACGAAGGCGATCCAGCCGTGCACGCTCATCACGACGACCGGGGTCACCTCGACCCCGAACACCGGAGCGTGGTCGAGGACCCGGGCGACCATCACCTCGCGGGTGCGGTCGAACACCTCCCGCATCGCGGCGTCCGAACTCGAGGCTCCGCGGATCAGCGTGGTGTAGGCGGTGCGGTTCTCACTCACATAGTCGACGAACGCGGCCATCGACGCCGACAGGATCGCTATCGGATCACCCAGGGACTCGTCCGGCTCGGTACGCGCGAGCATCCGGTCCGCCTGGGCCTGCGCGATCGCGACGTGGAACTCCTGCTTCGAGGCGAAGTAGTGGAAGAGCAGCGCCCGCGACACCCCGGCGGCGTCGGCGATCGCGTCGATGGTGATCTCCTCGAGCGGCCGGTCCCCGACCATGGCGAGGCCGTACTCGATGAGCTGGTCGCGACGCGCCTCGGGACTCATCCGCGTGCGCTTGTGCGGGGCGCGCCGGTCGCCGGCGTCGCCGCCGATCGGGTCGCCGCTGATCGTCTTGCCGTTGATCACCGACACTCTGCACTTCCTCGTCCTCTGGCCACCCGGCCAGACTACTCCTATTGAGTCTCGTTCAATAGCTATTGACACGTGTTCAGTACCACCCTATGGTGACACCATGACAACGAACGATGTAGAGATCGCCATCATCGGTGCCGGCTTCTCGGGTCTCGGTGCCGCGGTCCGTCTCAAGCAGAACGGCTTCGACGACTTCGTCCTCCTCGATCGCGGTCGCGACTTCGGCGGGACCTGGCGCGACAACACCTACCCCGGCGCGGCCTGCGACGTGCCCTCACAGCTCTACTCCTTCTCGTTCGCGAAGAACCCCACGTGGTCGCGGTCGTACTCGCACCAGCCCGAGATCCACGACTACATCAACGGGGTGGCCGACAAGTTCGACATCCCCGCCAAGGCCCGATTCGGCACCGAGGTGACCCGGACCGAGTGGAACGAGGACGAGGGCCGGTGGATCATCGACACCCTCCAGGACGGCACGACCGACCAGGTCCGGGCGCGAGTGCTCGTCGGCGGTGTCGGCCCGCTCTGTGAACCCAACCTCCCCGACATCGAGGGCATCGAGTCCTTCGAGGGCAAGATCGTGCACTCCGCACGCTGGGACAACGACCACGACTTCGGCGGTCAGCGGGTCGCCGTGATCGGCACCGGGGCGTCGGCCATCCAGTTGGTCCCCGAGGTCGCGAAGGTCGCCGGCCGTCTGGACGTCTACCAGCGCACCGCACCGTGGATCGTGCCCCGCACAGAGCGCGCCTACAGCTCGGTCGAACACTGGGCCTACAAGAACGTCCCGGGGTACCAGTCCGCGGTCCGCGGCGGGATCTACGCCGCCAACGAGGTCGTGGCGTTCGGCCTCACCTACTCACCGAAGTCGCTCAAGCCGGTCGAGTTGCTCTGCCGCGCCAACATCCTGCGCGGCATCGGCCGCGACGCCGAACTGCGCCGCAAGGCGACTCCGACGTTCCAGGTGGGCTGTAAGCGAATCCTGCGCTCCAACGACTGGTACCCGGCGCTCGCGCGGCCCAACGTCGATCTGGTGACCGACGGCATCGACCGGATCACCCCGACCGGGATCGTGGCCAAGGACGGCACCGTCCGGGACGTCGACGTGATCGTCGTCGCCACCGGATTCCACGTCACCGACTCCCCCGTGTTCGAGAAGATCATCGGCAAGGACGGCCGCAGCCTCGCGCAGGTGTGGAGCGAGATCGGCATGCAGGGATACAAGGGTTCGTTCGTCCACGGCTTCCCGAACATGATGCTCATGGTCGGCCCGTCGACCGGCCTGGGCCACACCTCGATGGTCTACATGATCGAGTCGCAGCTCAACTACCTCGTCGACTACCTGAAAACCTCTCGCGCGCTGGGCATCACCCGGACCGAGGTGAAGCTCGCCGCCCAGCAGGAGTTCAACGCGGGCATCCAGCACAAGCTCCGCAACAGCGTCTGGGTGAACGGCGGGTGCGCCTCCTGGTACAAGGACGCCAACGGCAACATCACGACTCTGTGGCCCGGCTTCACCTTCGCGTTCCGACAGGCGACCCGGTCCTTCGATGTCGCCGCCTACGATGTCACCCGCGGCGCCCGGCGACCCGTCGCACCCGCCGTGTCGGCCGGTTCCGCCACCGGCGAGGACATCGACTCGCCCGCCACCGCCAACGCCTGACCGACCGCACCCACTCACAGGAGACAACACATGAAGGACTTTCGCGGCAAGGTCGTCGTGATCACCGGCGCCGGTTCGGGAATGGGCCGTGACATCGCGGTCAAGCTCGCGCGCCGTGGTGCGCGGCTGGCCATCTCCGACGTCACCCCCGACGGCCTGGCCGTCACCGAGAAGCTGGTGAAAGAAGCCGGCGCCGAGGTTCATTCGCAGCTGCTCAACGTCGCCGAGCGCGAAGCTGTGCTCACCTATGCCGACACCGTCGCCGAGCACTTCGGCGTGGTCAACGTCGTCTTCAACAACGCGGGCATCGCCCACCACGGGGAGATCGAGCGCACCGAGTTCAAGGACATCGAACGGGTGATGGATGTCGACTACTGGGGAGTCGTCAACGGCACCAAGGCATTCCTGCCCCACGTGATCGCCTCCGGCGACGGGCACATCGTGAACACGTCGTCGTTGTTCGGATTGCTCGCCGAGCCGGGACAGGCCGCCTACAACTCCGCGAAGTTCGCGGTGCGCGGGTTCACCGAGGCGCTGCGCCAGGAGATGATCGTCGCCAAGCACCCGGTGCAGGTGTCCTGTGTGCACCCCGGCGGCATCAAGACCGCGATCGCCCGGAACGCCACCGTGTCCGGCGACCACGACCAGAAGGCCACGGCGGCGCTCTTCGATCGCTATCTCGCCCGTATGACGAGCGAAGACGCCGCGGAGGTGATCATCGAGGGCGTTCGCAAGAACAAGGCACGCATCCTCGTCGGCACCGACGCCAAGATCCTCGACCTCGCGGTGCGCCTGGTCGCGTCGAAGTACCAGTGGGTGTCGGCGAAGCTCACCGGCTGGGCGATGTCGAAGGCCGCCTGACACCTCAGGTGAGCCGGCGACGCCGTGGCACCAACACGCGGTCGGGGGCGTGTTGGTGCCACGGCGTTTGTCGTGTCCGGCAGGGCCGTGTCGTGTCCGGCAGGCCGTGTCGTGTCTACAGCCCGTGTTCGCCCAGCCAGGCCAGGGCCACATCGCGCGGGTCCGCCCCACCGTCGACCTCGGCGGACATGGTGGCGAGATCGGCGGTGGTGATCTCGCCCGCCACCTTGTTCATCGCCTTGACCTGGTCGCGATTCAGCGCCGCGGAACGGAAAACCGGCACGAGGACCTCCGCCCGCGGGCCCGAGGGGTCCGCCTGGTCGGCGTCCGCGTCGACCGCACCGTCCGCGGTGTCGCCGCCGCCCGGCGTGGTCCGGAGCGCCTGCACCTCCGAGGACGCGCCCTCGGCGTTCTCGCCGGCGAGCTCGAGAGGCGTCAGCAGACCGACAGCCGTGCCGCCGGCGGCGCGACGGAGCACGTCCTCGGACGTCGCGGCGAGCTCGACCGGGCCGAACACGCAGCCCGCGTCGGCGAAGGCACGCATGGTCGCCTCGTCGGGTTCGGCGACGGCCGCGACCGGCAGGCCCGAGGGCAGTCGCGCACAATCGTCGAGGCCGGTGGCGCCGACGTCGCCCGCGAGGGTCGTCGACACGAAAATCTGCGGAGCCGCTGCCACCGGCGTCTCGTCACCGACCGAAACACCCTGCGGCAGTGCGCGGTTGAGGTCGCGGTAGACGTCTTCGGCACCGATCGCGGTGGACGACGGGGAGAGCATCGTCAGCAGTTCCCCGGTGAAGGCCGGGAAGAGATCGAGTCCGGCGCGATCCATCTCGTCCAGCAGGGTCGGCACGTCACCGCGGAGCTGGTCGGCGGACACCACGGAGCCGGAGTTGCGCAGCGCCCCCGCATAGATCTCGGCCATCACCCGCATCGCCGGGTCGTCCGACGAGCCGATCACCAGCCCACGCGGCGGGGACGAGGCGTCGTCGGCGCATCCGGCGATCACCGCCGCGAGGACCACGAGCAGGCCGGCCAGCGTGACGAGACGTTTGCGGACAAGACGTTCAGGCACCCCGCCACCGTATCCCCAGCACAGCTCCGCGCCCGAACGAGGCCGCCGGGTACCATCGGCACTCATGCCGTCGCTCCCCCGGCCCGGTCCGCGCGGGTTGTCCCCACGCCGCGAACGCCGACCGCTCCCGCAGATCCGTGTCCCGGTGGCTAGGGCGATCGTGGACTGCGCGGTCTACATCGACGGTCGCCGACAGCCCGGCCGCGTCACCTACACCGAGGGCCTCGCCCGGGTGCGGGCAGCGGGCGAGGGCTTCGTGTGGGTCGGGTTGCACGCCCCCGACGACGCGCAGATGGCCGACGTCGGAGCCACGTTCGGCCTGCACGAACTCGTCGTCGAGGATGCGGTACACGCGCACCAGCGACCGAAACTCGAGGTGTACGACGAGACCCAGTTCCTGGTCCTGCGGACCGTGCAGTACGTCGAGCACGAGACGATGGCGTTGGCCAGCGAGGTCGTGGAGACCGGCGAGATCATGGTCTTCGCCGGACCCGACTTCGTCCTGACCGTGCGGCACGGCGAGCACACCGAGTTGTCGGAGCTGCGGCGCCGTCTGGAAACCCATCCCGAGCGACTCGCCCTCGGCCCCACCGCGGTCTTGCACGCCGTCGCCGACAAGGTCGTCGACACCTACCTGGCGGTCAGCGACCGGATGGACGTCGACGTCGCCGCGATCGAGGAGGTCGTCTTCGGCCGCCAGGGCCACTCGCTCGACATCGACCCGGTCTACCTCCTGCGTCGCGAGGTGCTCGAACTGCGTCGCGCGGTGACGCCGCTCGCGGCACCGTTGCAGAGCCTGACGGCGAGCGGTAACCCGTTGGTGCCCAAAGAGATCCGACGCCAGTTCCGCGACGTCTCCGACCACCTCACCACCGTCATCGACCGCGTCCTCGAGTACGACGACCTGCTCACCTCACTACTGCAGGCCGCGGCCGCCAAGGTCGGCATCCAGCAGTCGACCGACATGCGCAAGATCTCGGCCTGGGTCGCGATCGCCGCGGTGCCCACCATGGTCGCCGGCATCTACGGCATGAACTTCGACCACATGCCCGAGCTCCATCAGGAGTGGGGTTACCCCGTCGTGCTCGCCTGCCTGGCCACGCTCTGCAGTGTGCTGTTCGTGGTGTTCCGCCGCAGTCACTGGTTGTGACCCCCGGCGTGTGACCCGCGACCGCACGGAGGATTACCCGGGCACAGCGACGGGTAATCGGCCGCGATGACCCGCACCGACCACGCCGGCGACACGGCCCGGGCCCTGCTCGACCGCGCCGGCCACACCTACGCCGAGGACGCCGGCATCACGCTGAAGAACACGCCGTCGCCGCTGTTCGAACTGTTGGTGCTCGCCCTGCTGCTGAGCACCCGGATCTCCGCGGACATCGCGGTGGCAGCCGCCCGCGAATTGTTCGCGGCCGGTTACCGCACGCCGGAGAAGATGGCGCGGGCCGACTGGCAGAGCCTGGTCGACGCCCTCGGCCGAGGCCACTACGTCCGCTACGACGAGAGCACCGCCACCCGCCTCGGCCAGGCAGCACGGAAGGTTCTCGACGACTATCACGGCGATCTGCGCCGCCTCGCCGACGAGGCCGGGTCCGAGCCCGCCCGCGCGGCACAGCTGCTCCAGGGGTTCACCGGTATCGGGCCGGTCGGGGCCGACATCTTCTTGCGCGAGGTGCAGTCGGTGTGGGACTGGGCGGCACCGTATTTCGACAAGCGCGCACTCGCCGCGGCGCGCGACCTCGCCCTGCCCGACGATCCGGCCCGGCTCGCCGACCTCGCCGACGGGCGACCCGAGGCCCTGGCTGCCGCGCTGGTCCGCGTCTCCCTCGACGAGTCCCTGCGCAGGGAGATCGCCTGAGCCGACCGGCGACCCTATGCTGGGACAACGGTCACAGTCACATCCGGGTGGTTTGCGTGGCGCCCGGTTCGGTTATCCGGAAGAGTCCGCGTTCGCTGCACGCAGCGATACCGGACGCCCGGACACGACAGGAGGACTCGCAGGTGTCAGCTGATCCGATGGTCGACGTCTCGACGGTGCACGACACGGCCTTCCGACGGCCGGAGTTGCCGAGTGCGCGTGGACCGCTGTCGGGCATCGTCATCGATCTCCTGCGGGGTGATCCCGACTCCGCGTCGGTTCCCGAGTTGCCGATCGACGACGCCGACCCCTACGGCGACGACCTCCAGCTCGCCCTCTACCTCTGCTACGAGATGCACTACATGGGGTTTGCCGACGCCGAGGTCGAGTGGGAATGGAACCCCGCGCTCCTCGCGGTGCGGGCCGCGCTCGAGCGGCCCTTCCTCGCGGCCCTGCACCGGGACGTGCCCACCGCGACCGCTGCCGATTCCGCCGACCACGAGATGGACGAGCTCTGCATCGAGAACCCCGACGGCGACGGTGCTTCGTACCGCCTCCGCGACGCGGGGACGTGGGAGCAGTACCGACAGCTGTTCGCGCTGCGCTCGCTGTACCACCTCAAGGAGGCCGACCCGCACGCGTGGGCGATCCCGCGTCTGAGAGGCCACGCCAAGGCCGCCTATGTCGCCGTCGAGTTCGACGAGTTCGGCGGCGGGCGAGGCGACGCCGTGCATCAAGAGCTCTTCGCCGACCTGCTCCGGGCCGCGGATCTGAGCGCCGACTACCTCGGTTACCTCGACACGGTCCCCGGGGTCGCCCTGACACCGGTCAACCTGATGTCGCTGTTCGGCCTCCATCGCCGGTACCGGGGTGCCGCGGTCGGACATCTGGCGGCCACCGAGATCACCTCGCCCCCGGGCTCCCAGCGCCTGCTCGCGGGCCTGGAACAGCTCGACGCGCCGGAGGCCTGCCGACGCTTCTATCGCGAACACGTCGAGGCGGATGCGGTTCACGAGCAGATCCTGCGCACCGATGTCGTCGGCGATCTCATCCGCACCGAGCCGGACGCCGAGGTCGACGTGATCTTCGGGATCCGCGCCTTCCTGTTCGTCGAAGACGCCCTCGACCGGTATGTGCTGTCCGCCTGGGACAACGGCGAGAGCGCCTTTCCCGGCATCTGAGCTCCCCGGGGGTCAGTCGGTCCGTCGACGCTTCCTGCGATGGCTGGTGTCGCACAGCGGATAGTTCTTGCTGCGGCCACACGCGCACACCGCGACCATGAACCGATCCGACTCGACCTTGGCACCGTCGGGAAGTTCGATCTCGACGGGGCCGGATACGAGGACGGGTCCGCCGCGGACCACCCGCACCACGTTGCGCTTGCCGTCCCCACTCACGCCGGGCATCCCCTTGGACCGGAACCGCCCGGGGCGACCGCGACGATCGCGACCAGTCGCTCGATCCGGCGGTTGCGTTCGAGCATTCCGCACTCCTCCATCCAGCCCGCGCGCGCGGTGAGGACCGGACCGAATGGGATGACCCGTTCGGCCACCACCTCCGCGGTCAGCCCGCCGGCGCGCAGAGCGCGCACCGAGGCGTCCTCGTCCGCGAATTCGGAGTGCACGAGGATGAATGCGCCGCCGGGCACCAGCAGATCGGGAACGCGTGCGCACAGCGGGTCGAGGACGGCCCGGCCGTCGAGGCCGGCGTCCCAGGCGTGCGACGGCCCGGCCGGATGAAGCGCCGCCTCGGATTCGGGCGGGGTCGGCACATAGGGCGGATTACAGGTGACCACGTCATAGCGACCCCGGTGACGGCGGAGATCACCGAGTGTCACCTCGATCCGGACGCCGGCTTCGGCTGCCGCCCGGCGCGCGTAGGCGACCGCGTCCGGGGAGGCGTCCACCGCGGTCACCTCGGCCGCACCTGCCCGGGCCGCCGCGATGGCGATGGCCCCGCTGCCGGTGCAGAGATCGAGGACACGGGCGCCGGAGACCCCGCGGGATCGGAGGGTGTCGATCAGCAACTGCGTGTCCTGCTGCGGCAGATAGACATCGAGATCGGACCGTGCGGCTGTCGTCGTCGGCGACGATGATGTGAGCGTCACGCCGGGCACCGCCCATCCGCCGTGCCGATGGTCCCTGCACCCCGTGACTCCATGCACCCTCACCTTTCCGACCGACCGTGATGTCGTGCTCAGACGTTCCCTCTGTCATACGTTCCGAAACCTGGGAACGGATGTGTCCGCCGACGATCCGCCGGCCGTCTCAGGACGGTGTCGCCGACGAACGGTCGGGCCTGGTCACGTCGATACCCGCCTCGCGCCACGCCTCCCGCAGCGCGTCGGCACCCTTCAGTCGGACCCACGCGGCCTCGTTGGCGGTGATCGGTATGGCCCGGAGCATGGTGACCGGGTCCATCGGCTCGGGCAGTTCGACGATGCCCAGCTCGTCGGCCTCGAGCAGCACTGCGGTGAACGGGGAACCGTCCCAGAGGGGTTCGCCGAGGTCGACCAGGGCGTCGGCGGCGATGATCAGACCCTCGACCGCGGGCGCGGCCGCCAGCGTCGCCATGCGTTTGTGCAGACCCGGCAGCGGCGTACCCGACCGCATGCGCACGACCAATTCGGCCCGGGGGCCACGGACCGGATCGGCATGCAGGTCGGTGGGATCGGACATGGGGTGCCGCGCACAGCCCGACGTCACGTAGACCACCGTGCCGCGATCGTCGGTGTCGCCGGTCACGAACCGCAGGACGTCGATCGGCTCGACCCCCAGGAACGTCACCGACGCATGCTGCGGCGTCGCCCCCAGCCGGTCTTCCAGGAATCGTCCGACGACCTCTGTCACGGCTTCACTCACATCCGACAGGCTACCGACCGGCCGCGAGGGTCCGGGGCGCTCCTCTAGCCTGGAGCCATGGTCCGGGTTCTGGCTGTCGCCGACGAGGTGGTGGATTCCCTCACCTTCGGCGTGGGGATCGAGTCCCGCCCCGACCTCATCCTCGGGGCAGGCGATCTCCCGTTCGAGTACCTGGAGATCCTGTCGTCGCTGTGCGACGCGCCGTGCGTCTTCGTACCCGGCAATCACGACCGGGACCTGCGCGGCTACCGGCGCGGCCGGACCGGCTGGACGCGGGCGGGGCTCCCCGCCGAGGACCCAGGACCCTGCGGTGCCGTCAACGCCGACGGGCGTACCGTCTCGGTCGCCGGACTCCGCATCAGCGGACTCGGCGGCAGCCGTCGCTACAACGGCGGCACCAACCAGTACACCGACACCCAGCAACGGCTGCGCTCCCTCCGCCTGCGGTGCACGGCCGCCCTGTCGCCGCCGCGTGGCGCCGACATCCTCCTCACCCACAGCCCCGCACGCGGCGTCGGCGACCGCGACGATCTTCCCCACCGGGGTTTCGACTGTTTCCATCCACTGGTGCGGTCGCTGCAACCCGCACTGCTGGTCCACGGGCACGTGCATCCGTATGGCGAACGGCCGTCGGATCTGCCCATCGGGTCGTCGACGACGTCGATGAACGTCGTCGGCTTCTGTCAGTTCGACATCGATCCCGTGACCCGGGAGGTCGAGATCGTGAGGCGCAGACATGGCGCGTGACACCGGATTTCCCGACGCCGACGCGGAGAACGACTTCGCCCGGATGCGACGCCAGGCCGAACGCGCGCGGCTCGCGCAGTGGTTCATGCGTCAGCCCGCCGACGTGAACACCATCCTCCCGTTCGACGAGGTCGTCGCCGCGCTCGGACGGACCGGGGAGACCTCACTCGGACTGCAGGTCGTCGAGGTGTCCTCGATCGTCGGAAGTGTCGACCGCACCAAGGATTTCGACCGCTACTTCCGGCCCACCTCGTCGCGCGGCCGGGAGCGCTGGCAGCGGCTGGCGGCCGCGCAACGCCGCGGCGAATCCGTCCCTCCGGTACAGCTGTACCGGATCGGATCGATGCACTTCGTCATCGACGGCCATCACCGCGTGTCCATCGCGATCGCGCGGAACTGGGTCACGATCGACGCCTACGTCACCCTGATCCACACGCGCATCTCCCCCGAGGGCATCACCGCGACCTCCGACCTGGTCCTCAAGGACCATCGTCGGATCTTCCTGTCACGCGTGCCGCTCGAGGGGTCCCAGGCCGAGGCCATCCGACTCAGCTTCCCGTTCGACTACGCCGAACTCGCCGAGAACGTCGAGGCGTGGGGATTTCGCCTGAGCCAGGAGATCGGCGAGTTCCTCAACCGCACCGAGACCGCTCGGCGCTGGTTCGGTGAGGAGTTCCTGCCGGTCGTGCGGATGGCGCGCCGGGCGGGCATCCGGCCCGACCTCGACAGCGACGCCGAGCTGTACATGTGGGTGGCCTGCGAACGGTATCGGCTTGTGCGCAGGCACATCTGGGACGAACACGTCTTCGACGAACTGCTCGACCACTCCCGCAGGCGCCGGCGCTGAGCCGACGCCTGCAGGGACAGGCGGGACACTAGCGGACGCGCAGGGACTGCCCCGAGCTCTGGTCGAACACCGCGATCTTCGACGCGTCGTAGAACAGCTCCGCCGAACCGCCGCGGCTCACCTTCGAGTCCGGGGACAGTCGGGCGATGAACTGGTTGCCGCCGAGATCGGTTCCGGAATCGGCGGACAACTCCGCGAGGGCGTCGCTCGACGCCCGGCTCGACCCGACGCCGAAGTAGGCGTAGATGTCGGAACCCATCGACTCGAGCACGTCGATGTTCGCGGCGAAGGTCCCGCCGTGTCCACGGGTCGTCGAGTCGACGAGCGACGCGTCTTCGAGGTGCTCGGGCCGGATGCCGATGAGCACGTCGCCGCCACTGCCGACGTCTCCGGCACGGGAGACCACCGCACGATGGTCGTCGAGGACGATGGTGCCGATCGCGGTCTCGATACCCTCGCTGCCGAGGCGACCGGACAGGAAGTTCATCGCCGGGGAGCCGATGAAACCGGCCACGAACACGTTGGTCGGATTGTTGTACAGCTCCTGCGGCGTACCGATCTGCTGCACATACCCGTTGCGCAGCACGACGACCCGGTCACCGAGGGTCATCGCCTCGGTCTGGTCGTGGGTCACGTAGACCGTGGTGGTCCCCAGGCGCTGCTGCAGCTGTGAGATCTCCGTACGCATCTGCACGCGCAGCTTCGCATCGAGGTTCGACAGCGGCTCGTCCATCAGGAACGCCTTCGGGGAGCGCACGATCGCCCGGCCCATCGCCACGCGCTGCCGCTGACCGCCGGAGAGATTGGCCGGCTTGCGGTCGAGGTACTGCCCGAGGTCGAGGATGCGCGCGGCCTCGTCGACCTTCGCGGCCACCTGATCCTTCGGCATCTTCGCGAGAGTCAGTGGGAAGGCGATGTTCTCGCGCACCGACATGTGCGGGTAGAGCGCGTAACTCTGGAACACCATCGCGATGTCGCGGTCCTTGGGTGCGCGCTCGTTGACCCGCTCCCCGCCGATCCGCAGCTCGCCGCCGGAGATGTCCTCAAGTCCGGCGATCATGTTGAGCGTCGTCGACTTACCGCATCCCGACGGGCCCACCAGGATCACGAACTCGCCGTCGGCGATCTCGATGTCGACCCCGTGTACGGCGGTGGAGCCGTCGGGATACTGCTTGGAGACGTTGTCCAGAACGATGTCTGCCATGGGTTATCCCTTCACGGCGCCGGAGGTCAGGCCGGCCACGATTCGACGTTGGAAGAAGAGCACGAAGATGATGATGGGGATGGTTATGACCACCGCGGCGGCCGAGATCGACCCGGTCGGTTCCTCGAACTGCGAACTGCCGGTGAAGTTCGCGATCGCCACCGGCGCGGTGATCGCCCGTTCGGTCGACGTCAGCGACAGTGCCAGGAGCAGGTCGTTCCAGGCGAAGATGAACACCAGGATCGCCGCCGTCACGACGCCCGGGGCGGCGAGCGGGGCGATGACCTTGCGGAAGGCCTGCCACGGGGTGGCGCCGTCCATCTTGGCGGCCTTCTCCAGCTCCCACGGGATCTCGCGGAAGAACGCGGACAAGGTGTAGATCGCCAGCGGCAGCGCGAAGGTGATGTAGGGCAGGATCAAGCCGGGCCAGGTGTCGAACAACCCGATGGCCCGCTCGATGTTGAACAACGGTGTCACCAGCGAGATCTGGGGGAACATCGCGATCAGCAGCGCGGCACCGATCAGGAGCTTCTTGCCCGGGAAGTCCAGGCGGGCCACCGCATAGGCCGCCATCGTCCCCAGGAGCACCGCGATCACCGTGGTGATCAGACCCACGCCGATCGAGTTGATCAGCGCCGAGGTGAAGGCGCTGGTCTCGAAGATGCTCTTGTAGTTGTCGAGGGTGAACTCACTCGGCCAGAACTTCCCGTCGGTCACGCTGCTCGCCGGCTTGAAGGACAGGCTGATGATCCACAGCAGCGGGATGAGTGCATACAGGATCACCAGGATGTTGGCGATCGACCACCAGGCCTTGGACTTTCCGCTCGCATTCAACGGCTTACCTCCCCTCGTCGTCGGAACCCGGTGCGGCGGTGCCGAACCCCTTGATGAACACGAACGCGATGATCGCGACACAGATGAAGATCAGAATCGAGATCGCCGAGCCGACGCCGAGATTGAAGGCGCCGAACAGATTGTCGTAACCCAGCATCGACACCGAGTAGGTGTTGTTGGACCCGCTGGTGAGGACGTAGATGTTGTCGAACACGCGGAACGCGTCGAGTGTGCGGAACAGCAGCGCCACCAGGATCGCCGGCTTCATCAGCGGAAGGATGATGCGCCACAGTCTCGTCCACGCCCCGGCGCCGTCGACCTGGGCCGCCTTGAGCAGATCGTCCGGGACGAGCGCGAGGCCGGCCAGCAGGAGCAGGGCCATGAACGGCGTCGTCTTCCAGACCTCGGCGAGGACGATGATCGCCAGCGACGGCCACTGCTCGGTGAGCGGTGCGGTGCCGTCGGGTAGCAGGTTGGCGAGATATCCGGTGCCCGGCGTCCACGCGTAGTACCAGGAGAACGCCGCCGCCACGGTGACGATGCCGTACGGGATCAGGACGACGGTGCGGATGGTGCCCCGCCCGAAGATCGTCCGGTGCATGACGAGCGCGATCGCCATGCCCAGCACGAGTTCGATGAGTACCGACACGACCGTGATGCCGACCGTGACGGCAAAGGCCGTCCACCAGTAGTTGTCGGTGAGGACGGTGGCGTAGTTGGCGAACCAGACGAACTCGCGTTCCCCCGGCGCCGAGAGGCTCATCTTGTTCAGCGACAGCCAGACCGCGTACACGATCGGGTATCCGGTGACCAAGAGCATCATCAGTGCGGCCGGCGCCACGAGCCAGAAGGCCAGCCGGCGCTCGGCGGTTTTGCCCTCGCTGCGCCTGCGCGGGGCGGCCGGCGGCGTGTCGGCCCGGGGCCGATCGATCACCGCGGTACCCCCGCCCGTCCCGGTCGCCGGCTTCGACAGCGAGGCGGGCGCGGGATCCGGGGTGGGCCGGTCGGTGTGCGACGACGCCGCGGTCACCTCGTGCCGACCTCCCGGCGGAGCGGTCCACACCTGATCGGACTGCACCGGGGGTGTGTCACCGACGATCGGGATCGGACCGGTTTGCGGTGGCGCATCCTCCGGGAGGGCGTGTCGCCCGGCACGGAACCCCGCGTCGTCGGGGTTGCCGCCCGCGTTCTCGGCGTCGTTACGCGGAGTGTCGTTGTCGCTCACGGGATTAGCCCTTCCCCGTCGATGGCCTTCTGGACCGCTTCGGCGAGCTCGTCGACCAGGGCCTCCGGCTCCCAGGCGCCGACCGGGCTCAACTTGGCCTGCAGCAGCGTCGAGATTGCTTGATAGTCGGGCGATTTCGGCCGCAGAGCAGCGTGCTCGGGTTCGAGCTGCCGCTTGATCTCGTCGGCCATCGGGTACGCGAGGCGGAAATCGGCGTCGTCGTAGATGGACTCGATGACCGGCGGCGGACCCGCACTGAACGAGAACGCCTTCTGCGATGCCTCACTGGTGATGCACTCGGCGGCCTGGTAGGCGAGGTCCTGCTGTTGCGAGGTGCTCGCGACGGCGATGTTGATGCCGCCCAGGGTCGTCTTGGTGGGAAGTCCCTCGAAGCCCGGATAGGGCGCGAAATCGAAGACCCGCCGCATCTCGCGGTTGAGCGGGACCACCTGCGCCGGGGTCGGCGGATTCGCGGTGTCCGCGTACAGGTTCGCGTATTCGGTGAGGTCGAGGAAGGCGACGCTGCCCGCCACGGCGTTCTCGCGCATCCCGGCGAAGACGAACGGCCAGTTCACCTGGTACAGGGCCTCACCGCTCTCCATGCCGAGCCGTGCGGCGCCCTCGTCGGAGTTGGTCAGCGACGGATCGGCACCGGGCGCGGTGGCGACCCGCTTCAGCGTCTCCAGGGCGCGGACCGTCGCGGCGCGGTGTTCGGGGGTGTCGTTGAGGGTGACCTTGTCGGGGTCGTCCGGGTCGACGATCTGCCCACCGGCGCTGGCGAGTACCGAGTTGAACCACACCATCAGGCCTTCGTACTGCCTGCCCTGCACCATGATGTAGGTCGGTCCGCCGTTGCGACCGCTGACGAGCGCGTCCTCGAGCATGCCGTTCCACGTCGACGCCGGGCGCCGGCGGTCGACGTCTTCGACGAGCACATCCGGTCGGTACCAGAGCAATTGGGTGTTCGTGGAGAACGGGATGGCGTAGAGCCGTTCCCGCTCGTCGTCGTCGGTCTTCCAGACCGCGGTGTCGAGCGGACCGCCCAGGGTGCGCGCCGACACCTCGGCGGCCATGGCGTCGGGGACCGGCACCATCCAACCCGCGTCGGCGAATTCGGCCGTCCACACCACGTCCATGCCCATCAGGTCCAGCCCGCTGTCGTTGCCCGCGAGGCGCCGTGCGAGCTGCAAACGCTGATCGTCGGCGCCCTTGGGCAACGGGGTGGTCACGACCTTGTACGCACCACCGGAATCGGCCGAGCATTTGTCGCCGATCTCGGCGAAGGTGTCCGCACCGTCGGCCGGCGGATAGAAATTGAGTACGCCCGCTTCATATCCCGAGCCGCACGCGGACAGCACGGGCAGCATGGCCACCGCTGCCACCGCCGCGGCGAGGACCTTTCGTCTCACGCGCCTGGTAGATCCGTCGGTGCTGATGGATCCGTCCGTGCTGACCCTGCTCCGCACGCAGCCTCCTCGATGTCGTACGCGGCGCCGCAGCGGTGCTCCGCCGTGAGCGTCCGAAGAGCAACGCTATACGTGAGGATTCGTGACATGCAACACATTCGGCATGGGCGTGCCATTCCGCGGGCGATTGTGATCGCTCCGTGTCCGACCGCGGGAGGCGACGTCAGAAGGTGAGACGGGCGAGCATGTCGCGCGCCTTCTCTGCGCTTTTCGGGTCGCACAGCACGTCATAGCGGCCGGCGACCAGCTGCATGGTCGACGCGAAATCCCGCTGGCCCCGGGTCGCCGCGTACGGAATGGTCGCGGAGATCACACCGAAGACCATGCCGCCGACGATGCCCACCAGGATGGGCGCAATGGGCGAACCGGCGAAGACGAGCGCCACCAGACAGCCGAAGAAGAAGCCGAGCCAGGCACCCGAGACCAGCCCGCCGCCGATCACCTTGCCCCACGTCAGCCGGCCGATGACCCGCTCGACCTGCATCAGATCGACGCCCACGATGGTGACGTCCTGGACAGTGAAGTTCTCGTCGGAGAGGAAGTCCACCGCGCGCTGGGCCTCGGCGTAGGTTCCGTACGAACCGATCGGCCAGCCCTTGGGCGGGGTGGGGAGTCCCGGCGTCTCGCGGCTCGGGCGCATGGGATTGGTCATATCGGGGCCTTCCCTGTTGTCAGACTCCAGTGCTGAACGTCGCGGTGAGACCCGACAGTGGGACTGGTCTCCCACCGGTGGGCGTTCGTGTCTGCCGTCGGCCTCCGTTGCACCGATGGCACTACCCTTACTCCCATGTCGTCGGTGAGCAAGGTGTTCGTGGCCAGATTAGTCGGGTTGGCCGTCCTTGGTCCCGACGGCGAGTCCATCGGACGCGTCCGCGACGTGGTGATCTCGATCCGCATGTCCGGGCAGCAACCGCGCGTCCTCGGTCTCGCGGTCGAATTGACCACTCGGCGTAGGATTTTCGTGCCGATGCTGCGGGTGACCGCGATCGAGCCCCAGGCCGTGGCCCTCAACACCGGCACCGTGAGCCTCCGCCGACTCCATCTGCGCCCCGGCGAGGCGCTCGCCATCGGACAGGTCCTCGACACCCACGTCCGGGTCGTCGATCCGGATCTCCCCGAGCTCGCCGACGCCGACGTGACGGTGATCGACCTCGGGATCGAGAAGACCCGGACCCGCGATTGGGTCGTCTCCCGCGTCGCGATCCGGGCGGGACGTCGCGGCCTGCGCCGGCGCCACGAGACACAGGTCGTGGAGTGGTCCAGCGTGCAGGGCATCACCCAGAGCTCGCTGAACCTGCCCGGACAAGGAGTCGCGCAGGCCCTCCTGCAGTTCGAGGGCATGCGCCCGGCCGACGTCGCCAACGCCCTGCGCGAACTGCCCGCGAAACGACGCGACGAGATCGCCTCGGCCCTCGACGACGAACGGCTCGCCGACGTGCTGCAGGAGTTGCCGCCCGACGACCAGAAAGAGGTGCTGGCCGCGCTCGGACGCGACCGCGCCGTCGACATCCTCGAGGCGATGGACCCCGACGACGCCGCCGACCTCCTCGGCGAACTGCCCGACACCGAGGCCGAGGCCTTCCTCGAGGAGATGGACCCCGTGGAGTCCGAGCCCCTCCGCCGACTCCTGCTGCACTCCCCCGACACCGCGGGCGGCGTGATGACCTCGGAGCCGATCGTGGTCACCGCATCGACCACCATCGCCGAGGCCCTCGCCCGGGTCCGCAACCCCGACCTGACGCCGGCCGCGGCGAGTCTGGTGTTCGTCGTCCGCCCGCCCACTTCGACACCGACCGGCAAGTATCTCGGATGCGTGCATCTGCAGGCCCTGCTCCGGGAACCGCCCGCGCACCTGGTCGGCGGCATCCTGGACACCGACCTCGCCCAACTCCATCCCGAGGACTCCCTGGAGACGATGACGAGATATTTCGCGACCTACAACCTGGTGTGCGGCCCCGTCGTGGACGAGGCCGGCCACCTGCTCGGCGCGGTGAGCGTCGACGACCTGCTCGACGAGATCCTGCCGCGCGACTGGCGTGAGACCGAACCCGAGGACGTCGTCGAGGCCGACGGGTACGGCGTCGGGAGTGGCCCGGAACCGGCATCGGGCGGCCCCCAGGTGCGGATCCGATGAGCGAACCGGGACGCAAGCTCGACACCCCCAGCACCCGCCGCACGATCTCGTTCAATCTCGACTCCGACGTCGTCGGGATGTACAGCGAGCGGATCGCCCGGTTCCTGGGCACCGGACGATATCTGGCGATCCAGACGGTCATCGTCATCGTGTGGATCGTGCTGAACCTGGTCGCGGTGTCGATCCAGTGGGACCCGTACCCGTTCATCCTGCTGAACCTCGCGTTCTCGACGCAGGCGGCGTACGCGGCGCCGCTGATCCTGCTGGCCCAGAACCGGCAGGAGAACCGCGACCGGGTGTCGCTGGAAGAGGACCGGATGCGGTCCGCCCAGACGAAGGCCGACACCGAGTTCCTGGCCCGGGAGCTCGCCGCGGTCCGTCTCGCGGTGGGCGACACCGTCACGCGCGACTACCTGCGCAAAGAACTGGACGACCTGCTCGACGAACTCACCGAACGGCTCGGCGCCCCCGCCGGCGACGAATCCGGCCGCCGCGGTTCCAAGGATCACTGACACCAAAAGCCGGGTTCGTGTCTGGGACGTCAGACCCATATGTATGGTGGGTCACAGTTCGGACCGGATCCCGGCGTCTGTCACGGCGCGACGAGATTCTCCGACACATCCATGTGAGCGGCTCTGGACCTGGGCCGCGGGTGGGCATCGCCGCGTTCTCGGGGGCAGAAGTGTGTGTTGACAACGGAGTGAACAGGACCGGGCAGCGGCCCGGGGCCGCACGATGTGCAGGAGGCCTCCGGTGAGGCCCCTCGAACTCGTCCGCCGTCGCCGTGGTCCGCGCCGTCCGTCCTCGTTCCCACGACGCGCCGCGACGCTGGTCGTCGGCGGCGGTCTGGTCGGTGCACTGGTCCTGGGGACCGCGACGTCGAGCGCCTCCGGCGGCAACGTCGCGTCGGCCGTCGTCGAGCCCGATGCCCCCGTGACGGTGGCCGAACTCGTCGCGGGTTCGCCGGGTGCACTCCTCGGCTTCGCGCCGCCGCCGGAGAAGCCCGCGACCGCGCTGCCGGCGCCGCAGTTCCGGCTCGCCAGCGACCTCCCCTCGGGCCCACTGGGGATCCCGGGCGTCGTACTCCAGGCCTACAAGCTGGCCGCCAACCGCGTCGCCGCCGAGAGCGCGGCCTGCAAACTGCCGTGGTTCCTGCTGGCCGGCATCGGACGCATCGAGTCCAATCATGCGAGCAACGGCTCGGTCGATCAGTACGGCACGACGATCAACCCGATCGCCGGGCCGGTCCTCGACGGCTCGCTGGCCGGCAACGCGGTCATCAAGGACACCGACGGCGGACGCATCGACGGCGACGCCGGACACGACCGGGCGATGGGCCCGATGCAGTTCATCCCGAGCACGTGGGCAGCGTGGGGCTCCGACGCCAACGGCGACGGGAAACCCGACCCCAACAACATCTTCGACGCCACGTACTCGGCCGGCCGGTATCTCTGCGCCGGGGTCACCGACATCATGAACGAGCGCACTCGCGTGTCGGCGGTGCTGCGGTACAACCGCTCGATGGAGTATGTCGCCAACGTCCTCGGCTGGGCCGGGGCCTACGCGACGGGCGTGATGCCGACCGACCCCATCCCGGAGATGAAGCGCAAGCCGTCGAGCAGCTCGAGCTCGTCCAGCAAGCCCAGGCGGCCGGAGTCCGGGTCGTCCTCGTCGTCGTCCTCCACCACGCGGCGGCCGAGCCCTCCGCCGCCGCCGTGCATCATCGTCTGCCTGCCATCGATCCCGCCGCTGTTCCCGGGCCAGCCCGCTCCCCCGCCCACCAAGAGGGAGGCCCCGGCGGTACAACAGGCACCGACGGGGAACGCCGGCCCGAACAGGCCGGGAGGGGCGAGCACCCCGGTTCCCGTCCGCTGACGGCGCCACCGGAGGACCTGCGCCCGGAACCGTCGGCGCCGCCGGTAGTCTGGGCCAGATGACAACAGGAGTCGCGCCCACGGAATCGGCAGTTCGCGCCGCTCTGGGCAAGGTCAAGGATCCCGAGATCGGCAAGCCCATCACCGACATCGGGATGGTCAAGTCGGTCACGATCAACGACGACGCGAGCGTCGATGTCGGGGTGTACCTCACGACATCGGGGTGCCCGATGCGCACCGAGATCTCGCAGCGCGTGGAAACGGCCGTCGCCGACGTCCCGGGCGTCGGCGCGATCCGCGTCGAACTCGACGTCATGGACGACGAGCAGCGCACCGAGCTGCGCAAGAAGCTCCGCGGGGACAAGGCCGAGCCGGTCATCCCGTTCGCCCAGCCCGGCTCACTGACCCGCGTCTACGCCGTCGCGTCGGGTAAGGGCGGCGTCGGCAAGTCGAGCGTGACCGTCAACCTCGCCACGGCGCTCGCCGAACGCGGGCTCACCGTCGGCGTTCTCGACGCCGACATCTACGGCCACTCGGTCCCCCGCATGCTCGGGAGCGACGCCAAACCCACGCAGGTCGAGCGCATGATCATGCCGCCCAGCAACCACGGCGTCCGCTTCATCTCGATCGGACAGTTCACCGACGGCAACACGCCGGTGACCTGGCGCGGTCCCATGCTGCACCGAGCCCTGCAGCAGTTCCTCGCGGACGTCTACTGGGGCGATCTCGACGTCTTGCTCCTCGACCTCCCGCCGGGCACCGGTGACGTCGCGATCTCGATCGCGCAGCTCATCCCGGGCGCGGAGATCCTGGTGGTGACGACACCCCAGCAGGCCGCGGCCGAGGTCGCCGAGCGCGCCGGGGCCATCGCGCTGCAGACCCGGCAGAAGATCCTCGGCGTCGTCGAGAACATGTCGTGGCTGGAACTGCCCGACGGCAGCCGCATGGAACCGTTCGGGTCCGGCGGCGGCGAGCAGGTGGCGCAACGCCTCACGCGCGCGGTGGGCGCCCAGGTCGACCTGCTGGGTCAGGTACCGCTCGAGACGGCCTTACGCGAAGGCGGCGACGCCGGTGTCCCGGTGGTGCTGTCGGCACCCGAATCGGCGTCCGGTTCCGCCCTGCGCGCCATCGCGGGCAAGCTCGCGGCGCGTAAGCGCGGCCTGGCGGGTATGAGTCTGGGACTCGACACCATCCGGAATTCCTGACCGGTCAGGTCGCGTCCCAGTCGGCCGCGGCGGGACGCGACCCCGACCGCGACCGGCGGTCCGACGCCGCGGATCCCGCCGGGCCGGCGGAGTCCTGATTCCCGCTCTCCTGCTTCTCGAACGACAGGGGCGCCGACACGGGCTTGATCTCCGGCGCCGCCGGGGTGGCCTTCCGGTCGACCGTGGTGGCGCTCTCGTTCAGCCGGAACAGTGAATCATCGCCGTCGAGAAGGTGTTTCGTGACGATCGACCGCGGCGTCATGCCCCGCAGTTCGTTGAGGTCGGCGAGCGGCTTGCGCAGGTCGTCGAATTCGGAACCCAGCTCGTCCTTCAGCTGATTGCTCGCACCGGTCGCGTAATCACGGACCTTCTTGGCCGACTGCATCGTCCAGGAGACGGCACCGGGGAGACGTTCGGGGCCGAGGATGACGAGTGCCGCGACCACCAGGATCGCTATCTCGCCCCATCCGATGCTGCTGAACATGTGCCTCGTCCTGACCTGTGCGGTGGTGTGGTTAGTCGCTCGCCGGAGTGATGGTACCGCTGAACGTGCGACCCGCCCGCCAGTACTGGAACGGGACCGACTCGCCGATGCTGGCGGTTCGGATCGCGACGTTCAGCTCGTCGGCGCTCTCGATCGGGCGATTGTTGAACGAGGTGATCACGTCGTTCTCCCGGATGCCCGCGCGTTCGGCGGGGCTGCCGGCGACGACGTTGCGGACCTGTGCGCCCAGCACGCGCTCGTTGCGCACCGAACTGGCGTTGACGCCGATCTGCGGGTGGTTCACGCGGCCGTCGCGGATCAGCGCCTCCGCGATGGGCTTGGCCTCGTCGATGGGAATCGCGAATCCGAGACCGATGTTGCCGCCCCCGGCGCCGAGGCGCCCGGCGGTGTTGATGCCGACCACCTGGGCTTCGCCGTTGACCAGCGGACCGCCCGAGTTGCCCGGGTTGATCGCGGCATCGGTCTGGATCGCGTCGATCACCGCGTCGGTGTCGGACTCTGCGTCGGGCGTCAGCGCCACGGCTCGGTCGGTCGCGCTGACGATGCCGCTGGTCACGGTTCGGTTGAGCCCCAATGGAGATCCGAAGGCGACCACCTCTTCGCCGATCTGCAGGTCGCCCGAGCTACCGAGCACCGAGACCGTCGGGTTCTCGACATTGTCGACCTTCAACACGGCGAGATCGGTCTTGGGATCGCGACCGACGATGCGCGCCGGGACCCGCTGACGGTCGAAGAACACGACCTCCAGTTTGGCGCTCTTGTCGTTCGCGGCCATCGAGATGACGTGGTTGTTGGTGAGGATGTAACCCTCTTTGTCGATGACGAATCCCGACCCGGTGGCGTAGGCGCCCGCCGCGCGGACGTCGATGGCGACGACCGACTTCTCCACCGCCCGGGCCACCTCCGCCACGGACGACCGCGGTCCGGCGTCGCCGCCGGTGTCCTCGGTGGACAACTCGACCGTGTCACTGGTGAGCGGCGCGGCCACCTCCGCGGTGTACCGGCCCATCAGCCCGCCGACGAGCCCGATCAGCAACGCGATCACCGCGAGCGTGGCAAGGGCGACCCAGCTCAGGCGATTGCCGAGCAGGATGTCGCGGACACCGAGCTTGGGGCCGGTCTCGGTCGGGATGTCCGACGATGCGGATGCCAGCGCGGGTGCGTCCAGCCGCGCCGGGCTCTCCGGGTCGCGCCACGGGTCCTCCGGCGCCTGCGGCTGCTCGGTGTGGCCGTAGGTCGCGAGCGGATCCCGCTGCAGGGTGTCGCTCGATCCGGCCGGCCGGCCGAAGGCCTCGGCGAGCACCGGGTCCGGAGGTGCGATCTGCGGCTCGGGCGGCCGCTTGTCGCCATCCGAGGTGGCGAACGAGCCGCGCACACCCGACGGGCGGCCGAACACCTGCGCGGTCGACGGCGACACGGGCCAGTGTCGGGTCCGCGACGGCGTCAGACGTTGTGACTCGGGCGGTTCGGCGCGCCGCGCGAACTGTGCGTCACCGGTATCGGGAGAATCGGCGTCGGGGGCCACGGTCACCGGCCCCGGCGACGGAAGGCGCGGCCGCGGGCCGCGGGGATGCCGTCGGTCGGCGCATCGGGCGACACCGTCGGCCCGAACCCTGCCGGGCGGGGTGGCTCGGAGCTCAGATCGATCTCACGCGTGGGGATCTGGGAGAGCTGACCGAGGAGGGAGTCCGGGATCGACACGCGGCCGGACTCGCGGAGTCGGGTGCGGGCCAACGACTGCGCCTCGACCGCGGTGACGCACTCGGGGCACAGCGCCAGATGATGAGCGGCCCGCGCATGCGCCGACATCCCGAGCTCGCCGTCGACGAAGGCGGCAACCGCCTCGGGGGCCAGGTGCTCGGTGGGTGCGAAGCCGCGTCCGCCGGCCGTACCCGGCGCGCGGTAGCCGCGGTTGGGCAGGAACGACGAGGGAGCCGGACTCCAGGTGTTCGTATTCCACCTGGCTGGGGTCCAGGAGGACCGCCGGCGACGAAGGTTGGGAGTCGGCGGTTCGACACCGCCGCTTCCGGTCGGACGCCCGCGATCGCCGTCCATCATCGTCGTTCACCCCTCTCCACGACGAAACCGCCGCACGATGAATCCTGTGTTGCCACTGGGCTCTGCTGCTGTCTGCCACGGTACCGACCGGCGGCATCCGATGCCGTCCCCCGAACGCGTGGCGTCCGCGGGCTACGGACTCCGATCGCATCGTGTCCCGTGACACAGGCAACGTCTCAGCGTATCCGAGACTCGCAACGATGCTCGGCGGAGCAGGGTTCCCGGCAGCGACCTCAGGCGTGCGAGCCGAGCGCGACCGAACGGCTGCTGGTGTGGCCCTGGGCCGCGAGTGCGTCGCGGATGCTCTGCCGACCGCGATGGATGCGGCTGCGGACGGTACCCAGCTTGACACCGAGGGTGGCGGAGATCTCCTCGTAGGACAGGCCCTCGATGTCACACAGCACCACGGCCGCGCGGAAGTCGGGAGCCAGCGAGTCCAGGGCGCGCTGCAGGTCGGGGTCGAGGTTCGTCGCGTCGAAGACCTGCTGCGGATCCGGGGTGTCGGCCGGCACCCGGTCGTACTCCTCGGGCAGGGCTTCCATCCGGATCTTGCTGCGGCGACGGACCATGTCGAGGAACAGGTTGGTGGTGATGCGGTGCAACCAGCCCTCGAAGGTGCCGGGACGGTAGTTCGACAACGAGCGGAAGACCCGGATGAAGGTCTCCTGCGTGAGGTCCTCGGCGTCGTGCTGATTCCCCGACAGACGGTAGGCCAGACGGTAGACGCGGTCGGCGTGTTCGCGGACCAGGTCGTCCCAGGACGGCATGAGCAGTTCGTCGCCGGTGGCGTCGAAACCTGCGGTGCCCGCCGGAACGGCGGGCACGGCGTCGGCGGGATCGCGGGGATCGGTCATGGTCGGTGGTCGGTTCCTCTCTCGTGAAACACGCACCCGGTGACCCAAGCACTCACCGAAGACGAACGGATGATTCCGGCTGGGTATTCCCGAGCTGCCAGGAAGTTCTCACCGACCTCCCGGGACCTGTCCCAACCGGAACAGCTCTCACCCTCTCCTATCGGAGTGTGGCCGCCGTATGAGGCGCCTGAGTGTTGCCTGAGGATGCATCGTCGGTCTCGCCGCGAGCGGATTCGCCCAGGTCTGGCGCGCCGGGTCGGGTTCCGCCGCGGGGCCGGACTAACCTCGACGCGTGACCGAGTCAACGCCGTCCACACGCCCCGACCTGATCGCCTACGCCGAGTCGGCCATCGTCGAGGACGACGCCGTCATCGCCGCCCGCGCTCGCGCCGAGGAGCTTGGCGCGACACCGGTCAGCCCGGCGGTCGGCGCGCTACTGGCTCTGCTGGCCCGCGCGGCCGATGCGCGCGCCGTCGTGGAGATCGGGACCGGCACCGGGGTGAGCGGCCTCTGGCTGCTCAACGGCATGTCGGCCGACGGCGTGCTGACCACGATCGATCCCGAGCCCGAACATCACCGGGCCGCACGGGCGTCGTTCGCCGGCGCCGACATCGCCCCGGGCCGCACCCGGCTGATCAACGGCACGCCGGTCGAGGTGCTGCCGCGGTTGTCCGACGCGTCCTATGACCTGGTCTTCGTGGACGGACCACTGCTGGACCTGCCCCGGTTCGTGCGTGAGGCCGTCCGGATGTTGCGACCGGGAGGTGTCGTGGTCGTCCACAACGCGACCGCGCACGGAACGGTCGGCGACCCGGCCCGCACCGAACCGCCGACGGCGGCGGCCCGCGAGGCGGCCCTGCTGATCGCCGACGACGAGCAGCTGCTTCCCGTGGTCATCCCGCTCGGGCCCGGCGTGCTCGCCGCCGCGAAGATCCGCTAGTCGGCCGCGCTCCTGCTGGACTAGACGTCCGTCGAGAATCGAATCCCGTTGTCGGGGATCTCGATTCCCGGCCACACCCGGGCGCCGCGCAGCAACTCGCAACGGGCGCCGATGTCAGCACCGTCGCCGATGACCGTGTCCCGGACCAGCGCACGCGGCCCGATGCGGGCACCGAAGCCGATGATCGACCGTTCCACGACCGCGCCGGCCTCGATCACGGCGCCGTCGAAGACGACCGCGCCGTCGAGACGGGCGCGCGGGCCGACCTCGGCGCCACGGCCGACCACCGTGCCGCCGATCAGAAGGGCACCCGGGCCCACTCCCGCGCCTTCGTGCACGAGGGACTCGCCGCGACGGTCCCCCAGGGCGGGCGACGGCGCGATCCCGCGGACGAGGTCGGCCGAGCCGCGGACGAAGTCCTCGGGCGTACCCATGTCCCGCCAGTACGCGTGATCGACGTGTGCGTGGACGTGACTGCCCTCGGCGAGCAGCCGGGGGAACACCTCGCGCTCGACCGACACCGGCAGGCCGGCCGGGATGGATTCGATGACCTCGCGCTTGAACACATAGGTGCCGGCATTGATCTGGTCGGTCGGCGGGTCCTGGGTCTTCTCCAGGAACGCGGTGACCCGGCCGTCGGCGTCGGTCGGGACGCAGCCGAACGCGCGTGGGTCGCTGACCCGCACGAGGTGGATGGTGACGTCGGCGTCGGCGGCGCGGTGACTGTCGATGACGTCGCCGACATCGGTGCCACCGAGGACGTCGCCGTTGAACACCACGATCGTGCTCGCGGTCAGTTCGTCGAGGACGTTGCGGATACCGCCGCCGGTGCCCAGCGGCTCGTCTTCGGTGACATAGCGCATGCGCAGGCCCAGCTTCGAACCGTCGCCGTAGTACTCGCTGAAGACCTCGGCCTTGAACGAGGTGCTGAGCACGATGTCGCGGATACCGGCCGCCCGGATACGGGACAGCAGATGGGTCAGGAACGGCAGCCCGGCGGTGGGCAGCATCGGTTTCGGCGCCGACAGGGTGAGTGGGCGCAGGCGGGTTCCCTTCCCGCCGACGAGGACGACGGCCTCGACGTCCTCCCTGATGTTGTCCGATCCCCCCACGGACGGTCTTTCCACCGACTCACGCACGGTGTAGTTGTCCACTGGATCGGGTCCTTCCTCGAGGTGACTGGTGTTCACTTCAGCATTCATCGGGAGTTCTCGCTCGCCGACGCGCGTCGCGCCGCGCGCACGGCGAGCCGGGATCGGACCTCCAGGCCGATGCGCAACGCCAGGCGCAGCGGCGCCCGCCACGGTCCCGGATTGCGGTCGGCCTGGAACCGGTAGGCACTGCGGTGGTGGGCGGGCAGCATCTTCTCCGGATGCCGGCCGGCGCTGTGCCCCTTGGTGTGCACGACCTCCGCGCTCGGCACATAGACGTTCTGCCACCCGGCCTTGCCGAGGCGGTCGCCGAGATCGACGTCCTCCATGTACATGAAGTAGCGGGCGTCGAAGCCGCCGATGGCGTCGAAGGCCTCGCGCCGCACGAGCAGGCAGGAGCCCGACAGCCACCCCACCGGACGTTCCGACGGTGTCTCGTCGTCCGCGCGGTAGGCCGCAGTCCACGGATTGGACTTCCACACCGTGCCGAGGATCGCGTGTCCGGTGCCCGACACGAGGTCGGGAACGCGCCGCGCCGAGGGGTAGATCGAGCCGTCCGGTTCGCGGATGAGCGGGCCGAGCGAACCCGCTCGCGGCCAGCGCTGGGCGGCGGCCATCAGCTCGTCGATGGCACCGGGCTTCCATTCGACATCCGGATTGGAGATGAGCACGAACTCGACATCCGGGTCGAGTTCGGCGACACCGCGGTTCATGGCACCGCCGTAGCCGATGTTGCCGCCGGTGCGGACCAGCCTGACCGTGTCGTACTCCTGCTCGGCCCGTTCGGGCGCGCCGTCGTCGGACCCGTTGTCGGCGATGATGACCTGCGGCATGACGTCGGTGACGGCGTCGAGGCTGCGCAGGAAGGTCACGAGGTGATCGCCGGAGAAATAGGTCACCGTCACCACGGCTGGCTGAACTGGCACGCCGCTCAGGGTAACGAACCGGGGTCGGCGTCCGACGCGGCGATCGCCGCGTGCAGCGCGGGTCGCCACGGCCGGAGCGGGGTGAGACCGGCGGCCTCCCAGGAGTGGCCGGAGAGCACCGAGAACGCCGGCCGCGGGGCCGGGCGCGGGAACTCGGCGGTCGTCGTGGGCAGGACCCGGTCGGGCTGCGCCCCGACCTCTTCGAAGACCCCGCGGGCGACGTCGAACCAGGTGGCGGTGCCCGAGTTCGTCGCATGCAGAACCGCGCCACAGACCTCGTCGCGGGGGCCCGCGACGACGAGTTCCCAGAGCCCGTCGGCGAGGTCGTACGAGTAGGTCGGGGACCCGAGTTGGTCGTCGACGACCGACACCGTCTCCCGTGACTGTTCGAGCCGCCGCATCGTGCCGACGAAGTCGCGGCTGTCGGGTCCGCCGGTGTAGACCCATGCCGTCCGCACGACGGTGGCCCGCGGGTCCGCCGACAGCGCGGCGCGTTCGCCGTCGAGCTTGGTGCGGCCGTACACGGTCGCGGGCGTTCCGCTCACGTCGTCGGGTTCGTATCCGTTCCGCTCGACCGGCCGGGAACCCTCCGCGGCGCCCCCGGGGAACACGTAGTCGGTCGACACGTGCACGAACCACGCGCCGGCGTCGGCGGTCCGGCGCGCGAGCACCTCGGGCCCGGTGGTGTTGACCCGCCGCGAGCCTTCCGAGTCGGCCTCGGCTCCGTCGACGTCGGTGTAGGCCGCGCAGTTCACCACGATGTCGTCGGGGCCGAGGTCGCCCAGTGCGGCGGCCACCGAGGTCGGGTCGGCGATGTCGACGTCGGCTGAGGTGAGCGGCCGCACGACGACGTCGGGAACCTCGCTCGACCGTGCTTGCAGGGCAGTCCCCAGCTGCCCGCCGGCGCCGACGATGTACACGGTGGGGTTGCTCGGCGTCACACGCATGAGCACCATCGTGCCGGAGTCCGGCGGTACCCACGCGACGACGCGCTCGCCGGAACACGTGACGACGGCTACTCACACGACCGGCGTTGCGTTCTCGAATTCGCGAATCACTTCAGTAGCCTGGCGACAGCACACAACAGCCGACCCGCCTTGCACATCAGCATCGACATCCTCAGGCGTAACGCTCGCCGCGTCGACCCCGGACCCGATGTGCCGACCTCGAAAGGGACCGCTCACCAGTGGATTCACCATCCGACGGCCCGCGTCGGCGCGCGCAGCCGCGCCGTCCGGCACGGCCGGGTCCCGACGGGCGTCAGCCGATGCCCGGCGATCGGCGCGCCCCGGAGCCCGGTGCGCGCAGGCGCCCGGCCCGGCCCCCGTACGACGGTGGACCAGATGGACGCGAATCCCCGCGGCGCGCGGCACCGCTCCCCGGTGAACCGGGCAATCCTCCACCCCGAGCGCGACGCCAGCCCCCGCCGGACCCGCGACGTCGAGCTGCCGATCCACGCGACCCCCGCGACCCCCGGCGTCGGCCGGCCGCCGACACCCGCAACTCCGAACGTCGCGCCCCCGGCGGTCGACGAGCCACGCCAGAAGCCGTGGAACCCACCCCTACCCGGCAGCGCCGCCCCGGCGAGCCGCGGCCCGTCCGACGCACCTCCGGCGAGATCCACACCCGCCCGGCCCCGGCCGCTAAGCGGACGTCCGAGCAGAAGCCGGGCGACCCCAAGACGAGCCCGCGGAAGCCGACCGCACGTCAGTCCACCGACCCGAAGCCGACCGGACCCAAGCAGACCGGACCCAAGCAGATTGGACCGAAATCGGCCGGACCGAAGCAGACCGGACCGAAGTCCGGCGACCGACGCACGGCGGCGACGTCGTCGACACCGGAACCACCGTCGAAGCCGCCGGCGGACAGCCGACGCAAAGGTGCCCGGACCCCGGGGGCCGGCTGGGGTCGTGCGCTCATCGCGGTCGCCTCGGTGGCGGTGCTGTTGTGCACCGGATACGCCTGGAACACGATGTCGGATCTGCAGACCCGCATCACCCAGCTCGGCGGACTCGATCTCGGCGGTGGCGCCGAAGACGGGGCCGTCGACATCCTCCTCGTGGGCACCGATTCGCGGACCGACGCCAAGGGCAATCCGCTGTCGCCGGAGGAACTCCGACTCCTGCGGTCGGGCGACGAGGTGGCGACCAACACCGACACCATCCTGCTGATCCGCATCCCCGACGACGGCTCGTCGGCGACCGCGATCTCGATCCCCCGCGACTCGTATGTCGACGTACCCGGTGTCGGGATGAGCAAGATCAACGCCGCCTACGGCACGACGCGCGAAACCGTTCGCGCGCAAGCGGTCACCGATGGCAAATCCGAGAGCGAGGCCGAGTCCGAGGGCACCCTGGCTGGCCGGAAGGCGTTGGTGGACACCGTCGCCAACCTGACCGGCGTGCAGGTCGACCACTACGCGGAGGTGGGCCTGCTGGGGTTCGTGCTGCTGACGAACGCGGCCGGGGGCATCGACGTCTGCCTGAACGACGCGGTCCGGGATCCCTTCACGGGCGCGCGGTTCCGCGCCGGCCGTCAGACTCTCGACGGGCCCAAGGCGCTCAGCTTCGTGCGCCAGCGCCACGGCCTCCCCCGCGGCGATCTCGACCGCATCACCCGTCAGCAGGCGTTCATGGCGTCGCTGACGCAGAAGATCATCTCGGCGAACACCCTGACCGATCCGGGTAAGCTGTCGGAGCTGCAGGACGCGGTGTCGCGATCGGTGGTCATCGACGACGACTGGGACATCATCCGGTTCGCCGAACAGCTCAAGGATCTCAGCGGCGGCCGGGTGAAGTTCGCGACCATCCCGATCGTGACCGAGCAGGGCTGGAGCGAGGACGGTCAGCAGAGCGTCGTCCAGGTGGACCCGCGCGAGGTCCAGGCCTTCACCGGTGACCTGCTGGCACCGAAGCAGACGCAGGGCATCCAGCGCGGCGACTACACGGTCGACGTGGTCAACGCCGGCACCATCGACGGGCTCGCCTCGAACGTCGCGAACATCTTGACCAACAAGGGTTTCCGGGTCGGAGCCACCTCCAGCGGCAAGGCCGACACGAAGGACTCGATCGTGTACGCCAAGGAGGAGAGCGACGCCGCTCGGCTCCTCGCCAAGGATCTCGGCGGCGCCCAGGTCGTCGCCGATCCCGCCCTCGGCGACGATCAGTTGAAGGTGGTGCTCACCAACACCTACGCCGGTCCGGGCTCGATCAGCG
Source organism: Gordonia sp. HS-NH1 (assembly GCF_001418765.1). Taxonomy (NCBI): domain Bacteria; kingdom Bacillati; phylum Actinomycetota; class Actinomycetes; order Mycobacteriales; family Gordoniaceae; genus Gordonia; species Gordonia sp. HS-NH1. The sequence goes on from NZ_LIYC01000005.1 coordinate 106,147, forward strand.
ACACCGGCGACCAGACCGACAACACGCCGGCGAGCGAGCGCGTCGGCAACAAGCGCCCGCCGATCACCGCGGGCAACGAGGGGCCCATGTGCGTGAACTGACTCCGAACACTCTCACCGACGCGATCTTCGCCGCGGTCGCCGATCATTCGCGTCCGCTGCTGACCTACTACGACGACGCGACCGGTGAGCGCACCGAGCTCTCGGCGGCGACCCTCGGCAACTGGGCGGCCAAGACCGCGAACTACCTACGCGACGAGATCGGGGTCGCCGAAGGCGATGTCGTCGCGGTCGATCTCCCGGAGCACTGGCAGACGGCCGGCATCCTGCTGGGCGCGCTCTGGGCGGGCGCCGAGGTGCACTTCGACTCCACCGAAGACCCGATGATCGTGTTCACCAGCCGTGATCGCCTGGACAGCCATCCCGACGTCGACGAGGTCGTGGTCGCCTCGCTCGATCCGTTCGCGCTGCCGCTGCGCGACCTGCCGCCCGGCGTCGGCGACTACGGCAGCGTCGTCCGCGTCCACGGCGATCAGTTCTCGTCTCGGTACCCTGCATCGGCCACCCTGGAGGGCGCCCCCATCGGCGAGGTGCTCGACGACGCCCGGGCGACGGCTGAGCGCGAGGGAATCGGACCGGGCGCCCGCGTGGTGTCCACCCGGCCGTGGTACTCCGGCGACCGGGTGATCGCTCACCTCCTGGCACCTCTGCTGGCGGGCGGCAGCCTCGTCCACGTCTCCGCGGCCTCACCGGAACGGCTCGCGGCGATCGCCGAGATGGAAAAGGCCACCCTGATCCTGTCGTGAACCCCGCGGGCACGCCGCCGATCGGGCACAGTGGGGACATGCGAATCCCCCGCGTGGTGGCCCGGCTGAACAAGCGAGTGACCAACCCCATCCAGCGACAATGGGCGCCCAGACTGGCTCCGTACGCGATGGTCGAGCACGTCGGACGCAAGTCCGGCAGGCACTACTCCATCCCGGTGATGGCGTGGGTCGACGGCGATCGTCTCACCATCATCCTCACGTACGGGCGGCACACCGATTGGGTCCGAAACGTGCAGGCCGCCGGGACCTTCGGCCTGATCCGCAAGAACCGGCACTACCGGGTGACCGGTCCGCGGGTGGTGCCGTCGGACTCGCCGGACATCGCCCAGGGTGCCCGCATCCCGGCGCGACTCTTCGACTCCGCGCTCCTCGGCACACTGCACGCGGCGTGATCTGATGGCCGACGACCCGCTCGACGACTTCGTCGCCGAGGACGTGACCCTGTACGGGACCACCCGCCGGGTGCATCGCCTCGGCAGTGGTCCCGCCGTCATCGTCATCGCCGAGATGCCGGGGATCAGCCCCAAGGTCGCCGACGTCGCGCGCCGGGTGGCCGGGGCGGGCGCCACCGCGGTGCTGCCGTCGCTGTTCGGCGTCGACGGCCGTGATCCTCGCCCGGACAACCTCGGCGCGGTCGGCTCGGCGACGAACATGCTCGGCACCATCGCCCGGGCCTGCATCACCCGCGAGTTCACGATCCTGGCCACCGGCAAGACGTCACCGGTCGCGTCGTGGCTGCGGGCGTTGGCCGCCCGCGAACACGACCGGTGCGGCGGCCCCGGGGTCGGTGCCGTCGGGATGTGTTTCACCGGCGGGTTCGCACTCGCGATGGCCACCGACGAGCGGATGCTCGCCCCGGTGCTGTCCCAGCCCTCACTGCCGTTCGCGGTGTTGCCGGGACGCGCGCGGGCCATCGACGTGAGCGAGTCGGATCTCGCTCTGGTGCAGGCGCGGTGCGCACGCGGCCTCGAGGTGATGGGTCTGCGTTTCCAGGGCGACCGTCTGGTGCCGGGAGCCCGATTCGCGTATCTCCGGGAGATCCTCGGCGACGCCTTCATCGGCATCGAGCTACCCGACGAGTCCGCGAACCCGGATTCGATGCTGCCGCGGCCACATTCGGTGCTCACCGAGGACCTCCGCGACGAGCCAGGGCAACCGACCCGCGAGGCCTACGATCGGGTCATCGACTTCTTCACCGCGAAGCTCGGCCTGCAGCCGACGATCTGATCGGCGGAAGTGCTACTCCCCCAGCAGTTCCTGCTGGAGTGCCGCGTCCTTGTCGAGAACCATCTGTTCGAGCCCCTGCTGGAATTCGACCATCCGGGCGCGCAGGTCGGCGTCGGCGGCGGCGAGGATGCGGACCGCGAGCAGCCCGGCGTTGCGGGCGCCGCCGACCGACACCGTGGCCACCGGGACCCCGGCGGGCATCTGCACGATCGACAGCAGCGAATCCAGTCCGTCGAGATGCCGCAACGGGACCGGTACCCCGATCACCGGCAGCGGGGTCGCCGACGCGACCATGCCCGGAAGATGCGCGGCGCCACCGGCTCCCGCGATGATCACCTCGATGCCGTGGCCCGCCGCCCCTGCCGCGTAGTCGAGCATGCGCTGCGGTGTGCGGTGAGCCGAGACGACGCCCACCTGGAACGGCACGTCGAACTCGGCGAGGGCCTCGGCGGCCGCCTTCATCGTCGGCCAGTCCGAATCACTGCCCATGATCAGGCCCACCCGCGGGCCGTGCGTCTCACTCATGAATGTTCATCCCATCCGTCGGTCCACGTCGCCCGCGACATCCACTGGGCCGCGCGTTCGGCACGCTCCCGTACCGACTCCGGCGAATCCCCTTCGCGCCCGACGATGTTCACATGCCCGATCTTGCGATCGGGCCGCTCGCCCTTGCCGTAGAGATGCACCTTGGCCTCGGGCATCCGGGCCATGAGGTGGTGCAGCCGCTCGTCCATCGACATCGCCGGTGCGTCCGCCGCGCCGAGGATGTTGGCCATCACCGTCACCGGCGCACTCGGTGCCGTGCTGCCCAACGGATAGTCGAGGACGGCGCGCAGGTGCTGCTCGAACTGCGAGGTCACCGCGCCGTCCATCGTCCAGTGCCCGCTGTTGTGCGGACGCATCGCCAGCTCGTTGACGACCAGCTCGCCGTCGACGGTCTCGAAGAGTTCCATCGCCATCACACCGACCACACCGAGCTCGTCGGCCAGCCGCAACGCCATCTGCTGTGCCTGCGCGGCGACCTCGTCGTCGAGCCCGGGAGCCGGTGCCAGGACGACCGCGCACTGCCCGTGGCGCTGGATGGTCTCGACCACCGGCCACGCCCCACCCTGACCGAACGGCGACCGCGCGATCATCGCCGACAACTCTCGTCGCATCGGCACCTTCTGTTCGGCGAGCAGCGCCGGTGCGTCGTCGGGGTACTCGTCGAAGACCGCGAGAGCGTCGTCCGCGCCGTCGACGAGCCACACCCCGCGGCCGTCGTAACCGCCGCGGACCGCCTTGACGACGATGGCCCAGTCGTTGGCCTCGCCGAACTCGATCAGACGAGACCGGGCCGCGGCCCGGTCCCCGGACAGGTCGGCGAAGTCGGGCACGGGCAGTCCGAGCTCGGCCAGCCGGACCCGCATGGCGAGCTTGTCCTGCGCGAAATGCAGCGCCTTCGACGGCGGCAGCACCGCGACGCCGTCGGCTTCGAGTGCCTGCAGGTGCGCCAGCGGGACGCCCTCGTGGTCGAAGGTCACCGCGACCGACCCGGACGCGGCGCGCCGCAGATCGTCGAGGTCGTCGTGCGACCCCAGGACGATGTCGGCGCTCACCTGGGCGGCCGGATCGGATTCCGAGGCCGCCAGTACCCGCAGGCACTGGCCCAGGGCGATGGCGGCCTGGTGGGTCATCCGAGCGAGTTGGCCGCCGCCGATCATCGTCACGGTCGGCATCCCCGACGCCCGGCCGCCCGGGCGCCCCGATTCAGGGACCGGCGGCACCTGCGACGACGGGGACACGGCCCCGCCGACCTGCTCGCGTGAATTCACGCGCACCATCGTGGCATGTATGCGGCATCATTCGCACAACCGCCCGGCACGTGTCCCGGCGGTTTCGTTTCGTACACTCGGATCTTGTGCCATTGATCGACGAGATGATCGCCCGCCTCCCAGCGCCGGTCCGTCGGCTCGTGATGCGGCACCACGAACTGATCAAGTTCGCGATGGTCGGCGGGACCACCTTCGTCTTCGACCTCGCCATCTTCTACAGCCTGAGCCTCACGGTCCTGGAGACCAAGCCGGTCATCGCCAAGGTCATTGCCGGCGTCCTGGCCACCATCCTGAGCTACATCCTCAATCGCGAGTGGGCGTTCAAGAACCGCGGCGGCCGCGAACGTCACCACGAGGCGATGCTGTTCTTCGCCATCAGCGGTATCGGCGTCATCCTCCAGGCCGCTCCACTGTTCGTCGCCAACAACATCTTCGACATGCGCTCCAACCTGAGCGTGTCCGAGATCGTGGTCATCGACTTCGTGCTCGGCTACATCATCGGCAACCTCATGCAGATGGCGTTCCGGTTCTGGGCACTGCGCAAGTTCGCCTTCCCCGAAGAACAGTTGCGCGGCGGGGACGCCGGATCGACCGACCTGCACCCCTCGCTCGCCGAGCTCAACGATGAGGAACTCGGTCACGCCTGACGCCCGATCGCGGGGACCGGCCGGAGTTCTCGTCGATCTCGTCGGCGAGTTCGGAGTCGCCCCGGTCGGTGCCGAGCTGATCGCGTCCGGTGACCAGCCGCGCGGGCACGACGATCGCGAACACCGGCGGTCGCCGGACGGTCAGTTCGAGTCGGCCACCGTCGGATTCGATCAATGCCCGCGCGAGTGACAGGCCGACCCCGCTCCGGCCCGCGCCGGGCCGTCGCCCGGCCGAGAAACCCCGACGGAAGATGTGTGCGGCGATCTCGTCGGCGACCCCGTCACCCTCGTCGGCGACGGTGATGCGCACCAGATCGCCCGCGGGCAGGGTGCCGACGTGGATCCGGCAGGTCCCGCGGCCGTGCTGCAGGGCGTTGTCGACCAGCACACTGACCGCCTCCCGGAGACGACCCGGGTTCGCGGTCAGCGCGTGCGGGACGCCGTCGAAGGTCGCCAGCAGTTCGCGGCCCCTCGCCTCGAAGGCGTGCCGGAAATCCCCGACCAGCGTCGTCAGCATGTCCGACACGTCGACGAACTCGGGCGCGGGTTCGTCGGCCCGGGACGCCTCGACCAGCTCGTCGAGTTCGGCGGAGAGCCGCTCGATCTGATCGAGGGCGGCCTCGGCCTCGGTGACGACCGCGGGGTCATCGTGCAGGGAGAGTTCCTCCAGGCGCAGCTGGATCGCGGTGAGGCGGCTGCGCAACTGGTGGGAGGCGTCACCGGCGACCTCTCGCTCGCGCTCGAGGCGTAGGGCGAGTTCGGCGTTCGCGTCGGCCAGTGCACGCGACACCCGATCGAGTTCGGCGATGCCGTACATCTTCCACTGGGTCCGGAAGTCGCCCCGGCCCATGGTCGCGGCCCGATCGGCGAGATCGGTCAGCGGATCGACGATCCGACCCGCGGTGACCGCGGCGACGAGCGTGCCGCCGATGACGGACGCGACGACGATGACGGCCACGATCGAGGCGGCGGTGAACTGGTCGTTGCGCACCTCGTCGCGCGGGATGGACAGGGTCAGCGTCCCGGCTGCGCCGAGCGCGATGGACTCCGAGAGCCGGGGCTCGCTGATGTCCGCCCCGACCACCGTGCGCTGCAGGGTGCCGGTGAGGTCGGGGAAGGTGACGATCAGGCTGCCGTTCGGCGGCAGCAGCAGCTGGAACGCCTCACGGTCGAGGGACTCCGGCGGGATCCGGCCGTCGGCCCCCTCCTGCCGGATCAGCTGGTCTGCGATGACCTTCAGCCGATTGTCGAGGTCCTGATGCGCGTTGTCGGCGACCCACCACCACGCGACGACACTCAGCGGGATGCCCAGCAGCCCACCGACCGCCAGCAGGACGGCGATCATGGTCGTGAGCAGGCGACGGCGCATGAGACGACTAGGGGTCGAACCGGAATCCGACGCCGCGCACGGTCACGATGTGGCGGGGACGGTCGTGGCGGTCGTCGCCGATCTTCCGGCGCAGCCACGAGATGTGCATGTCCAGGGTCTTCGACGACCGCAGGTCGGCCGAACCCCACACCTCGGTGAGGATCTCCTCGCGCGTCACCACCTCGCCCGCGCGTTCCATGAGGAAGCGCAGCAGGTCGAACTCGCGGTTGGCCAGGGTGAGGTCGTGTCCGTTCACCAGGACGCGGCGTGCCCGCGCGTCCAGGCGTAGGGCACCGCCCTCGAGGACGACGTCGCCGGGCTGGCGACGCCGCAGGAGGGCACGCACCCGCGCCAGCAGCTCGGCCAGGCGGAACGGCTTGCCGACGTAGTCGTCGGCGCCGGCGTCGAGGCCGACCACGAAATCCACCTCGTCGGTGCGTGCGGTCAGCATCAGCACCGCGAGCGCGGGTCGCTGGGCCCGTACCCGCCGGCACACCTCCAGACCGTCGAGCACCGGTAGCCCGAGGTCGAGGATGAGCAGTTCATAGCGGGTGTCGAGGGCTTTCTCCAGGGCATCCGCCCCGGTCGAGACCACCTCGCAGCCGTAACCCTCACGCGACAGCGCCCGCGCGAGCGGTTCGGCGATCGCGGCGTCGTCCTCGGCGAGCAGCACGGTCGTCATCGGTCGCGGACCCCCCGGTTCTCCGCCCGGTCACCGGGGTGCACGGGACCGTCGGCGGGCTGGTCGTGGGAATCGCGCCGGTGTCCGTCCCACGGATGATCTTCGTCGTCGTGGACGTCGAGCACCTCGTGGTACAGCAGCGCGTGCACCCTCTCCACCTGCGGGATGTCGTCGAAGGACAGCGGTTCGTCGGAGGCCGACTCGATGACCAGCGTGCCGGTGCGCAGCATCCGGTCGACGAGGCCGTGCCGGAACTCGACGGTGTTGATCCGGCGGATCGGGATGTCGATGCCCGACCGGGTGATGATTCCGTTGCGGAACATCACCCGCCGGTCGGTGAGCACGAAATGCGTTGTCTTCCAGGACATCAGCGGGCGGACGAAGTACCAGCAGAAGCCGATGGCCCAGACCGCCGCGACCGCGATGAGCAGCACGGTCTGCGGTGTCGACCGCAACCCCGACGACGTGATGACGCCGAGGAGTACGCCGGCGGCGGCGGTGAGGAGCCCGAACAACAGGAACGGCCCGAGCAGGCATTTCCAGTGCGGGTGCCGATGGAGTACGACGCGTTCCCCCGACGCCAGGTTCTCCCGCGGATAGGCCATGCGGCTCAGCATAAACGGCCGGGTGCCGCAGTAGACTGCCAATCACGCCGACCGCCGCCGTCCTCGTGCCGTGAGCATGCCAGGGCCCTGACACCAGATCCGACCGACACCAGATCCGACCATCGGCTTTCACGACCGGTCGGGGAGGAGAACGCCATGAGCTACCAGGATCCCCGCGACCCGCGGACCGCGCGCTACGAGTCCGGTTACACACCCGAGTCGCGTGCCTACAGCAGCCAGAACGACCCCTATGCGCGCGATCCGTACGCCGCCGATCCCTATGCGGGAGATCCGTACGGGGGCCAGGGCGCCTACGGCCGGCCGGGCCAGCCCGCCAAGCCCCGTCGTGGCCCGGACATCAATCCCGTCACGTTCGCCGGCGGTGTGGTCATGACCGGCGTGGTGACCGGTCTCGCGGCATGGCTCGTCGCCTGGATCATCTCCGCATTCGTGGAGAAGGTGAACGAGTCGGGCAAGTTCGGCGTGTGGAACCCGGTCGCCGCCAGCGAGCTCTGGTTCGGCGTCGTCGGCTTCCTGTGCGCGCTTGCCGCGGGTGCGCTCTGGTACGTGCTGCACCTGGTCACGCCGTCACCCGATCAGTTCTACCGGTGGATCGTCGGCCTGCTGCTGGTGGCGGCCGTGCTGATCCCGATCCTGACCTACAACCAGATCTCGGTGGGCATCGAGACCGCGATCGTGCATCTGGTGATCGGTCTGCCTTCGCTGACGATCATCCCGGCGATGGCCGGCAAGAGCGTCCAGCGCCCCGCCGGCTGAGCCGGCGAGGAGCGGAGCGACGAGCCGAGTCGAAGTCACTCCGGCCGCAGGTGGGTGACATCGCCCGCGGCGGCCACCACCTGCTCACCGTCGGCGTCGACGACGATCCGGCCGGAGGGGTCGACACCGGTCGCGGTGCCGACGACCTCACGATTGCCGGGCAGGACCAGCCGTACGCGGCGGCCGATGGTGTCGCTGTCGTCGCGGTACCGCGCCGCGAGCCCGTCCAGGTCGTGCGGCCACAGGTCGAGCAGCTCGGAGAGCGCCCGCAGGTACGACGCGGCGAGCTCGGTCAGGGGGACGTCGCGGCCGGTGGCGAGCCGGAGCGAGGTGGCGGTCGGGACCGGCAGCTGCTCCTCCGCCATCGTGGTGTTGAGCCCGGTGCCGATCACCGCCACGCCTCCCGGGCCACCTGCGGCATGCTCGCTGCGGGTGTATTCCGAGAGGATGCCCGCGACCTTCTTGCCGTCGATCAGCACGTCGTTCGGCCATTTGAGCGTCGGACGGATCCCCATCGCGTCGTCGACACCCTGCACGGCGGCGAGTCCGGCCAGCAGCGACAGCCAGCCCAGGTCCTCGGTGTGGTCGGCGACGTCGAGCGCGGCCGACATGGCCAGCTGCGTGCCGGCCGGCGCGGTCCAGGTGCGGGCGTGGCGGCCACGTCCGGCGGTCTGGTCGGTGGTGATCCGCACGGCGCCCCCGACGGATTCGCCGGCGGCGCGCGAGACGAGGTCGGCATTGGTCGAACCGGTCGCCTCGACCACCTCGATGCGGTGCCAGCGGGTGCCGGTGAGACGGGTGCGGAGCAGATCGGCGTCGAGACTCATACCTGACGAAACTACTGGCCGCCGCCTCCGCACGAACGGATACCACCGGTTTCACGGTCGACCCGCCGGCCCACCGACCGATCGCTCGTAAACCTGAGGGATATCTCACGTTGATCCGGTTGACGTGGCTCACACTCGGGTAGTTAGCATCGTCAGTCATGACCACTGCTTCGCGCGACGACGCCGCCGCTCCCGACATCCACACGACGGCGGGAAAGCTCGCCGATCTGCGCAATCGTCTCGAGGAGACCAAGCATCCGGTGGGTGAGGCCGCCGTCGAGAAGACCCACGCCAAGGGCAAGCTCACCGCGCGGGAACGGATCACCCACCTGCTCGACGAGGGGTCCTTCGTCGAACTCGACGCCCTCGCCCGGCACCGCAGCACCAACTTCGGACTCGCCGAGCGCCGCCCGCTCGGTGACGGCGTCGTCTCGGGTTACGGCACCATCGACGGTCGCGAGGTCTGCGTCTTCTCGCAGGATTCGACGGTCTTCGGCGGCAGCCTCGGCGAGGTCTACGGCGAGAAGATCGTCAAGGTCATGGACCTCGCGATCAAGACCGGTCGCCCCCTGATCGGCATCAACGACGGCGCCGGCGCCCGCATCCAGGAGGGCGTGGTCTCGCTCGGCCTCTACGGCGAGATCTTCCACCGCAACGTGCGTGCTTCCGGTGTCATCCCGCAGATCTCGCTGATCATGGGCGCCGCGGCCGGCGGTCACGTGTACTCCCCCGCGCTCACCGACTTCGTGGTCATGGTCGACCAGACCAGCCAGATGTTCATCACCGGTCCGGACGTCATCAAGACGGTCACCGGTGAAGAGGTGACGATGGAGGAGCTCGGCGGCGCCCACACGCACATGTCGAAGTCGGGCACCGCGCACTACGTCGCCTCCGACGAAGAGGACGCCCTGGAGTACGTCAAGGAACTCCTGAGCTACCTGCCGAGCAACAACCGCGCCGATGCCCCGCGTCTGCCCGTCGCGCAGCCGGCCGCCGGTTCCATCGAGGACACCCTCACCGAAGAAGACCTCGAGCTCGACACCCTGATCCCGGATTCGCCGAACCAACCCTATGACATGCACGAGGTCATCCGTCGCATACTCGACGACGACGAGTTCCTCGAGGTGCAGGCCGAGTACGCGACGAACATCATCATCGGCTACGGCCGGGTGGACGGCCGCAGCGTCGGCATCGTCGCCAACCAGCCGACGCAGTTCGCCGGCTGCCTCGACATCGACGCCTCGGAGAAGGCCGCCCGGTTCGTGCGCACCTGCGACGCCTTCAACATCCCCATCGTCACCCTGGTCGACGTCCCGGGCTTCCTTCCCGGCACCGATCAGGAGTACCGCGGCATCATCCGTCGCGGTGCGAAGCTGCTCTACGCCTACGGCGAGGCGACGGTCGGCAAGATCACCGTCATCACCCGGAAGGCCTACGGCGGCGCGTACGACGTCATGGGCTCCAAGCACATGGGTGCCGACGTGAACCTGGCGTGGCCCACCGCCCAGATCGCCGTCATGGGCGCCTCGGGTGCGGTCGGGTTCGTGTACCGCAGCCAGCTCAAGGACGCGGCCGCCAAGGGTGAGGACGTCGACGCACTGCGTCTGCAGCTGCAGGAGGAGTACGAGGACACCCTCGTCAACCCGTATGTCGCGGCCGCCCGCGGATACGTGGACGCGGTGATCCCGCCGAGCCACACCCGCGGTCAGATCGCCACTGCGCTCAAGCTGCTCGAGCGCAAGATGGTCAACCTGCCGCCCAAGAAGCACGGCAACATCCCCCTGTGACACCAGCGGTCAGTTCCGAGAGCGAGAATTCCGTGAGCGAAGACTCCACGAAGTCCGAGCGTCCGTTCCTGACGGTCGTCGGCGGCAATCCGACCGACGAGGACCTCGCCGTGCTGGTGACCGTCCTCGCCGGTGCCGGTTCGGGCGGCGGTTCGGCCGAGCCCGAGACCCGGAACGACTGGGGCCACCCGATCGACCGGCTGCGTCCGCAGTGGGGCGGCCCGGGAAGCTTCACCAACCTGCGTTACTGACGATGACATCCGAATCCGAGATCGGGCCGGGTACTCCCGGCCCGATCTTCGTACTCGGTTCGGCCTCCCCTGCCCGGCTCCGCATCCTTCGGGCGGCAGGCGTCGAGCCGGTCGTGCGGGTGTCGGATGTCGACGAGGATGCGCTCCTCGCCGCGCTCCCCGATTCCACACCGGCCGGTGTGGTGGTCGCCGAACTCGCCCGCGCGAAGGCGGAAGCCGTTGCGGCACTTCCGGAGATCGCCGAACTCGCCGGGTCCGGCAGCGCCGTGGCCGTCATCGGCTGCGACTCGATGCTCCATCTAGGCGGCCGGCTGCTCGGCAAACCGCACACCCCCGAACGCGCCGTCGCGCAGTGGTCGGAGATGCGCGGTCGTAGCGCGGACCTGCTGACCGGCCATCACCTGATCCGCCTCGACCGGCCCGCGACCGCCGGCGGGACGAGCTCCACCACGATCCATTTCGCCGCCGCCGACGACCACGTCATCGAGCGGTATGTCGCCAGCGGTGAACCTCTACAGGTGGCCGGCGCATTCACCCTCGACGGTCTGGGTGGCTGGCTGGTCGAGCGCATCGAGGGCGACCCGTCGTCGGTCATCGGTATCGGCCTGCCGCTGGTCCGCACCCTCCTGGCCGACGTCGGGCTCTCGGTCACCGACTTCTGGCGCCACTGACGACGACCCGCTCCCTGAGGTGGCCCTACTCCACCTCGAAGAATTCCGGCCAGTACCGCTCGATGCAGTCGACCGGCTGACCCTGGCGGTTGAACTGCGGGCCGGTCAGTCCGACCGTCAACGCCACCGCACGTTCGCGCGCCGAGCCGTGTCCGGACGCGCCGCCGGTGTCGCCGATGATCGGCAGCAGCGTCGCGACCTGCAGGATCTCCCGCGCGCCGAGCGCATCACGCTGGTAGGCGGTTGCACCCCAGTTCGCGGCCAGGCAGTCGGCGATGAGCTCGCTGTTCTTGCCGGCCGGGAGACGGCTGTCGGGGATGTCGAACGCCTCGGCCATCCGGAACACGACGTTGTGGCCGTATTCGTGAGCGACCACGATCGCCGCGGTGAAGTCGCCGACGATCGGCGATGGCACCCCGAAGACGTTGCCGTCCCAGATGGCCGCGAAGGTGTCGACCGGGAGCACGATGCTGCCCTCGGTCGGGGTGCCCTCTCCGTTCGGTTCGGTGTCCACTCCACAGAAGAACGCGTTGGCCTCGTCGGACGGGATCGGTACGGGGTTCGAATCCTCGTCGCCGGCAATGCACTCCGTGGCGAAGGAGGTGCCGGACTCGATCAGCACCCGTCCCGGTGCCGGGTCGCCCCAGCCCAGTTCGTCGAACCACCCACCCCATGTCTGGTCGAGGTCGTCGAGGAGCGTGGTCAGGTAGTCGGGCACCGCGGTGTCCACGTTGGCCGGGGTGACCCCGCTGGTCATGAGTTCCGCGGTCGGCGTCGGCAACTTCGGGCAGTCGTCGGGCCGGCACTGCGCCGCGTCGGCGTCGCCGGTCGGGTCCGTTGAGCGCGACGGCGTCGGACTCGGTGCGCTGCTTGTCGACGCGGACGACGGACGGGACTCCCCGGAATTCTCGGACGGGATGAGTGCGCATCCGCTTCCGACGGTCAGTGTCACCACGGCGGCCAGAGCGACCGCCCACCGCATCGCGAGGGGCCCGCGTCGATCGATCATTCGGCGAACGTAGCAGGCGGGACCCGCTTCACCTGGGGTTTGTCGTCTGATCGAAGCACGCTCCGGCCGATGCCCTACGCTTTATCAGCGGGACCGCAGATGGTCCGCGCGTGATCCACGCGGAACGTCCGAACAGCGAGCTGGAGAGCACCGTGAGCGTTGACACCGACCCGAATCCGGCCTTCGCCGACTACGCCCACCCCGAGCGGCTGGTGACGACCCAGTGGCTGTCGGCGCATCTCGGCGCCAAAGGACTCAAGATCATCGAGTCCGACGAGGATGTGCTGCTCTACGACATCGGCCACATCCCGACCGCTCAGAAGATCGACTGGCACCTTCATCTCAACGACCCGGTCACGCGCGACTACATCAACGGCGAGCAGTTCGCGGAACTGATGCGCAGCAAGGGAATCGAACGCGACGACACTGTCGTGATCTACGGCGACAAGAGCAACTGGTGGGCCGCCTACGCGCTGTGGGTCTTCACCTTGTTCGGCCACGAGGACGTCCGCCTGCTCGACGGTGGCCGCGACGCCTGGATGGCCGAGGACCGTGACACCTCCTTCGACGTCCCCGATTACCCGCGGTCGGACTACCCGGTGGTCGAGCGCGACGACGCCAAGATCCGCGCGTTCGCGCCGCAGGTCCTGGAGGCCCTGGGCACCGAGCCCCTCGTCGACGTCCGTTCCCCGCAGGAGTACACCGGCGAGCGCACGCACATGCCGGACTACCCGGAGGAGGGCGCGCTGCGCGGCGGGCACATCCCGACCGCCATCTCGATCCCGTGGGCGAAGTCCGCTGCCCCCGACGGCCGTTTCCGCAGCCGCGCCGAACTCGACGAGATCTACGCCGGGCTCGACCCGAAGACGCCCACGATCGCCTACTGCCGCATCGGTGAGCGGTCGAGCCACACCTGGTTCGTGCTGACACATCTGCTGGGGCACACCGCGGTCCGCAACTACGACGGATCGTGGACCGAGTGGGGCAACGCGGTGCGCGTGCCGATCGCCGTCGGCGAGGAGCCGGGCGCCGTTCCCGGCACCGAGTGAACCCGACCGCACGATGAGTCTGCCTCCAGCCCTGGCCGAGATCGTCGACGACTTCGGCGCACTCGACGACTCCGACAAGGTCACGCTCCTGCTCGAGTTCGCCGGCGAATTGCCGGACATACCGGCGCATCTCGAGCAGGATGCGATGGAACCGGTACCCGAGTGCCAGTCGCCGGTCTTCCTGTCCGTCGACGCCGCCGACCCGTCGTCGGTGCGGCTGTATTTCAGCGCTCCGCGCGAGGCGCCGACGACCCGCGGTTTCGCCGCCATCCTTCATCAGGGACTCGACACCGCGTCGGCGCGCGAAATCCTCGACGTGCCATCGGATTTCTATTACGACCTGGGACTCGGCAGCGCCGTGAGTCCGCTGCGCCTGCGGGGTATGGCGGGCATGCTGGGCCGCATCAAGGCGCAGGTTCGCGCCCAGGTGCCCGACACGCCCGGGGCATGAAGTTCATCCAGATCCGCGACGAACCCATCGCGCCCGGCGGTCTCGTCGAGTGGACGCCGTATGTGCCGGGCGGACTGGGTAATTGGGACTACGACTCGCGCCTGACCTCGCACAATCACGAGCAGCATCTGCGGGCGGCGTTCGAGTACCGGGTCCGCACGCGTCGCGAGGGCGGACGTGAGGCCTGGCTCGGGTTGAGCATCGAGTTCGACGAGCCGCTGTCGATCCCGGCCATCCGGTCGGTGCTGACCCAGTGGATCGACCGGCACGAGGTGCTGCGTAGTCACGTCGTGATCAAGGGCTCCGGCCTGCAGCGGCTGACCACCGCGCCGGGGACCGTGAAACTCAAGATGGGCCGGGTCGGCTGGTACGCCGAGTCGGGTCCGCTCGTGGAGCAACTGGCGGGCTCGTTCGATCGCGCCACCGCGCCGCTGCACTGGCCGGCCTACCGGTTCGCGACGGTCGGACGCGAACGCTCGTTCACGCTCCTCTTCGCCGCCGATCACTCGCTGGTCGACGGGTACTCGCTGATCATGGCCCAGCAGGAGCTGGTGTCGATGTACCGGGCGGCGCGGGAGCATCGCGGCGCGAATCTGCCCGAGGTCGGCAGTTATGTCGACTTCAGCGCCGCGGAACGCCGGCTCGCCGACCAGACCGGGCGCGATCATCCGGCCGTCGGCCTGTGGTCGGAGTTCCTGGCCGCCGGCAACGGTGACATGCCCGGCCTGCACACGGCTGACCCGGCCAACGATCACCGCACCCCCGACGATGTCGACACGGACGCGGCACTCCCCCAGGAGTCGCTGTGGGGTGTGGTCGCCGACGACGCGACGGCCAACCGGTTCACCGCGATCTGCTCGGAGGCCGGCGGCACGCTGACCGCCGGAGTGCTGGCGGCCTTCGCCGTGGTGCACCACGAACTGACCGGCGATCGGCAGTTCCGTTGTGTGCTGCCGCGGCACACGCGCGACGACGCCCGCTGGCTGACCTCCCTCGGCTGGTTCGTCGGGGTCGCTCCCTTCTGTCTCGACATGTCCGACTCCCCGACGTTCGACCAGGCCGTCGTCCGATCCACCGCCGCGCTCAAGCACGGGCGTCAGGGCGCTTCGCTGCCGTTCCTGCGGGTGGCCGACCTGATCGGGCACGAGGGTGGCCCGCGGTTCGTCATCTCGTTCATCGACACGCGCTATGCACCGGGCGCCGGGGCCGCCGACGCGGGGCGTGCGAAGGTCCTCCGCAGTCACAGCTATTCGCCCGACGAGGTGTACATCTGGATCAACCGCACCCCGTCGGGACTGCGGTACTCCGCCCGGTTCCCGCGCGAGTCGCCGCTGCGTGAGCTCGGCGTCACCGCCTCGGCGAACACTCCGGGTGCACAACATGAGGGAAACGTCACATTTCCCGCCGCCGAGGCCCGTTCCGAAGACGGTTGGGCGATCGACCCGACAGGTGGTCCCGTCCACGCCTACCTGCGTGCTTTCGCCGAACTGGTCCGACGCCTCGGTGATGCGAGCACATTCTCTCCGGCGTTGTGACCCAGGGCTCCACCGAACGATTGCTCGGTGGGCTAGGGTATTGCCCGGAAGGTCGCGACACCTGCACCGCGAAGGTGTCGCATCGCCCTCGCCGTCCGCATCCCGGCCGGTGACGGCGGGCCGCCAGACTTGACCGACGTCCGCCCAACGTGTCGCGTGCGCTACCGCGTCGTGCACCTGAGTACGAGTAAGGCCCAGGAGAACAAGTGCCCAGTACCTCTGCGAACACTCCGTCCGCAATCAGCAAGGTCCTCATCGCCAACCGTGGCGAAATCGCTGTCCGCGTGATCCGCGCCGCCCGGGATGCAGGCATCGCGAGCGTCGCGGTGTACGCCGAGCCCGACGCGAACGCACTGTTCGTCAAACTCGCGGACGAGGCTTTCGCACTGGGCGGGCAGACATCGGCGGAGTCGTACCTGGTCTTCGACAAGATCCTCGACGCGGCCAAGAAGTCCGGCGCCGACGCGATCCACCCGGGTTACGGCTTCCTGTCGGAGAACGGCGACTTCGCGCAGGCCGTCATCGACGCCGGGCTGATCTGGATCGGTCCGTCCCCGCAGTCGATCCGCGACCTCGGCGACAAGGTGACCGCGCGCCACATCGCGCTCAAGGCCGACGCACCGATGGCCCCCGGCACCAAGGATCCGGTGAAGGACGCCGACGAGGTCGTCGCCTTCGCCCAGGAGCACGGCGTGCCGGTCGCCATCAAGGCGGCATTCGGCGGCGGTGGACGTGGCATGAAGGTCGCGTACACGATCGAGGAGATCCCGCATCTGTTCGAGTCGGCCACGCGTGAGGCCGTCGCGGCGTTCGGTCGCGGCGAGTGCTTCGTCGAGCGCTACCTCGACAAGGCCCGCCACGTCGAGGCCCAGGTCATCGCCGACCAGCACGGCAACGTCATCGTCGCCGGCACCCGCGACTGCTCGCTGCAGCGTCGATTCCAGAAGCTGGTCGAGGAGGCCCCGGCCCCGTTCCTGACCGACGAGCAGCGCACCAAGATCCACGAGTCCGCCAAGGCCATCTGCCGCGAGGCCGGCTACTACGGCGCCGGCACGGTCGAGTTCCTGGTCGGCAGCGACGGGCTGGTCTCGTTCCTCGAGGTCAACACCCGCCTGCAGGTGGAGCACCCGGTCACCGAGGAGACCGCGGGCATCGACCTGGTGCGTCAGCAGTTCCGCATCGCCAACGGCGAGAAGCTGGAGATCACCGAGGACCCGACCCCGCGCGGTCACGCCTTCGAGTTCCGCATCAACGGTGAGGACGCCGGCCGCAACTTCCTGCCCGCCCCGGGACCGATCTCGGTCTACAAGGAGCCGACCGGCCCCGGCGTCCGCGTCGACTCCGGCGTCGTCGAGGGTGACGTCATCGGCGGCCAGTTCGACTCGATGCTGGCCAAGCTGATCGTCACCGGCGAGACCCGCGAGCAGGCGCTGGAGCGTTCGCGTCGCGCACTCGCCGAGTTCGAGGTCGAGGGCCTGGCGACGGTCATCCCGTTCCACCGGCACATCGTCTCCAACCCCGCCTTCATCGGCGACGGCGAGAAGTTCGACGTCTACACCAAGTGGATCGAGACCGATTGGGAGAACCCGATCGAGCCGTACACCGGCGGCGAGCCCATCGAAGACGACGAGGCCGCCCCGCGGCAGAACGTCGTCGTCGAGGTCGGCGGCCGTCGCGTCGAGGTGTCGCTGCCCGGCGATCTCGCCCTCGGTGGCGGTGGCGGCTCGGCCAACGGCGTCGTCCGCAAGAAGCCGAAGGCACGTTCGCGCAAGAAGGGTGGCGGCGCAGCCGTTTCCGGCGACGCCGTGGCAGCTCCGATGCAGGGCACCGTCGTCAAGGTCGCCGTGGAGGAGGGCCAGGAGGTCGCCGCCGGCGATCTGGTCGTCGTCCTCGAGGCCATGAAGATGGAGAACCCGGTCACCGCCCACAAGGACGGCGTCGTCACCGGCCTCACCATCGAGGCCGGTGCTGCCGTCACCCAGGGCACGGTGCTGCTCGAGCTGAAGTAAGACACACCGCTCCCTCGCTGCCTGAGGTGCGAGCGCCCCTGCTCCCTGAGGTGCGAGGAGCGCAAGCGACGAGCCTCGAAGGGCGGGCGTACAACAAGGCAATGCAACCAGTCGAGATCAACGCCGGGACGTGGTATCTGCGTGCGCTTCGTGCGGACGAGCGGATCACCGACGTCCCGGCGTTGTCTCATCTCGAGGTCGACGACCCCGCCGCGTACGTCGCTGCGGCGCAGCGTGACTGGGAGTCGGAGACACGATTCGTCTGGGCGATCTGCATCCCCACCACCGGTGAGCTCATCGCCCTGATCGGGGTCACGCCGAACGGCTCGTCGGGCCGCCTGTGGGGCGAGGCACGCGACGGCTACGACGAGGCGCTGGACACCGCCGTCGGGCCGGTCTCGAGGTTTGCCGAGGGTGCACTCGGTCTGGTTGTCGGGCAAATGCTGTCGCGCGGGATCGGCTGAGACGCGGAGTCAGCACACGACCATTCGTCGTACCCGGGGCGATCTTCGTCCATTCGGCGATCTGCGCGCCGCTTCAGATGACCCAGGTCTTGCTCACCGCCGAACGTTACGGTCAGCAATCTCCGCAGGTCGTCTTGATCCAGGAAAGGTCGTACCGGGTTTCTCCTCGGTCGCCGCAGAATTCGCATACGGTGCTCGACTCGTCGGTTGTCGCGTCGACCAGGAGCTCGCAAAGGCTCCACGTGAAATCGTCGACCGAGTTTCCGTAATTGAGGTAGCAGCGCAAAACCCCGAACTTCTCTTTGATCTGCGCGTAGGTGAAGTCGTCGGTGACGGCTGAGAGCCGGCGATGGAGGCGAACCAAGAGCGGATACCAGCCGGCGTTCACAGTGCAGCCGACTGCCGGGGACGCCATCGCGGCGGGGAGTCGGACGGGTTCGGGCGCCATCAGGCGACGCCTCGCTCGGCCTCCGCGGGCCCCTCGAAATCCACGCCCGTCAGTGGGCTCATCGAGTCGATCGCAGACGATGAATGGCGGTGTCGATGGGAACGGCACATCTCTCCGGTCTCGCGCACGATGCCCGCGCGAGCGCCGGCCTCGGCCGAATCAATGAATTCTGCGAGGGCTTTCGAGTTCACCATGTCGCCTCCTCTCGGTTCGGCCGAGTTGACCTGTCGGCTTCCGTCACCAGAATGCGACGCGGCACCGACATCCACCACAACGATCGCCGTCCGATTGCGACGAGTCACCCCACGATTGATGTCACTGGCCCCGAGTAGGTTCTCGGCGTAGGAATGGACGACCGAGACAGAACGTCAGGGAGGAGGTGCCGCGTTGGGCACGTTCACGAACGATCACTGGATCGACTCGTCCGGCGAAGGCTCCGATCGGTTCACTCGGATCATCGCCGAGTTGCAGGAGCAGTCGCTGATCCCACACTCGACATCCGGCGAATCAGCCAGAGCTCTCGCGTGGGAGTTGGTCGACCGGCGCGATCGGATCGCCGCCGAGTTGTGGGACTGCCGGACATCGGGAATCTCTGTGCCGGTTGGGAAGACGGCACTCCGCTTGGCATCCGGAGCGCTCTACGACGCCGAGCAAGCGGTGGTCGACGAACTCGTCTCGCGGATCCCGGCGAGAGCGGTTCATGAGCGGATGAACTCCGCCGCCTACCTGGCAGCGGATATCGACGCTGCGACAGCCGAGGCCGCAGTGCTCGACACACATGAATCCGTCGGTCGGGCAACGCAGCACGAGGCCACCGATACCGAACTGCTCGGCGATCCCGCCGACTACGCCGGAATCGACCCCATCGAGGACGTGGCGATTCCACCCCGGATCGAATGGACCGAAGCCGACCGCAAGGCCGTGCTCGACGAGGCCATCGGAACGTACGGAATCGCTGCCGGCGAGTGGTACTCGGTGGAATGGCCGCCGACGGAGGGCTCCCTGTGGGACCCCGGATACCTCGTCACCTCGGACTGGGAGCCATGCGACGAACACGCCGACGATCCGGACAGTGACGCAGCACTCGACTGTGTCCGATGCGAAGACTCGGTCACCACTGAGGTCGAAGCGATGGCCGTCTGGAAGTTCACGACCAGGTTGACTCACCACCGAATCGGGTTCGACAGCAACGGTTCTCTGATCGTCGATCGGGTGGCGGAGGAGATCGACCCGACATTCGAGGTACGCGAGATCACGCAGGACCCACGCCTGATCCGCATCGGCCTGCCACGCGGACATCGCTGACCTCGATCTGAGGATGACCTGTCGGTGCGTCGTGGTTGCATCATCGGATATTCGAAGGAGAAACAAATACACCCTTGACTCGAACATATATTCGAGTATCGTGGAGGTATGTCATCGGGGGCGGGGGCCGGGTCCACTACATCTGTGGACCCATCACAGGAGTCGGTCGAGCCGCGCTTTCGTCCCGACCATGAACTCTCCGCTGCCGAACTCGTCGAGGTCCTCAACCACTGCGCGGGTTTGGCGGCAGCGTCGGCGCATCGAATGATGGTCGTTGCCAGCCTCATTCACGACGAACGCGAGATGGACTACGCGCAGCGGCGCGCCGAGACGCACAGCGGCGAACTCGACTCCATCGAAGCCTTCGAGCACCTGTCCGCGCGGGTGGCCGCTGGTGAGAATCCCTACGAGCAGTTCGGGCCCAACGGTCTCGAACAGGCCATCGCCGAAGTCGGTGCCACCCTCACCGTGACGCCGGCCGAGGCGAAAGATCTCATCGAAGCCGGCGACGCACTGCGCTACCGACTCTCCTTCACCGGACACGCACTCGCGTGCGGTCGAATCGACAAGCGCCGCTTCCTCATCGCCCTCAAACGCACCGACCTCATCACCGACGACGAAGAGATGCAGACCGTCGACGCCCATCTCGCCGAGGCGATCTTCGCCCGCGCACCGATGTCCACGGCCCGGTTCACCGCCATGGTCGATTCCATCGTCGCCAAGTGGGCACCCGACGCGATCCGCCGACGCAAGGAGCGAGTGAAATCCGACCGCAAGGTGACCGTCACCCCCGACCGGTTCACACCCGGGCAGTCCCGGATCTCCGGCACGCTGCCCACTGCTGATTCCGCCGAGTTCGACGCCCGCCTGACGGCGATGGCCACCGCGGTCCACGCCGGTGACCCTCGAAAGTTGGCCAACCGCCGAGTCGATGCTCTGAAAGCGCTCGCGCGGGGCGAAGCTTCTATCGCGTGCGAATGCGACGACTGCCGACCTGCCGCAATGGACATTGAAGCCAACACCACCGGCGACGTCGACGCAGCGACAGTGGACACCGCCGACCACACGACTGAGGCACCCGCGCGCCACTCCGGGAACGATGACACCGACACCCCGGACAGCGACACGGTTGTCGCCGACCCTCCGGGTCCGGACGCGTCGCCGTCGTCATCGCCGGCGCCGCGCGCGACCTTTCACATCGTGGTCAACCTGTCGACCCTGATCGGTCTAGACAACGACCCCGCATTCCTCGACCGCCACGGCATCCTCGACGCCGACACCGCCCGGCAGCTGCTCGCCGAAGCCCGACGCACCTACATCCATCCCGCACCGAACCCCGCCGCGCCCGACGCGCCACCGGTATCGCCTCCCGAGGCGGACAGTTCGACAACGCGGTACACCCCGTCGAAGAAGCTCCAGGCCCTGGTGCGTGCCGGCGAACTGTGCTGCACCTTCCCCGGCTGCAACGCCCCGGTCTGGCAGATCGACCTCGACCACACCGAACCGTTCGACCACACCGACCCGCGGCGCGGCGGCCCGACCGATGCACGCAACCTCGCTAGTCGCTAACAACACCCCTTCCGGTGGCCGGATCAGGCTGCTTCGTGCCTCTGCTCGCAGTGTCTTCGTCGTCATCGACGGGCTTCACTGGAACTGCGCCGGAGAAACGGCCACCGGCCATGGGCGTATCGAAACGGGTCTGTCTCCGCCGTGAATGACGGATCGTTTGGTCAGGGCAGGGCAACCTATTTCGACGCCGATGGTTCCGGGCGCACCTATATGGCTGGTGTAGGTCCGGGGCGAGACGAAGTCGGAGCCCGGCGCCGGCACCGCGCGCGAGTGCGCCTTGAAAATAAAGTAGAGAATGTCCTCAAAAATATCGTCAGGCATCCTAATACGGTTCACCATCTTGCTAGCCGGACGAGTGCATCCGCGTGATACCAGCATGCGGATCCGTCATCCAGGCGAACAGGGATAGATCCCAAACGGTCGGGTTTGCCGATCACATAGCCAAACGCTGGCACCGCCGCTGCGTGCCGTGCGCGCACGATGACTTTGTCCCCGTAGCGCCAGCCGTCATGTCTCTCCGTGATGTCAGGAACCTCCCCTCAGTCCGTGTGTCGTTCCTGCCCGGTGGGCACTGCGGCAGGAACGACACACGGGGTGGCTACGCGCTGGTCGACAGATATGTCGTGTGGGTTCGCATGCATGCCGCGAGGCCTTCGGGGCCGAGTTCGCGCCCCAAACCGCTCGCTTTGATACCGCCGAATGGCGCAACCGGGTCGAGCATGTAGTAGTTGACACCTACCGTGCCAGATTCGATCTGCTCGGCGATCTGGATACCGTGAGCCTCATCTGCGGTCCACACGGTGCCGGCCAACCCGTATGCCGAATCGTTAGCGATCTGAACCGCCTGACCGACGTCGTCGTATGGCATCAGAGCGAGTACCGGTCCGAACACTTCTTCTTGCGCAAGGGGACTCGACGGATCAACATCCGAGAAGAGGGTGGGTTGTACATACCAACCACGATCGAGGTGGGCCGGCCGACCGCCGCCGGCAACAACGCGAGCGCCGTCGTCCTTGGCTCTTGCGATGTGTGCCTCCACCCGGTTGCGGTGCGCATCAGTGACCAGTGGCCCGACCTGTGTACTCGGATCAAGTGGATCGCCGATGACAGCACCATTCACGAGTCCGGCGAAGACCTCAAGCGACTCGTCGAACCTGTTGCGAGGGACAAGAATTCGGCCATTCAGCACACAGGTCTGACCGTTATTCAGTAACGTCGCCTGAAACAGTCCTTCGATGTTCGCAGTGAGGTCAGCATCGTCGAGGATGATCGCTGCCGACTTTCCCCCGAGCTCGAGGGTCACTGGGCGGAGTAACTCACCACAGGTCTTTGCGATTTGGCGGCCGACGGTGGTCGATCCGGTGAACGTGACCTTGTCGACGTCTCGGTGTGACACGAGGTAGGAGCCAGTGCTCGCCCGCCCGGGAACGATGTTGACGACTCCCGCGGGTATGTTCGCGGCGGCGACCGCTTCTGCGAAAACATAAGAGTCCAAGACTGTTTCCGGGCTGGGCTTCACCACCACGGTGCAGCCAGCGGCCAACGCAGGCGCCACCTTCAAGGCAGTGACCAGGTTTGGATAGTTCCATGGCACGATCGCGGCGACCACACCGACGGGGGACTGCCGAACAATGGCGCGGCCACCGAGTACGCCTGGACGTGTCTGCTCCAGTTCTGTGGTCCGAATGAGGTTGGCGTAATACCGGTACACGGTCGCGGGAAGCCCGGATTCGAGCGTTCCGGCGATGGCAATCGGCATCCCGTTTTGCGACGAGACCAATTCGGTGAGTTGCGGCGCGCGCGCCTCCAACTCGTCGGCAAGCCGCTCGATCGCCGCTGCGCGGTCGTCGGGGCTCCACGCCGACCAACCACGCGGATCGTCGAATGCACGTCGTGCCGCGGCAACCGCGGCGTCGACGTCGTCCTCATCTGCTGCTGGTGCGCGTCCGATGACTTCTTCGGTGGCCGCGGACAATATCTCGATGCGTTCGGGCGCGTGGGCTGGTGACAATGCGCCATCGATGAACAGTGCGTTCTGGTCGATCATGTGTTCCTCCGTGAGTGCTTGCATCTCAGTGGCTGTGCGTGATGATCCCGCGAATGTTCTTGCCATCGAACATGTCTTGATATCCCTGATTGATATCGCCGAGTTGGTACTCGGCGGTGACGGTCTCGTCGAGCTTGAGTTGGCCGTCTCGGTACAGTCGGAGCAGCCGGTGAATGTCGGCTCTCGGGTTAGCTTCGCCGAAAAGACTTCCAGCCAAACGCTTTTGGAAGAGTGTGAACATCATCAACGGGATAGTTGCAGTGTTCTCAGTTGCCGGGGCAATACCGGTGACAACACCCACACCGCCTTTTCGCACCAACTCCAGCGTCTGCCCGATCATTTCGCCGGCGACGACTCCGACTGTGAGAATCGCCGAGTCCGCCATTACACCGCGGGTGAGGTCGGCCACAAGCGCGGTGGCCTCCTCGAAGCTTGTGCAGAAATGCGTTGCCCCGAGTGGCATTACCTGCTGCCTCTTTGATTCGACAATGTCCACCGCGACGATATTCTCGGCGCCCGCTATCCGGGCGCCCTGGATCGCGCTGCCGCCAATGCCGCCGCAGCCGATGACGACGACGGTATCGCCCGGTTGGACCTTTGCGGTGTTCACCGCCGAGCCCCACCCCGTGGTTACTCCGCAACCAAGTAGACACGCTCGCTCAAGTGGTACGTCGTCGTCTACCTTCACCACGGACTCTTGGTGCACCGTGCCGTACTCAGCGAAAGTTCCCAGCAGCGATAGGGCGCCGAGATCCTTTCCGCGGGCGCGGCGACGGTAGCTGCCGTCGAGCATGGTGCCGGCAAGGATGAATGCGCCCATGTCGCAAAGATTCTGCTGTCCAGTCGAGCACCACCGGCACTGTCCGCATGCGGGAAGAAACGAACACACAACCTTGTCACCGGGCCGTAGGTTCTTGACTCCTGGACCGACTTCTTCAATGACACCTGCCCCCTCGTGGCCGCCGACGGTGGGGACGGCGATCGGCATGTCGCCGGTGCGAGCGTGATCGTCGGAGTGGCACAGCCCGCTCGCTTCGTAGCGGATGAGCACTTCGCCTTCCTGGGGCCCGTCGAGCTCGACTTCTTCGACACTCCAATCCTGGCCGGGACCCCAGAGAACTGCGGCTTGCATTTTCATTACTTGCTCCAATCAATGAAAGAATTCGGGCGATCGCCCATCGTGGATAGTGTGCTGCGTCACACACGCGCGAAGCGTGGATCGCAACGCCACGTGCTTGAACAGGAGCGCCATTTGCGGGCGGACCAATTCGTCGCGTTCGGCTAGTGGCTGTTCACCGGTTGCTTGTCATCGACCGGCGCGTCGGGCGCAGATCGCCGCCGCCGTAGTTCCCGCCACACTGTCCAAAGGAGCAGGAAGACTCCAAGGATCGTCAGAATGGTGGGCAACCAGGTGCTCATGATCGTGAGCATGAGTCCGCTCTTGTGTGCGGTCTTGGCCGCGCTCGCCACCGACTGGTCAGTCGTCTTCACGTTCAGTTGCAACACGGGCAATAGTTCGATCTGTTTCCCGCCGAGATCGGCATACGCGGTTACCGTGCGGTCGATCGCGACCGATAGCGGTGCCCCGAGTTGCTTGTCGACCTGCAGGTCATAGTTCGTGGTCGCCATGTAGGACAGCGGTATCGCAGGAGGGATCGGACCTGCCTGCTTTATCGCTTCCTGGCTGGCGGTAGGGAGGCTTGGCATCAACTGTGCGGCAATAGCACTGGGTAGCGCAGGCGGGAGCGTCTTCAGCAGCGACGGGCTCTTCACTGCACCTGTCCCGGTCGAGTTGTACTCATACACGTTGCGGCCATGTACTTTTGCCGCGGCTCGGTAGTTCAATGGGAATGCCTGCTGCGTCGCGTTGTCATTCAAGCGATACGAGCTGCCAGATCCTTTAGGGCCGATCGGCAGCGTGACGGTGTAACCGTCCGTGTGCTCGACCTGCTGTCCGTTCGGCGGATCCGTCGGCAGCATGTTGGTCCGGTTGATCGAATACGTATGGTCGTCAGTCAACGTCTGCGTCGCGACCTGGACCGTCGAATTGTCGGTGACCACAACGGTGTTTCCAGAGGTCTTTACCGCCTTGACTGTTCGATCCATTGTCACCGGAGCGTTGCTGATGAACGCGTGCGCGACATCGCCGCGGCCGAGCGCTTGCGCATCGAGCAAGTTTGCGACACCCGAATAGTGTTGAGTTGTATTTAGTTTTCGACGGAAATTTGGTAGCACTCGGCACGACGACAAACCAGATGGCCAGGGCCAGGGCAATGAGCAAGACGCCGACTGCCGACCAGACCTTCGAAGAGAGTTTCATGATTCCTCCTCGATCGGGGGCCTTCCCCAATCAAGTCAGAGTGTTCTGCCTCACAGTCGTAGGTGCGTGAACCCTAGTGCCATGCGATTGGACTGCAACGCCGTTGCCCACAACCTCGCCTTCGCGGCCCTCGTCGTCTTGTCGACATAGTGCGCGGTGATCAGTTGGCGACATGCCGAACTGGTGCTTGAAAGTTCGGGTGAAGTGGCTCGAGTCCGAGTACCCCCAGCGCGACGCGATCGCCGTGATCGAATGGTGAGTGCACTCAAGCTCGCGCCGGGCACGCATCAATCGCCGCAATCGCACAACTGAGCCGAGAGTATCCCCGGTTTCGGCAAACATCCGATGGACGGTGCGGACTGAGACCGCGTGTGCCGCTGCCACTGACGCAGGAGTGATCACTGTGTCCGGAAGATGATGGTCGATCCAGTCTTCAATCGCTGGTCGCAAAGCCATCGACGGTGCCGGACCTCCCCCGCCGTCGCTCGGGTGCAGCGAACCGACGAGAAGCTCTAGCGCGGCATTGCGGACGGTGCATACCGCCGTAGAACCCAGATCCTCGCCGGCTACGAGCAGCGATTCCAGGAAATGGTCCAGCAACTCGGTCGCCGGTGATCGTCGCCTAACGATCAGACCAGACTCGACCAATCGGCTGGAGCCCACTGCGGTCAGTAAGCCAGTAGGGACCACCATTAATCGCTTTTCGACGAGATTGCCCACCGTAAATCGGGCGGGTCGCTCGCAGTTCCACAAGAGCAGGTCACCTTTCCGCAGCAGAGTCGTCGAATCGTCCTGTCCGATCAATTCGGTGCCAGAACGGACCAGGAGTGCAGTCATGAGAGCACCATCCGACTCGGCGGCCTGCCGGCTTGTGCGTGCAGCCGACAGAGGGCCACACTGCATATTGACCACCGCCAGCTCGCGATAAGTCCGCTTTTGCATGCCAAGGTCGATACCGCGAGTTGGGTCGGCCGGTGGGACGCGTACCGCGAGGGCAACATTGATGCCGGCCATCGCCTGCTCGAGCTGTGATGCACGGTCCAGAACCGAGACACGGTCCGATACCTGGCCCGCTGCCGGTACTCCGTGGACGGGCCTAGTGGCACTCGATTGCATCGGATTCTCCTGCCTTAGAGGGATCTACTGATGAGTTCCTTCATGATCTCGCTGGTGCCGCCGTAGATCTTCTGGACCCGCGCATCGGCGTACATCCGGGCGATCGGGTATTCCATGATGTAGCCGTAGCCGCCGAAGATCTGCAGGCAGCGATCGGTGACCTCGATCTGCTTCTCGGTGCCCCACAGCTTCGCGATCGACGCGGTCGCCGGGTCGAGCGTCCCGTCGATCGCCCGCCCGATGCAGTGATCGATCAGCGTCTTGCCGGCCAGCACCTCCGCCTTGCATTCGGCCAGAACGTATTTCGTGTTCTGAAAGGACAGCAGCGGTTTACCGAACGCCTCGCGCTGCTTCGCGTAGGCGACCGCCTCGATCACCGCGGCCTCGGCGGCGGCCACCGCGCCCAGCCCGATGGCCAGACGCTCCCGGTGCAGCTGGCTCATCAGCTGGATGAAGCCCTGCCCCTCGACGCCGCCCAGCAGGTTCGCGGCCGGCACCCGCATGTCGGTGAACGACAGCTCCCGGGTGTCCTGACCGTGCTGGCCCATCTTCTGCAGCACCCGGCCCCGCTCGAATCCTTCGAGCCCGTCGACCTCGGCCACCAGCAGCGAGATGCCCTTGGCGCCCTGGGACGGATCGGTCTTGCAGACGATGACGAGCAGATCGCAGTGGGTTCCGTTGGAGATGAACGTCTTCGAGCCGTTGACGACGTAGTGGTCGCCGTCGAGGCGTGCGGTGGTGCGCACCGACTGCAGGTCCGATCCGGTGCCGGGTTCGGTCATCGCGATCGCCAGCACGCTCTCGCCCGTGGCGCAGGTCGGCAGCCACCGCTGCTTCTGCTCCTCGGTCGCGTAGGAGAGCAGATAATGCGCGACGATCGTGGAGTGCACAGCGATCGCCAGCGCGCTGTCGTGGGCGAAGGCCAGCTCCTGCAGCACCACCGCCTCGTGGCCGAAATCGCCTCCGCCGCCACCGTATTCCTCGGGCACATCGGTCAGCAGCAGGCCGGTGGCGCCGGCCTTGGTCCACACGTCTCGATCGACCTGATGCTGCTGCGCGAACCGTTCCTCGTGCGGCGTCAGCTCTTTGGCGAAGAAGTCACGCGCCAGATTGCGCAGCGCGGCGTGCTCGTCGGTCTCCCACGGGGAGCGGTAGTCGGGAAAGAGTGTGCTCATTGCGTTCTACTTTCAGTGAGATGCAAGTACGCTCCCGGCTCCACGTGTGCGTTGCGGACAGTGGTGTGTCCGATAGTGACAGCCAGGACCGGGCAGTCGACGGATGCTGTCACAGCGCCATCACGACCGCGCAGCGTAGACGTCCGCATGATTCACGCGCATAACCTTCTTGTCGAGCTTGCCGACGCTGGTGCGTGGCAACGATTCCAGACGGATAATGACGTCGGGCAGCTGCCATTTGGCGAACTGGCTGTCGAGTAGCGCGTGGATCTCGGCCAGCGGCAGGTCGGCGCCGTCCTTGGTGGCGACCAACACCACGGGCCGTTCCTGCCATTTGGGATGTGGCACGCCGATCACTGCCGCCTCAACGACATTCGGGTGTGCGACGATCGCGTTCTCCATGTCGATCGAGCTGATCCATTCGCCGCCGCTCTTAATGACATCCTTGATGCGGTCAGTAACCTTGAGATAGCCGTACTCGTCGATGGTGCCGACATCGCCGCTACGCCAATAGCCTTCGAAGAACCGCGAGTCGTTGTCGTCGAGGTCGTAATAGCTCTCGACGATCCACGGCCCGCGCACCAGGATCTCGCCGGCGGATGCCCCGTCGTGCGGCAGGTCGACACCGCCAGCGTCGACGATCCGGATATCAACACCGGTCATCGGAAGTCCCTGGTAACGCTTGTGATTCCACTGTTGCTCGTCAGATAGCCCCCTCAGCGATGGCTTGATACCCCGATTGGTGGTGACCAATGGTGTCGTCTCAGTGGCACCGTATCCCTGGACGATGTCCGCCCCGGTCAGGTCGTGGAATCCGCGCATCATCGTCAGTGGCGGCTCAGTGGCGCCAGACAACAGCCGGGTCCTGCCGAAATCGGGTTTCGTGGTCAGGGTTTCGATATATCGGAGCATCGGCTCGAAGATGGCGGGCGCACCGTTGGCAACGGTGACGTCCTCGGCGATCATCGCGTCCACCAAGGTGGATGTCTCCTCCGCGGCGTAGCGACCGGGGAGCACGAACCGCGTGGCCGCGAACACGCCGGCCTGCGGCAGACCCCAGCAGTTGCCATGGAACATCGGGGTGATCAGCATGATCGTGTCGTCGACCGTCAGAGACAATCCCTGCGCCTCCGAGACCGAATGCAGGTAGATCCCGCGGTGAGAGTAGTAGATACCCTTGGGCTTGCCGGTGGTGCCGGTCGTGTAACAGGCGCTGTAGGCGGAGGTTTCGTCGATCATCGGGAAGTCGATGTCCTCGGACGCATCGTCCATCAGCTCCTCGAACGACACCGCATTCGGCAGCGTGGTGGCCACCTCCGACAGCGGCTTGTCGGTCATCACGACCCAGGTCTGCACGCCGACGCCGGCCGCGGCGAGCGCTTCGGCGACCGGGAGCAGTGTCTCGTCCACGAAGATCACCTTGGCGTGACTGTGGTCGGTGACGAACGCGAGATCGTCGGTTGCCAGCCGTAGATTCATCTGCAGCATCACCGATCCCAATGCTGGTATCGCCCAATACAGTTCGAAATGCCGTTTACTGTTCCAGTCGATCACCCCGACGACGTCCGCCGGGCCGACGCCGAGGCCACGCAAGGCGTTGCCCAGCCGGCGCACCCGCCGATAGCAGTCCGCGTAGGTGTAGCGGCCCCAGCCGCCATCGGTGGTGCGGTAGACGATCTCCTGCTCCGGGTAGGTGCGTGCGGCATGCCGGATCAGTGTGTCGGTGTTGAGCTGGTAGTGGTCGCCATGCGTGGACGGCAGGCCATGAACGATGTCGTGCACCGCGCCTCCTACTATGAATGTGATGATCGAACTATACATTCGTACTGTATAGTCTGCAAGAACTCGAAAATGAGTTCACTTGTATAGTGGTTGATATGGGGAGACGACATGGGCAGTGGTGAACCACTCGAACGTGACCTGACCACAAAGGCGCGGATCCGCAACGCCGCGCTGGAACTCTTTGCTGCCGAGGGGGTTACCGCCATATCAATGCGGGCCGTTGCTGCGCACGCGGGCGTTGCCGTCGGGCTGGTTCAACACCATTTCAAAACCAAAGACGGGCTGCGATCAGCCGTCGAGCAGTACATCGTCGACCGTCATGCCGCCGCCATCGACTCCATACGCGGCGACGGCAATCCCGAGCAAGTGGCAACCGGCCGAAACAACGCAGTACGCCAGATGTACGACGAGCACCCAGCGCTGGTCGACTATATGCGTCGCGCGCTCCTCGATCCCGGCGATGACAATCATCTTCTCGAGCGTCTCACCGAGCTTGCGCGCGAGCAGGTCGTCCAAATGCGAGCATCTGGCAGCGCCTCGACTAACCGAACGATCCCCGACCAGGTCGTCCGCATGATGGTCAGGCAACTGGGGCACCTATTCCTGCAACCAATGATCGACGCCATGTGGGCTCAGCTTGATACGGCAGAAATGCGCAAGCCGCAGCTGGTCGTGCACGCATACGCAGATGACAGGGAATCCCGCGCGCTCAGCACGGACGCTTCCTAGTAGCCGGACGATCTGGCCACATTCCCCGGCTCCTCGGTCGACCGCGAACCTCGCACGACTCTCGCTGGAAATGGAACGACGCCCTTGAACTACATTTCCGCTGTTCACGGGGCATTGTCAACGTGGTGCGCCCGAGAGGATTCGAACTCCTAACCTTCTGATCCGTACTCGTCCGCAGGCCCCATCCGGTCCACATTTGTGCCGAATCGCTTGCGGTAGTTTCGTCCGCCTTGTTCCGAAAATGTCTAAATGCAGTCCGACTCGGTTGGCTCCCATTTTGGCTCCTCGATCACCGATGTCCGTCGATCCGATATCTGGCTGCTTGACTCGCCGGCAGCCGGGGTCAATGGTGGCCGGTGGTCATCCCGCTGGGACGCGAAGCGTCGTTGACGCTGGCTGGCGGCGAATACATGGTGTCGAATCGGGTCGGTCTCCGCTGCGAGTAACGGATCACTTGGTCGGGGCAGGGCAACCTGGTTTCGACGCCGATGGATCCGGACCTATGTGGCTGGTGTCGGCCCGGGGCGAGACGAAGTCGGAGCCCCGGCGCCGGCACCGCGCGCGAAGCGCGCCTTGATAGCAGTAGAGAAAGTTTGAACACGCCGCTGACTTGGTGGTCTCCACGTGGATAGGGGTCGGGGCGGCCGCACGGCGGGCGTAGCGGGAGCGAGTGGCGCGGACGGGAGCGCAGCGGACGGGAGCAGAACGAGCGGAGGCGGAGCCGCTGTTAGGAACTCTGGTTAAGGATGCTGATGATGTGGTCGGAGTTGGACGCTAGGTAGTCGAGCGCGGCGGTTCCTTTGTCCGCGGTTGCTGCCGAGGGGCGCCCGATGACGCCGGAGTTGGAGTAGGCGTGCATGCCGAGGGTTGCGAGGTGGCGCCGGTCGGACACCTCGTGATCATCGTTCTGCCAGCCGTCGCGCAGGTACTGGGGTGTGGTGGCGAGCAGGATGGATGTTTCGAGTTCGCCGGCGTGCATGTCGTCGTGGCTGTTCGTGATCATCTCTGCTGCTGTGCGTGCTTGATCCCAGTCGTCGCGGCTGGGGTAAAGCGCGGTCGTGGGCGCGCTGGTGGTGGCTTGCTGAACGATGTTGGACAGCACGTAGTTGCCGCCGTGTGCATTGACGATCAGCAGGCGGCTGATTCCCTGGGCGTTAAGTGATGCGGTGATGTCGGCGATCACCGCTGTAAGGGTCGCTGCGCTAAGACTGACGGTACCGGGAAACGCGATGTGCTCGTGTGAGCAGGAGAAGGTGATCGGCGGTAACTGAAAGAGGTTGTGGCGCAGGCAGACCGCTTCCGCGATGGCGGTGGCGATGAGAGTGTCGGTGACCAGTGGCAGATGTGGGCCGTGTTGTTCGAGCGCGCCGACCGGGAGCACTGCGATCGCAGCGCGGGCAGCGTCGTCGGTGCTGGTGGTGGTTGGCAAAACGGTCATGTGGCGGCTCCTTCGCTCAAAACGGTGGTGATATGTCGCCGGATGGCTGTGGCGATCGAGGTTTGGCATGAACCAGGCCGGGCGATCGCCGCAGTCGCGAGGACGCCGCGCAGGGAGTTGCGGGCCCGTGCTGATGGCGCACCACTGTAGGCGGCCAGCGTTGTCTCGTATTCAGTGTGGGCACCGGTGTAGTCCCCGGCGAGGCAGAGCGCATGTAGATAGCGTGCCCGGGCGACGGCGTGGTCGCGTGCTTGACCGGGATTGCGCCATTGCGCGACATGGTCGGCCAGCAGTGTCATCGCGGTGGCCGCGTCCCCGAGGAGCAGATGGGCGTATGCCATCTCGCTGTCGATATAGGACCGGTCGACGTAGCCGACCAGCTTGTGTGGTGTCGCGTCGACATAATCATCCGCGCGGGCTTGGTGGTCGGCGACGGCATGCTGATCACCCATGTGTGCGGCAGCGAGCGCTGACTGGCGGGCGAGGATGGCATGTAGACGGGATTCGGCCTCGCGTGCCGCGAGGTCATGGGCCTTCTGTGCGTACATGCCCGCCAGCTGCGGATTGCTTACGGTCAATGTGTTCGACAGACGCATCGTGACCATCGCGTGCAGCGCAGGGTCGCCGGACATTTCGGCGTACATCTTGGCCTGATCGGTCCTCATGACCGCCTCGGTGGTGTGCCCGGATTCCTGCAGGGTCCAACCCTGCAGCTCCATCAGCCGGGCAACCAAATGGATCAACGTTGAACGGTGCTGCTCTGGGGCGATTTTCAGGAAGTCGAGCGCCATCGCCACATCGTCGCTGAGCTGGCGAATGGCCCAGTACGGGCCGAAGGTGTGTTCGGTACGCACCGTCACCGACCGCCGATCCTCCAACAACGCCAGTGTTTCTGGGGTGACACGCGCTTCCAGGATTAGTGGCCGCGGCAGCTGTGAATCGGTGGGGAGGCCGAACAATTCCTCGACGCTAGTTTCGAACACTTCCGCCAGCATCTCTCGTGTCGCCGGCGACGGATTGACAACATCATTCTCCCACCGCGAAATCTGCGATTTGTACGATTCGACGTCGGCGATCAGTCCCCGGTCTTCGCTGACCCTGGCGATATGCCGTGCCAGCGTCTTCTGCGACCACTTACGCCGGGCGCGTGCAGCGCGAATCGCCTGACCCGGCGTCATCGGCTGCAGATTCGGAAGCGGCGCTGTCATCGCTTTCCGATTGTGCCCGATCACCAGCGGTCGATGGTGTCATCGCGTGTCCGAATGTTGACCCCTGCTAACCCCTGTCAATTTTCTGCGGCGCCGGCGACGGCTGTGCTGAACAGGTGGCCGAACACGCGGCCACCAGCACAGAAGGCAGGAACATCATGCGTTTGAAGATCGATACCGCAACCACGCGGCACCTCGTCACCAAAGAGCCGGAGCCGAAGACGAATTTCGACACCGGCGGCGCCAAACTCGACCCGGTCACGGGTCTGGCCCAGTACGGCGTGCAGCTGCTCGCCCTGGACGAGTCCGGCGGCGAGATCATCACCGTGACCGTGGCCGGTGACCCGAAACTGACTGTCACGCAGCAGGTGACCGTCACCGGGCTGGTAGCGATTCCATGGAGTCAGGGCGACCGCTCGGGTGTCGCGTTCCGCGCCGACTCGATCGTCCCTGCCGACACCGCTACCGCGGGGCGGCAGAAGTAACCCGCTCGGCCAGGACGATCCCGCGAGTGATCGCCCTGGCCCGCCGGCCCGCCGAGTCGTTACCGACCGGCCATCAAACTCAGCCATCCCCAAGTTGACACTCTCTTGCACTCCAAAGGATTCCACTCATGAACGACACGCCCTCGCCGACGCCGAACAAAGGCGGCAAACCCGATACCACCGCCGACGAGATCGCCGGATCGATCGCCACCGGGCTATGGCGTCTGGCCCGCTTCATCCTGGTGTGGGCGTGGCGGCTACCCGTCGTATCCGTTCCGGCGATCGGCCTCGGCGTCATCTATTGGCGGACCGGAGCCGTGTGGACCATCATCGCGGCCATCGCCACGGGTGCCGCCGTCATCGCGTGGTCGGTGTACTCGCCGATATCGTTGCGGCGCTACACCATTGACCGCATCCGGTTCCATCATCTGGTGTGGCGGCGCTACCGGTCGTGGACCGCGGTCTGCACCGACTGCGGGCTATCGCGCACCCGCAGTGATCAGGTTCTCGTGCCGAAACTGCTGCGGGTGCAGTTCGCCGCGACCGATGATGTACTCACAGTGCACCCGCTACGCGGCCAAACCGTTACCGACTTCAACAAAGCCGCAGACGCACTCGCTGACGCCTTCGCTGCCGACAGCGTCACAGTGACCCGTCCGGGGCCCGCGGTCATCGAGCTGGCCGTGCGCCGCGCTCAGCCGCTCGCAGAACCCATCACGCCGACCCCGACTGGCTCGGGGTCGGTCAGTCGTGGTGGGTCGCGGCGGTGGACACTGCAACTCGGGCAGCGCGACGACGGGTCTCCGTGGCGGTTGCCGATCCTGGGCACCCATCTGCTGATCGGCGGGGTCACCGGCTCCGGCAAAGGCTCCGTGTTGTGGTCGTTGATCGGTGCCATCGCACCCCTGACCGCTACCGGCGACGTGCAGCTCTGGGTCGCCGACCCGAAGGGCGGCATGGAATTCGGTGCCGGGGCACCGCTGTTCGCGCGGTTCGCCTACACCCCCGACACGATCGCCGACATGCTCGCGGACGCCGCCGCGCTGATGACCGAGCGGGCGGAGCGGCTGCGTGGGGTCACTCGGCTGCACACCCCAACACCGGCAGACCCGCTGATCATCCTCATCATCGATGAGTTGGCGGCGCTGACCGCGTTCACCGACCGCACCACCAAAACCGCCATCGACAAGCACCTCGGGCTGCTGCTCACACAAGGGCGCGCGGTCGGGGTCAGTGTGGTTGCCGCCGTGCAAGATCCGTCTAAGGAGATTGTGCCGATGCGGCAGCTGTTCCCGGCACGGCTGGCGTTGCGGATGGCCGAACCCACCCAAACCACCATGATCCTCGGTCCCGGCGCCATCGACCGTGGGGGTGCCGCCAATCAGATCCCGGATGATCTGCCCGGGGTCGGGTACCTCGCCGTCGACGGCGCGGCCGCACCCATCCTCGTGCGCGCCTTCCACTACACCGACAACGACGTCGCGGCCCTCGTCCGCCGCTACGGCCACCCCGACCACGGCCAGAAGTAGGGAAAGGCCGATATCGTGTCGTCCAACCCGCCACCCACGCTGCTGCCCACACCCGCAGCAGACTTGGATGCCGCCACCGTCCGGGAGATGCTGCGCCGCGCCGGCGGCCAGCACTACCCGCGGTGGGCAGCGAGGGTACGGGCGACCGGTTACTGCCTGCACCCGATCCACCTGCAGCGGCGCCACGGTGTCGTCGCCGCCGACAGGCTCAGCATGCGGTGCGGGAATCGCCGTGCCGCGGTCTGTATCTCCTGCTCGCGGTTGTATGCCGGGGATACCTGGCAGCTGGTGCACGCCGGCATTCTCGGTGGGCACCACAACATCCCCGACACCGTCACGCAGCATCCGCAGGTGTTCCTGACCTTGACTGCGCCGTCGTTCGGGGCGGTGTATCCGACCGCGCACCGCACCCATGCCGGTCAGCCCCGCCGGCCCGACACCTACGACTATCGCGGGCATGTGCTGTTCACCTGGTGGGCGCCCAGCTTGTGGCAGCGGTTCACCATGCGACTGCGACGACTGCTTGCCGCCCAGCTGAAGGCGTTGGGGTTGGCGAAAGATGCTGTGCGGCTGTCATTCCTGAAAGTGCACGAAAACCAGACCCGGCTCATCCCGCACTACCACGCGGTCGTTCGCCTCGACCACCCCGACACCACCGGAAAGCAATGCGGCGCAATCGATTTTCCGGTCAGCAGCAGCGACCTCGCCGCACTCGCCGCCGAAGCCGTCCGCAGCATCGTCCTCCCAGTCCCTGACACATCGATGCCGGATGGTGTGCGGGAGCTACGGTTCGGGCCCCAAATCGATGCCCGCCCCCTCGACGCCTCGATCCCGGAGCGGCAGCGACGCAAGATCGCCGGCTACCTCGCCAAATACGTCACCAAATCCGTCACTGATGCCGGGATCAGTCCGCGGCCGATCAGCCCCGCCGCGATCGATGACCCGACCATCGCTGTCCAGGTCAGCCGTCATGTCCTGCAGATATGGCACACCCTGCGCGACCTCGCTGACCAACAACCCGATGAGTACGCGGCGATGGTCCGTTGGCTCCACACACTGGGCTATCGCGGACACGTCACCACCAAATCCCGCCACTACTCGACCACCCTCGGGCACCTGCGCCAGATCCGCGCCGTCTGGCGCCAGCAACACGGCACCGCTGACAACGCCGACGGTCACGGTGACAACCAGGGTGAGAGTGATTGCGAACCTTGGGAATTCGCCGGCGCAGGACATTTCACCCACGGCGACTATCAACTCACCCTCGCCGCCGCCCATCGCCACATGGAGCAACTCTGGGCAAGGCGCGAACACGCATGGCCAGCGGGTGGTCCGCCATGATCGCAGCGCTGGACCGACCTGTCCACACTCAGTCACACCGACTGGACGAGAGCGTGTTTCGGAAATGGTTGACCGATTCTTGCAAGCAGCAAGGCGTTCCTGTCACCATCACCGACCCCGCCATCGTCAACCAGATCGCCGTACTTCTCAAAACCTGAGGTAACCAACGACCGCAGAGGGCAAGACGATGCTCGCGGCGTCGCGGCAGCACCATGCGCCGCCGACAACCAATCACCGGTACGCGCATCAATATCTGCCACGCGAACACCAAAACGGTTTTGTCCGTGGCGATTTCACCCAACATTCGTCGATCGGCACGAGGATCGGGCAGGGACTGCACAGCGTATACCAGGTTGTCGGATACTCCATCGCACTGGCGAGCTGGCCGAATCAGGCGATCGCCCGGGCGGCCTGTTTGACCGACGAAAACTGGATGGCGGCGATCAGCAGCTGGTGCCACACTGGCTATGTGCCAGAAGAGCTGTCGGCCACTGAGGCCGCACGGTACCGCGCCGCATTCGCCGCCGGCGCGGATATGCGCTCTGCCTATACGGGCGGCGATACGAACGAGCGCCAGGCCGCGGCTGCCGCCCTCTGGCAGTCGCTGACAAAGATCGATCCGGAACACACCGGCGACAAGCTACACATTCCGGACGATGCCGGGCCCTACCGGGAGGCGTTGACGGCGATACTGTGCCGCATCCCCGACGGTTGGGGCCGGTGGATCTCCTGCGACGCGGGCTGGTATCGGCTGATCTGCCAGCTGGACCGCCAACTCGCCGCCATCGACCCCGGCTACGAAGTGCACCAGGTGAAGGAAAAGTTCGGCGCACTGCGATATTACTTCGCCACCTCGCCGGGCCTGCCCGCCACGAATGAGCAGCGGATGGACGACCTCGTCGCAGCCGCCGAAACCGCCAGCTGCAACACATGCGAACGCTGCGGGCACGGCGGGATCCGGCAGCGCAGCACGGGACAAGGGATCAGAACACTCTGCGCGGACTGCGCCGATACCCTCGGCGGATACTCACAAACGGCGTGAACCGGCCGCGCTGACAGACACCAGCAACGAGCAGGCGGCCGCAGATCACCTCCACGGCAACGACCACGCCGATCGTTCGTGTGCGACCTGACTGCGGCTCCGCATCAACGTATTCATCCCGGACGACGCGGAAGCGACTGGCGGCGCCTGCACGTCGCCGCAGAGCAGAGTTGTCGGTGGCACCTGCGACGATCGGCGGACACCCCAGAAAGCGGACACCCCGGAAAATTGTGAGGAGCACCGATGACTGTCTATGGCCGATTCATGGCGATCTTCTGCATCACTCTCATTGCGGTCATCCCGTTGGACGCGCTCATCTGGTCAGTCGAAGGCCCGCTCAGGCAGGTCGACCGCAGTGGAGCGCTGGCCCTGGTCGCCGCGTTCATTGCGGTGATGGGCACCGCTACTTGGCTGCGGCCCCGGTGGCGGCCGACGATCGCGACCTATGTCGGATGGATTCTCGCCGGAGCAGCATGGTTCACCGCGGTGGCGACCGACTTTTCCAGCCACGACGCTAGCAGCGAATCCACG
Source organism: Gordonia sp. HS-NH1 (assembly GCF_001418765.1). Classification (NCBI taxonomy): domain Bacteria; kingdom Bacillati; phylum Actinomycetota; class Actinomycetes; order Mycobacteriales; family Gordoniaceae; genus Gordonia; species Gordonia sp. HS-NH1. Next base: position 144,212 of record NZ_LIYC01000005.1, read on the forward strand.
TCACTGCTTCTCGCCGTGATGGTCCTCGCATTGAGCTATGCGGCAGGATTCAAACCGTGCGGAGACGAACAACGCCAACATGCCGATGATCAGCGGCTGCGCCTGCTGATCCGCGAGGAAATCACCGCCGCCGTCCGCGACACGCAGCGCATCTGACCGGCCACCGCCGAATGGCCCAATTGATCGGTCATACCCGCCACTGCGGCTGGACACGGTTGATGTCCAGTGTTCGGGCGCCTTTGGTGCCCGGCGCGATGACCGCGTGATCGAGGACCGTTTTGATGATGGCGTGTTGCCGGTCTATCGACAGGATCTCCCAACCCTCCCGGAGTGACTGTCCAGTCCCGGCAAGCTCATACAACGCACCGTCGGACGATATAGCCGCAATGTCCTTCTGCACGCGACGAATTCGCTCCTCGATCGGGTTGCGAGCTGCCATCCACTCACGTGCGGTGATCGCCCCATCCGCATACAGCCCGGCCAACTCATCAAGCTTGGCCGTGTCGGCCGTGGCCTGCGCAGTCAACTGTGCGGTGTCCGGGCTCTGGGCAGCCTTGCCGGCCAACGCTTTCCGCAGCCCCGGCGAATCGAGCCGGGTCAGCACCGCGTCCACCAACAACTCCTCGACCGGAACCGCAACGACCGTCAGCCGACCGCAGCCACCGAAATCCGGACCGGAATTGCACACATACCGGCGTACTCGCTTCTCGGCTTTCGTCTCAATGCGCGCTACCGAGTACAGCATGTGCCCGCAGCGGCCGCACCGCAGCATCCCCGAGAACACATAACGGCGCGGCACCCGCTTGTTCGCCCGCGCTTTCGCCGCGAACACCGCCAACACCTGATCCCGCTCGGCAGGAGTGATGATCGGCTCCCACACCCCCGGCGCGATCACCTCACCATGCAACTCACGCAAACCTGCGATTCGACCCGAACGCACCAACGTCCGCAGTGTCGAGGTAACCCACGGCTTGCCACTGACGGTCGGGATCTGCTGATCATTGAGCCACTGCGCCAGCGACCGCATCGACTCCCCGGCGATCGTCCGGGCCACCAGATCCCGTACCACCGCCGCTTCGGACTCACGCAGCACCAGATTTCCCTGCTCGTACCCGAATGCGCGCTGCGCCGTTCCGTGCGGTAGTCCCGCCTCCGCATTCGCCAGTGCCTTGCGCTTGATCCGGGCAGACCGGCGACCCGATTCCTTCGCCGCAAACGCAGCGAAGATCCGCGCCATGAACAAGCCATCGTCATTGCCAAGATCGATGTCGGCGGTCACCGTCGCAACCTCGCGCACCCCGACCTGTTCACACAATGTGACGAACTCTTCGAGCTCGACCGGCCGGCGATGGAGCCGATCCAAGTTGTAAACGATCACCGCATCGCGCGACCCATTCGCCAGATCGTCAACCATCTGCCGGTAGGCCGGCCGCATTTTCCCCGAGTACGCGGACACGTCGTTGTCGACGTATTCACGACCAATAGTCCAGCCACGTCCTGCCGCCAACTTCCGACAGTCTTCCAATTGTCGTTGTACGCCAAGGCCTTTCCCCTCCTGATCGGCCGAGACTCGGGCGTACACTGCCGCTGACTGGACCCGAGTTTTCGAACTCCTCACAGAGGTTAGTTTAGCGACTAGCTAGCAACCTCAAACCGCTGTGCCGGTTCCATCACCGCATCAAGACCTTCACCAGCTGGCAGGACCACCAAGACGAGTCCCGCACCGCCTGGTTCACCACACCCACCGGGCACATGTTCGTCGGCAACGCCTTCAGCGGACGCGACCTGTTCAACAAGCTCTTCCCCAGACGGTCACCCGATCATCCCGCCCGCGACAGACTCGACACGCAGCGCGACAACGACTTCCGGCGCCACCAACGCGCCGAGAAGCGCTGGAACGACGCCAACCCGCCACCGTTCTAGAGATTCCGCTCCGGACGGAGCAGCTCCCCATATCGCCGGTCAGGACCACTCTGACACGGTGGCAAATGTCATGCGACGGATGTCGACTCTCGCGACGCGGCCGTCGACCACAACAACATCGATGACGGCGAGCGGGTGACCGCCCGGTGCGATCACATGAACCATCCGACCTCCCAGCCACATCGGCGTGCTTGCCCGGATACGGTCGGCGAAGAATCGGGTCTCCTCCGCGACCGCCCGGGCGCCCCGGACCACGGTCGGTGTGTCCGGCGGTACCAGTGACCGGTCGGCGACACGGATGCAATCCTCGGCCAACAGCGCGACCATCGCATCAAGACTGCCGCCGCGCGCCGCGGCCAGAAAGGCGTCGACGACCAGGGACGCATCACCCGACGGCAGTTCAGGGTCCAGCTCGGAGTTCAACCGCGAAGACGCGATCCGGCCGCGTGCCCGGCTCGCATGCTTCTTCGCACCGTCCACACTGGTGTCGAGGATCGTTGCGACCTCGCCGAACGGCACCGCAAAGAGGTCATGCAGCACATAGGCCACGCGTTGCGAAGGCGTCAACCGATCGAGGACCACCATCAGCGCGCGCGACACGTTCTCGCGTTGCAGGTAGAGCTCGTCGGCCGCGACAGCCTCCGCGGGGAGAGCGTCGGCGAACAGCGGATCTTCCTGTCGTCTGCCGCGGGCGCGCAACTGATCGAGACACACCCGGGTGAGTGTTGTCGTCAACCATGCGGCAGGGTTGCGGATCTCGGTGCCGTCGACACGCAGCGAGTTGAGCCACGTGCTCTGCACGGCGTCCTCGGCGTCGTGGATCGAGCCGAGCATCCGGAACGCCATGGTTGTCAGCTGCGGTCGTAGATCTTCGAACTCTGAGGTCGGTACCACCGGGTGTCACCTTCTCGTGGGGCAGGACGTCGGTACGGATGAGAGCACCACACTCACATCGTCCATCCGACAACCCACCTCAGAGGAGGACACATGTCGACCGTACCGACCCGGCCACCGCGCGGCGGAACCCGACCAGCGAAGGGCCCCCGGCGATGACCATTCCCCTGTTCGTCGCCACGATCATATGCATCGTGGCCAATGCCGGTATCGCCATCGCCGACTTCGCCCGGGCCGAGTTCGTGCTGGACAATTCGGCCGAGGTCCACGTCCCACCTCGGTTCCTGCCCCACCTCGCGACACTCAAGGCCGCCGGAGCAGCAGGGCTCGTCCTCGGGTTGACGATCGAACCCTGGATCGGCGTCGCCGCCGGAACCGGGCTCACTCTGTTCTTCGTCGGCGCGGTCATCGCCCATGTGCGGGCCCGCATCTTCTACAACATCGCGTTCCCGGGCGCCTTCCTGCTCCTCGGCGTGGCGGCAACGGTCTACATGATCCGACTGACCACAGGCGCGTGACCCGTCACCGGCGTCGAACGCCTCAGCCCATCAACACCGACGCCGAGGGGTAGCTCTCGGCGAATCCGTCGGGAAGCGGGGCGATGAAGACGTTCTCGGTGCGGGTGCGGGTGATCCGCCACCGGCCCTCATCCCTCCGGAAGGCGTTGTTCAGCCGGCTCGACCGCAGCAGGGCCGAGCCGTCGCCGAAGAGCCACGGCTGCATGTGAATCCACTGTCCCTCGGCGTCATCGCCGTCGACATGGATCTGCTCCGACGTCAGGTAGTGCGCGTTGAGCACCAGTGCCGGGTCCCGCTTCTCACTCCAGAAGCGCTGGAAGTGTTCGCGGATCGCCTGCTTGCCCTCGGCACGCCCGAACTGTCCGTCGTAGTACTCGCCGACGCCCTCCCACACCGCGTCGTCGGTGTAGAGGTCAAGGATGCGCTCGATGCGCTCGGCGTCATCCGCGAGACCGGGTTCGGGACACGGGGTGTCGCAGAGGAACATGTATCGAGCCTGGATTCGCCGGATCTCGGCTTCGGCCTCCAGGGTCTCGACCCGCGCGACGAGCGCCGAGATCCTGGCATCGTCGTCGCTCATCGGCCAAGCACCTCGACCACCGCACGCGCCTCCGAGATCCAGGCCTCGACCTCAGAGCCGTTCACGCCCAGCGGCAACTGCGACAACCGGAGCGTCATCGAGTATCCGCCGCGTGCGTCCCGGATCGGCAGGACGACGGAACCGACGTCGTAGGTCTGATCGGGTCGCACCTCGCGGAGGCGATAGTCGACGGCCGACTTCCCGATGGACTCGCAGATCTCGCGTTCCTGCGAAGGCGTCAACCGCCCTCGCTCATAGGATTTCGTCGCCTCTCGCATCTCCTCGTACGCAGTCGACGAGGCATCGGGCAGAAAGGACACCAGGTAACCGTGCCGCCGCACGAAGTCGAGACGGTCGCGATGTACCTGTCGCACATCATCGTCGGCATGCCGGAGCTTCGCCAGCCACCGCTCCCGGGTCTCGTCGTCCTGGTCGAACACGTACGTGTCCCCGATGGGCGGCACCATCGGGATGCGGTACGCGAGGCCTTCCTCACGGTCGACGCCCGGCGCGGTGGCCGACAACACGACGGCCATCTCGTCGCGGCTGACCGCGGTGAGGACCGACACCTCGCAGCCGACGGACGTCGCCAATGCCTCCACCTGCGGGCGCGCCGCGTGCGCGGCGTGGATCGTCGGCAGGATCTCGTGGTCCATTCGGGCCATCAGCGACGTCGACACGAAGCTGCCGTAGCCACCCTGGAAGAAGATCAGCGGCGACACCGGGTTGGTCACGGCCAGATCCCGCACCTCACAGAGCGTTATCCAGTGATCGCCCGCTTCGACGACGTTGCTGATGCGGGTGTCGATCCAGGCCACCGAATCCGCGAGAACCGGATCGCCCGACGGCGAAGGGAACCAGTCGATGCCCGCGAGCTTGTCCTTCCAACGCTGCGCGATGGTGAGGACGACGTCCTCCTGTTCACCGCCGAGGATGTTGATGCACAACGACTCGCAGGCCCGCATCTTCTCGAAGGTGCGCGAGGTCTTCATCGGCATGAAGGACACCAACGGCGGGTCCATCGACACCGAACTGAAAGTCCCGACGACCATGGCCAGCACGGAGCCGTCGTCACCTCGTCCCGTCACCACGACCACGCCGGTGGGATAGTGCCCCATCACATTTCGGAAGATGCCTGGGTCGATGGCACTGATCACGTTGTCGGACATGTCTTCTCCTGGGATCGAATCGTCGCGGTGGTCGGGCACTCAGGCGGTCCGGGCCTCGACCGGCTCCTTGACGTAACGCTTCTGCAGAATGGCACCGAGTCGCTCCGGCCGGAGGAAGGCGATGCACAGTGCGCCGCCGATCAGCAGGACGATGCCGGTGATCGTGAACGCCTGGTGCACGCCGGCCGCCATGTTGTCGGCCATCTCCGCGCTGGGCTTCTCACCCTTCGGCGGCGACACATACCCCGCGTCGGTCATGAGCCAGCCGACCAGGATCGGCGAGATGACCGCGCCGAACGACGCCACGCCTCCGAGGGTGGCCATGAGGATCGGTCGCTGCCGAGCGCCGACCGCGTAACCGATCGCGGTGGCGGTCATCGGGAACGCCAGGCTGCATCCACCGGCGAGGCACAGCAGTGCAACCGCAGTGATCCCGGACGACGCCTGGATGGCGATGAAGCACAACCCGGCCAGGACCGCGGCGCAGCCGAACGGGACGGCGATCGCCCGATGTGCCGAACTCCCCCGGTGCAGCATCCGGTGCCCGAGCGCACCCAGTCCGAGCAGGACGAGCGCGCCGACCACCCACGGCACGGTGGTCACCGCACCGACCTCACCGAGCGACAGCCCGACCACGGTGCCCAGGTACTGGGGCAGCCAGGTCGTCAGGAAGCCCTGCACCCAGAAGTTCGACGCCCCGCCGATCACGGCGGAGATGAACGCCAGGCTCAGCAGCGCACGCCAGATCTTGACCGGCTTCTGCTCGTCGACCGCGGAGGTCGCGACCTCCTTCGCATCGGCAACCGTCTCGTCGGTGTCGAGTGCCGGCTCGTCCGGCGACGAGGCCTTCTTGGGACGGTAGGGACCGTCCGCGCCGATCGCCCACCAGGCGATCACCCACACCAGGCCGATGATGCCCAGAACACCGAACGCCCAGCGCCAACCCCATACGGCGATGACCCAGGCCAGCAGCGGCGCCGCGAAGACAGGACCCAGCGTGGAGCCGGCGGCGATCAGGTTCGACGGCAGCGCACGACGTGTGGGCGAGAACCAGGTGTGCGCGGAGGTGAGCGACATGGCCGTCGCGGGACCCTCGGCGCCGCCGAGGATGATCCGCGTCACCAGCAGGATGGCGGCGCCGCCGCCGAGCAGCATCGGGAATTGCAGCACCGCCCAGGTGACGCCCATCGCGAACAGGATCCACTTCACCGAGATCTTCGACGCCAGGAACCCGGTGACGACCGAGACGATCGCGTACAGGAAGAAGAAGGCACTGCCGATGAATCCGAATTCGGTTGCGGTCAAGCCGAGTTCGGGCATCGCGTCGGCCGAGACCAGGCCGAGCACCGCCTTGTCGGCGAAGGCGATGATCTGGAACAGCACGAGCATGCCGGTGACGATCCAGGCCCGTCTCGACATGCGGCCGAAGTCGATTCGTCGATCGGGGGCGGTCGGCGACGACGGCGTCGTCACCGCGGGTTCTCTGAGGCTCATTGGGTTTCCTTGGACTGGCAGGGTGCGAAGACGCCGGGCTGTCGGGGGCTGGCAACGACGTTATGGCCACCCGTCCCTACGGGGATACGAGGGAAATCTTTACTGTCGCCGCGATGCGCGACAGGGCAGACTGGTCCCATCACATGAAGGAGGAACGGTGAGCTCGGCCTACTGGAAACAGCCCATCAGTGAGCAGGCGACCGCGGTCCACGAGAAGGTGGTGTCGGCGGAGATTCTCGCGGAACAGGTCCGTGAGGAGATCGTCGGCACCGACACCGATCTGCGCGCGTGGGTCGAGCTGTCCCCGGGCGTCGTCGACGAGGCACGACGGCAGGATGGGATACCGGGTCGCCGGCCCCTGCGAGGCGTCTCGCTCGGGGTCAAGGACCTCATCGACGTCGAGGGTCTGCCGACCCGTGCCGGTTCACCCGTCACGTCGTCGTCGCCGGCGGCGTCGGATGCGCCCTGTGTCAGTCGTTTTCGCGATCTGGGCGCGGTGATCCAGGGCAAGACGGTCACGACCGAGTTCGGCTACTTCTCGCCCGGGCCGACGCGCAATCCGCACCACCCCGGGCACACGCCGGGCGGGTCGTCGAGCGGTTCGGCCGCCGCCGTCGGGGCTGGCGTCATCCCGGTGGCGCTGGGTACGCAGACCGCCGGCTCGTTGACCCGGCCGGCCGCCTACTGCGGCGCCGCGGGCATGGTCCTCGCGCACGGCTCGACGGATCTGTCCGGCGTCACCGGACTCTCGGAGTCGCTGGACTCGCTGGGCATCCTCACCCGCGACATCGCCGACCTGCAGTACGTGTACACCGCCTTCACCGGCCGCTCGCCGATCGTTCCCGGTCGCTCCACCGTCCGGACCGTGGTGGTGTGGGGCGGCAGCGACCTGCACCCGATCGACCCGGCAATGGCAGACCTGGTCGACCGGCTGCCGGACCTGCTCGAGCGAGCCGACGTCGAGACCCGCGCACTCGAATTCGACGATCATGTCCGCACCCTGGCCGACGACCACGTGACCGTCATGTCCCATGAGGCGGCCGAGACCCTGGACGAGGTCGTCCGGGACCATGCGGCCGCGCTCAGCCCCGCGCTGCTCGACCTCGTCGACGCCGGCCGCGCGGTCCGGCCCGCGGACCACGCGGCCGCCCTCATCCGCCGCGACCGCTCGCGGGATCTGCTGGCCGAGACGCTCGGCGATCACACGGTGATCGTCGGTCCCGCCGCACCCGGCCCCGCACCGAGCGGCCTCGACGCGACCGGGTCGCCGGTCCTGAGCCGACCGTGGCAGCTGCTCGGCTGCCCGGTCGTCGTCGTCCCGGGGGCGACCACGGACTCCGGGATGCCCCTCGGACTACAGGTGATCGGCTTGCCGGGGCGGGAGTCGGCCCTGTTCGAGGTCGCCGCGGTGCTCGAGAACGAGCTCCGGTCCCATCCGGTCGTCCCGGTCTGATCCGGTTGCGAGAGAGAAGATCTGCATGACAGTCAAACCCCGTCCCGAGACGCACCACCGGATGTTCCTCACGTGTTACGAGGACACCTTCAACTACGGCTGGCACCATGTCGACCTGTTCGTGCACGACGAGTACGGCCGGGAGGTCAACTGGGTGCACTGGACCGTCGAGGCCGACGGCCCGGAGGCGGCCGACGAGTCGGTCCGGCGCGAGGAACCCTGGCTCAACCGGACGTCGGAGTGGCGCCATCTGGTGAGTGCCGTCGGGATGAACTACTGGACGGCCGACGCGGCGTGGACGTGACCGCATCGGATGTGACCGCGGCGGTGTACGTCGTCGACGACGACCCGGAACTCTGCGAATCGGTCGACTGGCTGCTCGGCAGCATCGGGATCTCGCCGCGGATCTGCCACAGTGCCGACGACTTCCTCGCGCAGTACTCCGGGGACACCCCCGCGTGCATCGTGCTCGACGTCCGCATGCCGACGATGAGCGGCCCGCGGCTGCAGGAGAAGCTCAACGAGTTCGCACCGCACGTCGCCATCATCTTCGTCTCCGCGCACGGCGACATCCGGATGTCGGTGTCCACCCTGCAGGCCGGCGCGATGGATTTCCTGGAGAAGCCCTACGACCCGCAGCGGCTGCTCGACGCCGTCCAGGCGGGGATGGAGAAGGCGGTCGAACGCTTCCGCACCCACGCGCAGAAGCGGTGGGTGGAATCGAAGGTCGCGCTGTTGACCCCGCGGGAACGCGAGATCCTCGCGCTGGTCGTCGAAGGTCTACCCAGCCAGAACATCGCCCGCCGCCTCGACATGAGCGTCAAGACGGTGGACGTGCACCGTGCCCGGATCAAGAGCAAGACCGACGCCGACAGCATCAGCACGCTGGTCCGGGACATCCTGCGGTTCGACGTCGAGGTGCCGACCAACCCCTAGGGCAACGGATAGGGGTGGCCGGCGCGCTCGGGTCAGTAATAGTCGAGCACGATCTTCTCGCCGGTGGTCCGCGAGACGCAGACCGCCATCACCTCTCCGGACTCTCGCTCGGCCTTGGTCAGCACGTTGTCGCGGTGCTCGGGATCACCGGAGAGGACCTGCATGATGCACGTACCGCAGATGCCCTCCTGACACGAGGTGTCGACGTCGCAGCCGTTCTCCTCGAGGACCTCGACGATGCTCCGGTCGGCCGGGACGTGATAAATCTCGCCGTCGAGTTCGACGTCGAAGGACGTGTTCTCCGACGCATCCGGCTGATCGGTGGCGTGGAAGTTCTCGAAGTGGACCGCGTCGGCCGGGATGAACTGTTCGGCCAATTCCCGGACCTTGGTCATGAACCCGTCCGGGCCGCAGACATAGACATGCGAGCCCTGCGGCGCCGATTCCAGCGCGGCGGTCAGGATCGGTCCGTGGGCCTCACGACCGACGCCGACATGCGCGTGCAGCTTGTCCGGGCAACGCTCCCGCAGCAGCGGCAGGAACGCCGCGTCATCGACTGTCCGGGCGAAGTAGTGCAGCTCGAAGCCGATCCCGTGCACGTCCATGTAGCGCGCCATGCTGAGCATCGGGGTGATCCCGATGCCGGCCGCCACCAGGACGTGATGCGTTGCTGTGGAATCGATCCCGAGCAGGTTCCGTGGCTCGCTGATCTGCAGCCGGTCGCCGACGCGCAGTTCGTGCAGTGCGGCCGAACCACCTCGGGACTGATCCTCGCGCTTGACGGCCACGGCGAAGGACTCCCGCCCGTCGGGCCGGCTGCACAGCGAGTACTGGCGGGTGATGGCGGTCGGCCCGACGACATCGATGTGCGCTCCGGGCGTGTACTCCCCCATCGTCGAGCCGTCGGGCCTCGACAGGTAGAAGGTCTTGATGCTCGGGGTCTCCTGGACGATCGCGGAGACGACGACGTCGGTGAGGGCCATGGCGGTGCTCCTGGTGGTGGCGAATAATTCTCGAGGTGCGATCAGCGGACGAAGAGCCCGCCGTTGACGTCCCAGCACGCACCCGTGACGAAGAAGGCGTTCTCGGCGGTCAGCAGGCCGACCATGTCCCCGATGAACTCGGGGCTGCCCAGCTTCCCGACGGGGATGCCGGCGATCACGGCGTCGAGTTTCTCCGGCGGCACGGTCGCCTTCACGACGGGCAGGTCGTGCGGCCCGGGCGCGATCGCGTTGACCGTGACACCCTTGGCCGCAAGCTCTTTGGCGAAGATCTTGGTGACCGTCAGGATCGCGCCCTTGGACGTGGCATAGTGCGCGCCGGTGGCGGTGCCGCCGTTCTGACCGGCCAGCGACGCCATGTTGACGATGCGGCCGTACCCCTCGTCGGCCATCGCGGCCCCGAAGACCTGGCAGCCGAAGAAGATGCTGTTGACGTTGGTGTTCAGCACGCGGGTGAAGTCCGGCTCGTCGAGCGTCATGAGATCGGCCGCCTGGGTCAATGCCGCGTTGTTCACGACGATCGTCGGTGTGCCCCAGACGGATTGCACATGCGCCAGCGCGTCGACGAAACCCTGCCGGTGCGCCACGTCGAGGACGGCCGCCCGTGCGGTCGACCCGTCGGGCGAGAGTTCTTCGGCGATGCGCTGGGCCGGATCGAGGGCGATGTCGGTGAGCAGGACGCGATGACCGTCCCGGTGCAGCCGGCGGGCGATGTGCGAACCCATGCCGCCGGCGGCACCGGTGACGACCGCGATCCCCTTGTTCGTCGAACTCATGTCCAGGTCCGTCCTCACACCAGGTAACCGGAGGCGCTGACCGCGTCCTCGCTGTCGATGAGACGGGCCACCTTCAGACTGATCCGGTCGTTACCGTCGGAACCGAGGCTGATGGTGTGGGTGAGCTCGGCGCCGATCGTCGAGAAGGCATCGCGCTTGAACGCGTTGAGGATCTGCGCGGACCGCAGGATGACGGTGTCGTCGCTGACGTCCGACACGGTGAACCGCGAGATGACCCGGACCGTGCGGGCAGCGGCGACCGCCGACGGCGCGTAACCCTGCATCATCCGTTCGACGCGCAGGCGCCGCATCCGCTGGTCGTCGTACACCATGTTCAGCGACGAGTCGAAATCGTCGGTGTCGGGATCGATCGGGATGACGTAGTGCGCGTCATCGGTGTAGAGGGCCTCCCACGCCGGGTAGTCCTTGGCGTCGAGGAGTTCGGCTTCCTTCCACACGAGCGCGATCGCGCGCAGGACGCGCGGGTCGTTGAAACTGTGCAGTTCAGTCATCGCTCATCATCTTCTTCCACATGGCGTAGGACTCGCGCATCCCCGTCTCGTCGGTGACATGCGATGTGGGCCAACCCTCTTCGGTCGTGTACTCGCGGTTCTCCCCGCGGTTGACCAGGATCGGCATGTTCGGGTTGCCACCGGCGCCGATCTGGACGCGATCCCATCCCTCGGCGTCGTCGGGGCTGCCGAAGCCGAAGGGGCCCTGGAAGTGCTCGTGGATCCGGAGGCGCTCGCGGTTGATGCTCTCCGGCCCACCGTCCATGCCGATCGCCATGTGCCACACCTCGGTCACGTCCACGCTGATCGGGATGAGAACCCGGAAGAACGACGACGACATGGCGATGTTCGGGAACATGTTGAGGTTGAACCCGCAGCCGTGCATCGAGCGCATGTAGCGACGGATGCGTTCGGGACTCTCCCCCGCCTCGGCGAGTTCGTCGACGAGATGCTGGAACCGCGGCTGCACCTCCTCGGAACCGTCGTCGATGTCGAGGTCCGCGTGCGCGGCCGCCATGATCGCGACGCTGTGACCGTTGCCGAGCGCGTGCGTCTCGGCGGCCGGATCGTCCATGAACGACATCATGTTCGCGGTCTCGGCGTCGACAGAGGCCATCCACGACTTGTGCACCATCGGGAAGTGGTAACCGTCGGTGGTGTTCTCGAGCTGGATCTTCCAGTTGCCCTTGAACCGGAACTTGTGACTGCCGAGGACCTTGGTGGGGAATCCGTTGGACTGCTTCAGGAATCGCTCCATCCAGATCTTCGCATCACCCAGGTGGTCTTCGAGCGGTTCGATCTCGGTGTTGAACGTCGCGAAGATCATGCCGAGATAGCTCTCGGTGCGCAGCTTCTGCAGGGGGAAGTCGTTCTTCTCGACGACGCCCTCGTAACCGTCCGGGTACGGGATGCCGCGCAGTCGACCGTCGAGGGTGTACGACCAGTTGTGGTACGGGCAGGTGAAGCCGTTGGCCTTGCCGCTGCGCTGGTCGCACACCGTCGCCCCGCGATGCCGGCACCGGTTGAGCAGGGTGTTGAAGTTGCCCTTGCGATCCCGGGTCACGATGACCGGTTGGTCCCCGACCTGGGTGGTCTTGAACGAGCCCGCCTCGGGGACCTCGCTCTCGTGCGCGACCCACACCCAGGTGCGGTAGAAGATCTTGCGCATCTCCTCGGCGAAGATCTCGGGATCGGTGTACAGCTGACCGGCGACGCGGTCCTTCTCGGCGAGGTCCGCGAAGCCGCGGGTCGGCCGCTCGATGGTGGTCATCGATGTTCCTTCGTGTGTCGACCGCGCCGGGGCGCGGAGAGGGGCTGTCGGTGCGCGAGAGATCAGGAGGCGGTGCTCATGAGGGGACGTCGTCGCGGATGGTGAGGGCTCGTCCCATCCGCGCCTCGACCTTGAAGTACTTCCAGAGCGCATGTTCACCGACCATGATGGTGCGCAACAGGTTGCAGGCCGCCCGGACGGTCGGCTGGTCGCGCACGTCGGCGAGGACGTAGAACGTCCACGGCCAGCCGTCGGACGGGCCGACCATGTGGGCGTCGTCGTCGAAGGTCCCGATGATCTCGACACCGTCGAGGTTCTTCAGACTCGTGAGGAACTCCATCGTGGCCTCCCACACCGGACCGATGTCGGCCTTGGGCAGGTCGAAGAAGTTCTGGTTGTTCCCGACACAGAACAGCGTGCGCAACGGTTCGTCGGACATGGGTGATGGTCTCCTCGCGGTCGTGACGTCTGGGCTGGATGACGGGTGGGTCAGGGAAAGCTGGGGATTCCGGCCTCGAGGCCGAGAAGCAGTGCACCGGCGGCCTCGTAGGTGTTGGTCTGCAGCATCGCGTGCTGCGCGGGCACCAACGCGTCCTGCAGGAACCGCTGCAGCGGATGGGTCTCGTAGATGGCCCCGGTGCCGGCGAGGTCGAACACCTGCAGCACGACGCTGCGCCCGACGTGCGCGGCGTGGGTGGCACTCAACCGCAACAGGGCCTGATCGTCGGTCGAGATGTGCTGTCCCGCGACGGCCTTGGCCCACACCCGGTCGGTGCTGTCGTAGAAGAACGCTCGCGCCGAACGCAATTCGGCCTCGGCGACCGCCAGGCCGCTCTTGTACGCCGGCCGGTTGCCCTTGCTGGCACCTCCGGTGATCGAGGTCCGCGCCGCGCCGACCTCGATCGCGTAGTCGAGGGCGCCCCGGGCCGCGCCGAGGGTCACCACCGCCAGCACCTGCGCGGCGTAGGCCAACGCGGGGTACCGGGTCAGGGGTTCGTCGATCTGCGGAGCGCCGCCGCGCACGAAGGTCATCTCCTCGGGCACGAACACGCGGTCGGCGCGGATGGCATGGGAGCCGGTCGCCTTCATCCCGGCGACATCCCAGTTGTCGACGATCTCGACCTCGGCCGGATCGACCAGCGCGGTCAGCGGTTTGCCGCCGGTCTCGGGTCCGCCGGCCAGACCGATCCCGAGGAGGTCGGCGCCGCGACATCCGCTGGCGAACTGCCAGACCCCCGAGCACAGGTAGCCGCCGTCGACCCGCTGTGCCTCCTGCATGGGGAACAGCCCGCCCGCGTAGGCGACATCGGGACCGTGCGCGTAGATCTTCTGCTGGGTCTCGGCCGGCAGCGCGGCGAAGTAGACCAGCGACGATCCGAAACTGGACACCCACCCGGTGGCAGGGTCGACGGCGGAGATGCGTTCGACCAGCGACATGAAATCCGACGGTGCCATCGGCTCGCCACCGAACGCCGCCGGCGTCGAGGCCCGGTACATCCCGGCACGCTTCAGCAACGCGATGAAGTCGGCGGGCACGTAGCGCTGCGAGTTGAACTCGTCCCGACGATCCCGGAGCACGTCGAGCGCGTGGTCGAACGCGGCGTCGCGCGCCGCCCCCGCCGGTTCCGCACACACCCGTTCGGTCAGGCTCTCCGCGGTCATCATGTCTCCGTTCGGAATCGACTCTCGATCTCGAGTCCGACACTATGGACGCGAGACCCGACGCGGTATCGGGATTTCCCGCGCCGCGGGTAAGCAATTCCTTACTTGCGTGTCCTCACCTGCATGGCATCGTGGCGGGGGCGAAGACGAGAACTCGGCGAAGGTGAGGTGATGGCGATGTTCCCCGCCCGTCGGGACTTCGAGCAGATGATCCTGCACACCGGCACCGGCATCCTCATCCACGAGGCGAGTTCGAAGAACATCCTGTGGGCCAACCCGGCCGCGTGCCGGATCTTCGGGTTCACCCTGGAGGAACTCAAGCCCCTCAAGGCACACCACATGAGCGCCCAGGAGCGTCAGTACCGTCGCGAGGTCGGCGTGGCATGGCTCCAGTCCGCGGTGGTGCACGGGTCGAGCCGCAAACAGTGGAAGTACCGCGCCAAGGACGGCACCGAGTTCCTCACCGATGCCCGCGCGACCCTGGTGCGCTGCGAGGACGGGCCGGTCGTGATGGTCGAGTTCCGCAACATCTCCGACGAGGTCGAGTTGCAGGAAGAACTGACCTGGGTGTCGGAGTCGTTGCAGCGCATCATGACCCACACGTCGGCCGGGATCGTCGTGCTCGACGACGACAACTGCATCGACGACATCTCCCCACTGGCCGCCAAGCTGTTCAGCCGCACCCCCGCGGAGCTGTCGGGCGTCCATCTGGAAGACCTCGGCCGGTGTGAGCCCCGGCTGACCAGTGACCCTGTCATCGAACGGCTGACGGACGGAGCGGGCTCGGTCGAGATCCAACAGGAGATCATCAAGGACGACGGCAGCACCGTGTGGCTGGCCGGCGAACTCGAGATCGTCGCCCACGACGGCATCTCCTCGCGGGTCCTGACCGTGCGCGACGTGACCGACCGCGTCGAATGGGAACGCCGCAACGCCTACCAGGAGGCCAACCTCCAATATCTGAGCCGTTACCACGCGATGGGTGACATGGCGATGATCCTGGCCCACGAGCTCGGTCAACCGCTCGCGGCGTCGACCAACTACCTGAGCGGGCTCAAGGCCCGCGTCTCCGCCGACACCGTCGACGCCCGCAGCCTCGCCTACGGCATCGACCAGATCGAGAAGCAACTCCACCGCGCCGCCGACATCGTGGCCTCCGTCCGCCGCTACGTACGACGCATCGAGAGCACCTCGACGCTCATGGATCTCAACGAGACCGTCGAGGAGAGCCTGTACTTCGTGCGACTACGCGCGGCCGAGCAGGGCGTACGCGTGTACGCCGAGATCCCCGACCGCGACCTGCCGATCCAGGGCGAGAACGTGCTCATCGGACAGGTCATCATCAACCTGTGCGTCAACGCACTCGACGAGATCGTCCGTCCGACAACCGAGGTGAAGGAACTGACGATCCAGACCGGCGAGTCCGACGGACTGGCCTCGGTGTGGATCCGTGACCAGGGACGCGGCATGACGGGCGCGCCCACCGATCGCCTCGCCTCCGGCGCGTTCTCGTCCAAGCAGGACGGTTCCGGAATCGGGCTCATCATCTCCGAGCACATCGTCGAGCGCCACGGCGGGACGATCCGGTACCTGCCGAACGAACCGTCGGGCACCACCGTCCAGGTGACTCTCCCCCTCGCGACGATCGCCGAGGACGGCGCCGGCCACTCCCCGGCTCCCGCGTCGCCGTTTCCGTCCCGCTGATTGAATCCAATCAGCGGGACGGAAACGAGGCCGCGCGAATTAGCCCCGGCTAGGCGTTCGCGTTGGCGAACGAGTCCAGGCTGCTCGTGGCGTCGATGTACTCGGTCACCCACCGCTCGATCACCGCAGAGGTCTTCTCGACCTTGCGGAACTGCCCGACCACCTGCCCGACCGGGTTGAAGGCGACGTCGATGCTCTCGTCGGGGTACTTGTGCGTCGCGGCCACCGCCATCCCGGAGACCATGTACTGCAACGGCATCCCCAGCGGATCGGGATTCTTCGGATCCTCCCAGGCCTCGGTCCAGTCGTTGCGCAGCATGCGGCACGGCTTGCCGGTGAACGATCGGCTCCGTACGGTGTCCCGGCTGGAGGCGTCGATGTAGGTCTGCTGCTGGACCGGGGTGTTCTCAGCCTCCTCGACCATCAGCCACTGCGATCCGGTCCACGCGCCCTGCGCCCCGAGGGCCAGCGCCGCCGCGATCTGCTCACCGCTGCCGATGCCACCGGCGGCCAGAACCGGAACCGGCGCAACCTCTTTGACGACCTGCGGCCAGAGCACGATGGAGCCGACCTCGCCGCAGTGACCGCCGCCCTCGCCGCCCTGGGCGATGATGATGTCGACACCCGCATCGGCGTGCTTGCGGGCCTGCTTCGGCGATCCGCACAGCGCGGCGACCTTGCGGCCGGCGGACTGGATCTTCTCGATCATGTCGGCGGGTGGCGTCCCGAGGGCGTTCGCGATCAGGGTGACCTTGGGGTGCTGGAGCGCGATCTCGACCTGCGGCGTGGCAGTGGCCTCGGTCCAACCGAGAAGCTGCAGGGAGTTGTCACTGTCCTCGTTGAGCGGCACGCCGTGGTCACGCAGGAGCTTGCGTCCGAAGTCGAGGGTCTCCGCCGGCACCATCGACTGCAACATCTTGGTGAGTTCCTCGCCCGACATGTTCGAGTCCATGCCCTCGTACTTGTTCGGGATGACGATGTCGACGCCGTAGGGACGGTCGCCGATGTGCTCGTCGATCCAGTTGAGCTCGATCTCGAGCTCCTCGGGGGTGAAGCCAACCGCGCCGAGCACTCCGAAACCGCCCGCCTTGCTCACCGCGACCACCACGTCCCGGCAGTGGGTGAACGCGAAGATCGGGAACTCGATACCGAGCTCGTCGCAGATCGGGGTGTGCATGGAGGACTCCTCGCCCGTCAGAAGAACAACCAAAATTAGAACGTGTTCTACTCTCAATACCAGGCGAGGCGGTCACGGACAAGCAATCGGGGAGAACTCGGGTCCCGGCGCCGGGAGCGAAGCGAGCGGGCCGAATCGACCCGGCGCCGGGAGCGAAGCGAGCGGGCCGAATCTAACCGGTCACTGCCCGTAGGGCTGCCTCGCCGTCTCCGGGCTGCCGTAGGTGATGGCGCGCTCCCGCCGAGTGTCGGTGAGCAGCGTTGCGCCCCACGTCATGACGGTCCCCATCCGGTTGCGGACACCCGCCAGGAAGGCGATGTGGATGACGCCCCAGGCCACCCAGCCGAGGAACCCCGACAGCTGGAGCGGGCCGGACTGGACGATCGCGTGGCGGCGGGCGATGTAGGCCGCGGTACCCAGATCGCGGTATCTGAACGGACTTCTTTCCTGTTGCCCTGCAACGGTTTCCGCGATCACCGCCCCGGCGTGCCGGCCGCCCTGCATCGCCACCTCGGCGACCCCGGGCAGGTCTCGGTAGGAACTCATGTCGCCGCAGACGAAGATGTCGGGATGGCCCGGGACCGAGAGATCGTCCTCGACCGGTATCCGCCCGCCGTGGTCCTGTTCGACACCCAGCGACCGGGCGAGTGTGGTGGCGAAGGGGACGGCCTCGACGCCCGTCGTCCACAGCGTCGTGCGCGCCGGGTAGACGTTCTTGGTCCCGTCGGCCTTGCGGGTCGTCTCGACGTGGTCCTCTCCGACCCCGGTGACGTGCACGCCGAGGTGGGTCTCGACGCCGAGGTTGTCGAGCGTGCGCTGGGCGCTGGCCGAGAGCCGCGTCGAGAACGACGGCAGCACGCGGTCGCCGCCGTGGAGCAGCAGCACCCGCGCCTGCGCCGGATCGATCGCGTCGAACTCGCGCTCGAGCGCCAGGGTCGCGACCTCCCGGATCTGTCCGGCGAGCTCGACGCCGGTCGGGCCGCCGCCCGCCACCGCGAAGGTGAGCCACGACCGCTGCTCCTCCGGGTCGGTGATCGTCTCGGCCATCTCGAACGCGGCCATGATCTTGCGGCGGATCGACAGCGCGTCATCGAGCGTCTTCATCCCGGGCGCGAACTCCGCGAACGTCTCGTTGCCGCGGTAGGCGGTGCGCATGCCGGCGCCGACCACGAGGTAGTCGTAGCCGAGACGGAACGACGACCCGTCGATGCGGTCGACCGTCAGCTCGTGACCCTCGACGTCGATGGCCGACGCCTCGCCGAGGACGACGTCGAGGTTCTTGTGCCGACGGGTCAGATGCCGAACCGGGCTGGAGATCGCGCCCTCGGACAACAGACCGGTGGCGCACTGGTACAGCAGCGGCTGGAACAGATGGCTGGTCCCGCGGTCGACGATGGTGACGTCGACCGGCTCGTTCTTGAGCCTGCGGGCGCAGTGCATACCCGCGAATCCGGCACCGATCACAACAACTCTGGGTCTCGAGGGGGCCATTCGACCGATTGTTCCAGACATTTCGCGGTTCTCGGCGGGTGTTTACCGCCTCTACGGACGGGTATGCCTCGCGACGTGGAAGCCAAAGTCTCCTTGACCGTGAACGGTGCCGAACACGACGTCGTCGTGGACACGCGAACAACACTGCTCGACGGTCTGCGTGACCGGCTGGGCATCTTCTCGCCCAAGAAGGGATGCGATCACGGCCAGTGCGGTTCGTGCACCGTGCTGGTCGACGGCAGGCGCATCGTCAGTTGCCTGTCCTTCGCCGTCTCCTACGAGGGCAGCGACATCGTCACCGCCGAGGGCCTGGGCGACGGTGACGAGCTACACGACATGCAGCAGGCGTTCATCGACGAGGACGCCTTCCAGTGCGGCTACTGCACCCCCGGCCAGTTGTGCTCGGCCATCGGGATGCTCGACGAGGCGAAACAGGGGTATCCCAGCCACGTCACCGAGGACCTCGACCCGTCGTCGAGCGGCGACGCGAGTCCGCTGGCCGACGACGAGATCCGGGAACGGATGAGCGGCAACCTCTGCCGATGCGCGGCGTACCCGAACATCCTCGCGGCGATCCGACAGGCGGCCGATCGATGATCCCGTTCACCTACGAGCGTGCGACCGACGTCCTCGCCGCCGTGGACTTCCTGCGGGATCACGACGGCGCGAAGCTGATCGCCGGCGGCACCAACCTGGTCGACCACATGAAGCTGGGCGTCGCCGACCCGCCGGCACTGCTCGACATCTCCCGCCTGCCGCTCGACGACATCACCGAACGCCCCGACGGCTCGCTCCGGCTCGGCGCCACCGCCCGCAACGCCGACACCGCCGCCCATCCCCTTGTCCGGCGCCGCTACCCCGTCCTGGCCCGCGCCCTGCTCTCGGGCGCCTCGCCGCAGTTGCGCAACCTCGCGACCAATGCGGGAAACCTGTTGCAGCGCACCAGATGCGTCTACTTCCAGGACGTCACGACCCCGTGCAACAAGCGGACGCCGGGCTCGGGCTGCTCGGCCGTCGGCGGATACACGCGGTATCACGCCATCCTGGGTGCATCCGAGACCTGCGTCGCGACCCACCCCTCCGACATGGCGGTGGCCCTCACCGCCCTCGACGCGCGCATCGTCGTGCAAGGCCCCGACGGCGAGCGCGTGGTGGACATCGGTGACTTCTACCGGCTCCCGGGTGAGCATCCCGAGCGCGACACGGTGCTCGAGCCGCACGATGTCATCGTGGCCATCGACGTGCCACCGCCCCTGCCGGACTCGTCGTCGACCTACCGCAAGGTGCGCGACCGTGCGTCGTACGCCTTCGCGCTCGTGTCCGTCGGGGCCGAGGTGAGCATGGACGGTGACGCCATCGGCGCAACGCGGATCGCGTTCGGCGGTGTCGCGCACAAGCCCTGGCGGGCCGCGCGGGCCGAAGAGGTGCTGCGTGGTCAGCGACCGTCGACCGAATTGTTCGCCGCGGCAGCCGATGCCGAACTCGGCGAGGCCCGTGCACTCGAGGGCAACGAGTTCAAGGTGCACCTCGCCCGCCGCACCCTGATCGCCACCCTGCGGGAGCTGAGCACTCGATGACCGCGATCGGTACCTCCCACGCCCGCATCGACGGCGCCGACAAGGTGCGCGGCACCGCGCCGTATGCCTACGAGCACCTCACCGAGGCCGCGTACCTGTGGCCGATCACCGCGACCATCGCGCGCGGACGCATCGCCGGATTTGACACGGCCGCAGCCGAATCGACGCCCGGTGTGCTGTACGTACTCACACCCGAGAATGCACCGGAACTGGCCGACACCTCGAGCGGCGACCTCACGATCCTGCAGTCGCCCGAAATCGCCTACCGCGGGCAGCTGATCGGCGCCGTCGTCGCGGAGAGTCCCGAGACGGCACGCGAAGCCGCCTCGGCGGTGACCGTCACCTACGACGAGGACGCCCACGACACCGAGTTCCGCGTCGATCACCCCGACAGCTACCGGCCCGAACAGGTCAACGGCGGGTTCGAGCCCACCTCACAGGACGGCGACCCCGATCGAATCCTGGACGAGGCGGCCAGTACCACCGGCGGGGACACGGTCACGGTCGACCAGTGGTACTCCACCCCGGAGGAGCACAACAACCCGATGGAGCCGCACACCGTGGTGGCCACCTGGGATGCGGATGCCGCTGTCCTCACGCTCTACGATTCGACCCAGTCGACTCAGGGCGTGGTGTCCTCGCTGGCGCCGGTGCTGGGTCTCGAACCCGAGCAGATGAGGGTGATGGCGCCGCACGTCGGCGGTGGATTCGGGTCGAAGGGCTCGCCGCACTCGCACGACGTGCTCGCGGCCATGGCGGCCATGCGCCTGCCCGGTCGTCCGGTGAAGTTCGCGGTGACCCGGCAGCACATGTTCGTCTTCGTCGGACACCGCGCGCCCACCCGATCCCGTCTGCGGCTGGCCGCCGATCGGGACGGCCACATCACCGCGATGGTGCACGAGGCATTCACCCACAGCGCACATGCCGGGGAGTTCGCCGAGCAGGCCGCGGTCACCTCACGATCGATGTACTCGGCCGACCATCGGCGGACCGATCACCACGTCGTCCCCCTCGATGTCCCGGTCCCGTTCTGGATGCGTGCGCCCGGCGAGGCTCCGGGGATGTTCGCCGGCGAGGTCGCCATGGACGAACTGGCACATGCCCTCGACCTCGATCCGATCGAGTTGCGAGTGCGCAACGAACCGCCCGAGGACCCCGAGACGGGCAACCCGTGGTCGTCGCGGCGGCTACTCGACTGTTTCCGCGAGGGAGCCCGACGATTCGGCTGGGAGCGGCGTGTGGCGGAGCCGGCGGCCCGCCGGAACGGTCGGCAGCTGGTCGGCCTGGGGGTCGCGTCGTCGACCTATCCCCACATGGTGCAGCCGGGCAACGCGGCGTCGATCACCCATCGCGACGGGCGGTACACGGTCCGGATCGCCGCCACCGACATCGGCACCGGTGCGTGGACGACCCTGAAGATCATCGCCGCCGACGCGCTCGACGTACCCACCGACGTCGTCGACATCGAGATCGGCGACAGCGCGCTGCCCAGCGCGACCGTCGCCGGCGGTTCGTCGGGCACCTCGTCCTGGGGATCGGCCATCGTCACCGCCGCGCATCAGTTCCGTGCACGTTTCGGCGACGATCCGCCTCCGGACGCCGAACTCAGCGCGGAGGCGGCGGACAACCCCGATCTCGAGAAGTTCACCGTGGCCTCGTTCGGCGCGCACTTCGTCGAGGTCGGCGTCGACATCGACACCGGGGAGATCCGCATCCCGCGCATGCTCGGGGTGTTCTCCATCGGCCGCGCCATCAACCCGCGCACCGTCCGTTCGCAACTCATCGGCGGCATGACCTTCGGTATCTCGATGGCGTTGCATGAGGAGAGCGTCCGCGATCACCGGTTCGGACACGTGGTCACGCAGGATCTCGCCGAGTACCACATTCCCGTGCACGCCGACATCGCCGACGTCGACGCGATCTGCCTCGACGACCGCGACGAGCACGCCACCCCGATGGGTTCGCGCGGTGCGGGCGAGATCGGGATCGTCGGCAGTGCCGCCGCGGTGGTCAACGCGATCTACAACGCCACCGGGGTACGGGTCCGGGACCTGCCGGCGCACCTCGACGATCTGCTCGGCGGACTGCCTTACCAGTAGTCGCTGCCCTGCGGTGCGGAGTCAGGCCGCGCCCGGATAGCTCGACCACCCCGGTACCGGCTGCTGGGCCGGCCACGGCTCGGTGTCGGCCATCGGCAGCCACTGCGGCATACCGTCCGGAGTCATTGCGGCGCACGCCTTCTGATCCGGGGTCGGCGTCGGATACAGGGCCGCGAAGTCGTAGCGGGAGGTGTACCAGCCGCCGAACACGTCGGCGCCGGGGGTCCGCTCGCCCCCGCGTGGTGCGGCCGCGGGATCGGTTCCCACGCGGCGGATGTCGATCTCAACCGGCCGCGGGGTGTCGTATCCGACGGTCCACTCGCCGTTCTGCTGCACCGACCGATACCCGTGACGGCACATCACGATTCGCGCCCAGCCGTTGTCGTCGACGCGGCGCAACCCCTGATAGAAGGCGGTGCCGACCTCGCGGCCCGAGGTCGACTGGATCGGGGGGTACGCCGTCACCATCTGGTCGATGTTCGACGGCGCGGCGTCGGCGAAACCGGGGTAGCCCCACCGCGCCGACCGTCCGGCGTTGGCGAGTTCGAAGGACTCGGTGAAGGCTCGGACGAAGGTGCCCTCGGCGGACTGTGGATCGAGGACACCGGTCGCGGTCCAGCGGAAGGTGGTGTCGAATCCGGGCGGCAGATGCGCGTCCTGCGCGGCGTGGGCCGGCGGTGTCCGCTCCGGTCCGTCGGGCCCGGTGGCGCATGCCGCGAGGCCGGCTCCCACGACGAGCGCGGCGAGAATCGCGGTGAGGCGTCGACGACGATCGTGCGCCACGGTGATCACCCGCTTCGACGAATAGCGCTCCGTTACCCGGCTATGTCTGCACCCTAGACATGGACGTCGTCCCACGTGGGATCACCGTGCACCGGAACGGCGACGAGAAGGTCTCGAAATGGGCACGCTGATCCCCGGTCAGGGCCGCTCGTCGATGTCCACGCCGGGCGCCAGATCCCCGCACTCGACGCGGGTCACCGCCCGGGACCGGAGATACACCTGAGCACCCACGTCACCATCGACCACACGCAGAGCCGGTCCGAAATGGTCGGCACCGATGTACACCGGGTGCCCCGGACTGCCGTCGAAGACCGCTCGCGCGAGAAGTGCGCGGTCACCCGATGCCGCGCCCAGAACGCGGGCTACGACGTCGGCGCCCGTGGCCGGGGTGTCGACCACGTGCACCGTCAGCCCCGCCGCGTCCGGTCGTGCCATCGCCCACCGCAGGGCCGCCGCCACCGTGGCGCCGACGCCGTCGGCCCAGTCCTCGACGATCAGCGTCTCGGCACCGGCCGGTGGTTCGACGACCGCGGCGCCCATGGCGACCGTCACCTCGGAACAACCGCCGTCGCGCAACGCCGCGACCGCCCGCTCGAGCCACTGGCCGTCGTGCGCGAGGATCTTCGGCATCCCGTACCTGGTCCCGGCTCCGGCGGCGAGTACCACACCGAGCACCCGTCCCGCGGGGTCGTCCGGGGGCGCTGTCCCGGTGACGTCGTCCATCGCCCCATCTTCCACGCGCCGTCAGCGACCACGCCTCCTAGGCTGGTCATCATGCGGCTCAACGAGATGGACGACGACGAAGCCCGTGCAGCACTGCGCAGCTGTTGCGCATCGACGGCCTGGGTCGAGCGCATGATGCTCGCGCGGCCCTTCGGCGATGTACCCGCTGTGCTCGATGCCGCCGATCGAGCACTGGCCGAGATCAGCGAGGACGACCTCGACGAGGCGCTCGCCGGGCATCCGCGGATCGGCGACCGGCCCGACAACGCCTCGTCGGCGCGCGAACAGTCCGGGGTGGCGGGCTCGTCGGCCTCGGTGCTCGCCGAGCTGAGAGACGCCAATGTCGCCTACGAGGCGCGGTTCGGGCACGTCTACCTGGTCTTCGCGAACGAGCGGCCCGCCGACGAGCTGCTCGCCATCCTCCGGACACGGATGACCAACGACGCCTCCACCGAACGCCGGGTACTGCGTGCGGAACTGGCGAAGATCAACCGCGCCCGCCTGCTCCGTATGCTGTCGACCGAGCACGCCGCCGACGAAGGGATTTCGAGATGACCGGTCTGTCCACGCACGTCCTCGACGCGGTGTCGGGTTCACCCGCCGTCGGCCTCGAGGTGTCCCTGCAGGATGCGTCGGGGACCGAATTGTCCAGCGGCAGCACTGATTCGGACGGTCGCATCACCGCAGTGAACACCGAGGCGCTCGTCCCCGGGATCTACCACCTCGTCTTCGACACCGGTAACTGGTTTGCCGACAACGACATCAAGGGTTTCTATCCCGAGATCGACGTCTGTTTCGAGATCGACGATCCCGGGCGACATCACCACGTACCGATCCTGTTGAGCCCCTTCGCCTACTCGACGTACCGGGGTAGCTGAACCGGCGGCGGGGCCAGGCGCCCCGCCGCCGATCTGCTCAGCGGATCTCGATCAGCAGATCCCCCGGCGCGACCTGCGTCACCTGTCCGATGGCGAGTCGGGTCACGGTGCCCGCGACCGGGGCGGTGATCGCCGCCTCCATCTTCATCGCCTCGATGGTGCCGATCGTCGCGCCGACGGCGACCTCGTCGCCGACGTCGACCGACAGCGACACGACGCCCGCGAACGGGGCACCGATGTGGTGCGGGTTGGAGCGGTCCGCCTTCTCCGCCGACGCGACAGCCGAGTCGACGGAGTGGTCGCGCACCGCGATCGGGCGCAGCTGACCGTTCAGGACGCACATGACGGTCCGCATGCCCTGCTCGTCCGGTTCGCTGACCGCCTCCAGCCCGATGAGCAGATCGACACCGGGTTCGAGTTCGACGCGGTGTTCCTCGCCGTAGCGCAGTCCGTAGAAGAACTGGTTGGCCGAGAGCCTCGACGTGTCACCGTAGGCCTCGTAGTGCTCCTCGAATTCCTTTGCCGGACCGGGGAAGAGCAGGTGGTTGAGCCGGACCTGACGGTCACGACCCGGCTTGTCGAGGATGGCCTCGTCGTCGGCGGACAGTGGGGTGACCTCGGGGGCCGGCGCGCGGCCCTGCAGCGCGAGGGTGCGCAGCGGTTCGGGCCAGCCACCGGGTGGGTCGCCCAGCTCGCCGCGCAGGAAGCCGATCACCGAGTCCGGGATGTCGTAGGACGCCGGGTCGGCCGCGAAGTCCGAGGCGGTGATGCCGCGGCCGACCAGCGCGAGCGCGAGGTCGCCGACGACCTTCGACGACGGGGTCACCTTGACCAGTCGGCCGAGCATCGAATCAGCGGCGGCGTACGCCTGCTCGACGGCCTCGAACCGGTTGCCCAGCCCGAGGGAGATGGCCTGCTGCCGCAGGTTCGACAGCTGCCCGCCCGGGATCTCGTGCGAGTAGACCCGCCCGGTCGGCGCCGGGAGACCGGACTCGAACGGCGAGTACACCTTTCGCAGCGCCTCCCAGTACGGCTCGAGGTCACACACCCGCGCGAGGTCGATGCCGCTGTCCCGCTCGGTGTGGGCGGTCGCGGCGACGATCGCCGACAGCGGCGGCTGGCTCGTGGTGCCCGCCAGCGCGGCACTGGCGCCGTCGACCGCGTCGGCCCCCGCCTGCCACGCGGCCATGTAGGTCGCCAGCTGTCCGCCCGGGGTGTCGTGGGTGTGCACGTGGATCGGCAGATCGAACTCACGCCGCAGCGCCGACACCAGGGTGGTCGCCGCGGGAGCGCGCAGCAGACCCGCCATGTCCTTGATCGCCAGGACGTGCGCGCCCGCCTCCACGATCTGTTCGGCCAGCCGCAGGTAGTAGTCGAGCGTGTAGAGGTCCTCGCCCGGGTCGGACAGATCGCCGGTGTAGCTCATCGCCACCTCGGCCACCGCCGTGCCGGTCTCGCGGACCGCGTCGATCGCGGGTCGCATCGCGTCGATGTTGTTGAGGGCGTCGAAGATCCGGAAGATGTCGATGCCGACGTCGGTCGCCTCGGACACGAACGCGGTCGTCACCTTGGTGGGATACGGCGTGTAGCCGACCGTGTTGGCGCCGCGCAACAGCATCTGCAGACAGATGTTGGGGATCGCCTCCCGCAACTGCGCCAGCCGATCCCACGGGTCTTCTTTCAGGAAGCGAAGCGCCACATCGTAGGTCGCCCCGCCCCAGCACTCGACGGACAGCAGTTCGGGGGTCAGCGCGGCCACGTACGGCGCCACGTTGAGCAGCCCGTTGGTGCGCACGCGAGTCGCGAGCAGCGATTGGTGCGCATCGCGGAACGTCGTGTCGGTGATGCCCAGCCGCGGGTTCTCGCGCAGGTCGCGCGCGAACCCCTCGGGTCCGAGCTCCAGCAGACGCTGCCGCGAGCCGTTCGGCGGCGAGGCGAGCACCGAACGCTCGACGGTCGGCAGCTTGTCGCGCGGGTACACCGTGGTGGGCCGCTCACCGTGCGGCTTGTTCACGGTGACGTCGGCCAGGTACGACAGGATCTTGGTACCGCGGTCGGCTGACGAACGCGAGGTCAGCAGACCGGGACGCTCGTCGATGAACGAGGTCGTGACGCGCCCGGCGCGGAAATCCGGATCGTCGAGCACCGCCTGCAGGAACGGGATGTTGGTCGCGACGCCACGGATTCGGAACTCGGCCACGGCGCGGCGCGCACGCCGCACCGCGGTCGGGAAATCCCGTCCGCGACAAGTCAGTTTGACGAGCATCGAGTCGAAGTGGCCACTCACCTCGGCGCCGAGGTTCGCACCGCCGTCGAGCCGGACGCCGGCACCGCCGGGGCTACGGTAGGCGGTGATGCGCCCGACATCGGGCCGGAAGCCGTTGGCGGGGTCCTCGGTGGTGATCCGGCACTGCAGCGCGGCACCGCGGATGCGGATCGTGTCCTGGGTCAGTCCGAGATCCGCCAGCGACTCCCCCGATGCGATGCGCAGCTGCGCGCTGACGAGGTCGACGTCGGTGATCTCCTCGGTCACCGTGTGCTCGACCTGGATACGCGGGTTCATCTCGATGAACACGTGGCGACCCTGTTCGTCGAGCAGGAACTCCACCGTGCCCGCGCACGAGTAGCCGATCGATCGCGCGAAAGCCACTGCGTCCGAGCAGATCTGCTCGCGCAACTCGTCGGAGAGGTTCGGTGCGGGCGCGAGCTCGATCACCTTCTGATGGCGGCGCTGCAGGCTGCAGTCGCGCTCGTAGAGGTGGATGACGTTGCCGTAGGTGTCGGCGAGGATCTGCACCTCGATGTGCCGCGGGTTGACCACGGCCTGCTCCAGGAACACCGTCGCGTCGCCGAACGCGGCCTCGGCCTCGCGCGACGCGGCCGCGATGGCCTCGGCGAGGTCGGCACGCTCGTCGACGCGGCGCATCCCCCGCCCGCCGCCACCCGCGACCGCCTTGACGAAGACCGGGAACTGCATGTCCTCCGCCGCGGCGAGCAACTCGTCGAGATCCGACGACGGCTCCGAGCTCGCGAGCACGGGGATCCCAGCCGCCTTCGCCGCGGCCACCGCGGTCGCCTTGTTGCCGGTCATCTCCAGGATCTCGGCGCTCGGGCCCACGAAGGTGATGCCCGCCTCCGCGCACGCGGCGGCGAGACCCTGGTTCTCCGACAGGAATCCGTAACCGGGGTAGATAGCATCGGCGCCACACCGGACCGCCGCGCTGACGACCTCGTCGACCGACAGGTAGGCCCGAACCGGATGTCCCGGCACCCCGATCTGGTAGGACTCGTCGGCCTTCAGCCGGTGCACCGAGTTGCGATCCTCGTACGGGAAGATCGCGACCGTGCGCGCGCCCAGTTCGTAGGCGGCGCGGAATGCGCGGATGGCGATCTCGCCGCGGTTGGCGACCAGAACCTTGTCGAACATCGTGGTGTTCTCTTTCTCTCACGCCTGCGCCGGTCCGGCGCGTGCTCAGCGACTCGCACAATCGCGGTGGAGATCGCGCGAACAAACTCCCGGCGGGCACGGATCGACGCGAATGTCCCGACGACGCCGACCCGTTTCCACGGGCAGTTCACGTCGTGATCCTACTCACCGAGACCGGCCGTTCGGCCACCCCCTCACACCGCCTTCGACCCCCTCGGAAACCGTGCTCCCCGACGCCGTCCACCGCGTCGGAAAGGCGGCGGCACGGCACTGTGACGCCTCGGGAAAGGTGATCGAAAACAATTGCCGCGCAATGTACGTGGCACTCATTGCCGCAGTGTTGAGAAATACTCTCCAGCAGGATTCGACAATGAGAGATCCGCAGCGTCGGGAATTCGCGAATGCCGATCGATCGCTCCGTCGGAATGCCGACCGATCGCTCTGTCACGGGCTCGCTTTGTCGGCCGACGGCGCACGGGATTAGCGTCGTCGGAACCACTCCGATCCGACCGGAAGGCGTTGCCGTGGGCTTCACCCGTTACGTCGCCTTGGGCGACTCGTTCACCGAGGGAGTCGGCGATCCGGACCCGGCCCGACCCAACGGGGTACGCGGGTGGGCCGACCGTGTCGCCGAACAACTCGCCGCCGCGGCGTCCGCCGAGGGCGGGGCGGGCTTCGGCTATGCGAACCTGGCCATCCGCGGCCGGTTGCTCGACGAGGTGCTCGCCCAGCAGATCGGTCCGGCGATCGCCCTGGAGCCCGACCTGGTCACCATCTACGCCGGCGGCAACGATCTCATGCGCCCGTCCCTCGACCTCGACGCGATGATCGCGCGGTACGACGAGGCCCTGCGCGACCTGACCGCGACGGGCGCCACCGTCGTCGTCTTCACCGCCTACGACACCGGATGGGCTCCGGTGTTCCGGATGCTGCGTGGACGGGTCGCCATCTACAACGAACTCGTCCGGGCGGTCGCCGAGAAGCACGGTGCACTGATCTGCGACTTCTGGCGGATGGCCGGTTATGACGACTACCGCATGTGGGACGCCGATCGCCTGCACATGTCGCCGCTCGGTCACGCACAGATGGCCGGCCGGGTCCTCGACCTGCTCGGCGTCGACCACCACATCACGCCCGAGACGATGGCCGCCGCCGCGGTCGCCACCCGGCGGGAGCAGCGGCGTCAGAACGCGGAGTGGGCGCGGACCTTTCTCGGCCCCTGGGTGGTGCGCCGCATCCGCGGCGTCTCGTCGGGCGACGGACTCACCCCGCGCTGGCCCCGTCCCGTCGGCCTGGCAGACCTCGCGTAGCCCGGACGCCGAGGCTTCCCGCCGGGTGCGAACGTCTGCACCCGCGGCCCGCCGGATATCCTGGTCGTTCGGAGGTGTGCACAATCGATGAGCGGAACCAGCGGGATGACGGCGTGACCAGCCGCACCGACGCCGACGGAACGACGGACAGCACTCCGGACCTCCCGCCCCCCGATCCCACCGCCGAGAAGCCCCACCCGCGGCTCGCGGTGGCCGTGCTCTGCCTCGCCGGCATCGTTGTCGCATTGATGCAGACGATCATCGTGCCGCTCATCCCTCAGCTCCCCGCGCTGCTGCACGCCGATGCCTCCGACACCACGTGGGCGATCACGATCACGCTGCTGCTCGGCGCGGTCGCCACCCCCATCGGCGGGCGGATCGGCGACATGTACGGCAAACGCCTCGCCATCCTGGTCAGTCTCGGCTTCGTCGCAGCGGGTTCCGTGGCCTGCGCGGTCGCGACGTCGCTCCCGCTGTTCATCATCGGCCGCGGTCTCCAGGGGCTGGGTTTCGGCATCGTCGCGCTCGGCATCAGCGTCATGCGCGACATCGTCCCGCCCCGCCACCTCGGCTCGTCGGTGGGAACGATGAGCGCCTCACTCGGCATCGGCGGTGCGCTCGGGCTCCCCGTCGCCGCCCTCATCGCCCAACACGTGAGCTGGCACGCCCTGTTCTGGTCGTGTGCGGGTGCCGCGACGCTGGCCGGTGTCGGCGTGGCCCTCACGGTCCGCTCCACCGCCAAGCCCTCCGGCGGCCGGTTCGACGCGCTCGGCGCCCTCGGTCTGACGGTGCTCCTCGTCTGTCTGCTGCTGCCGTTGTCCAAGGGCGCCGAGTGGGGATGGTCCGCTCCGCTGACGCTCGGCCTGTTCGCCGGCTTCCTCGTGTCGCTGGGCGTGTGGGTCCTCGTCGAACTCCGTCGCGACAGTCCGTTGATCGATCTCCGCATCCTGGGCAAGCGCCCGCTGCTGTTGACGAATCTGGCGTCGATCGCGACCGGTTTCGCCTTCTACGCGATGCAACTCATCCCGATCCAGTTGCTGATGGCCCCGACGAACAGCCCGGACGGCTTCGGGTACGACATGGTGCACGCGAGTCTCATCCTCGCGCCCAGCGGTCTGGTCATGTTCGTGTTCTCACACATCAGCGGTCGCATCAACGCCGTCTTCGGCGCCCGCATCTCCCTCGCCCTGGGCGCGGTCATCATCGGCATCGGCTACGTGATCTTCATCGTCGGGATCGCCGGCCCGTGGGACCTCACCTGGATCCACATGATGGTCATCGCCTGCTGCATCGGCGCCGGTCTCGGCATCGCCTACTCCGCGATGCCGGCGCTCATCATGCAGTCGGTCAGCGTCGAGCAGACCGGCGAGTCCAACGGCGTCAACGCCCTCATGCGGATCATCGGCACCTCGACGGCCGCCGCCGCGGTCGGCATGCTGCTGACGTGGTCGATGATCTCGGTTCCCGTCGCCGACGGCACCGCGATCGAGGTGCCGACCGCCGAGGGCTACCTGTGGGCGTCGGCCATCGCCCTCGTCATGAGTGCGATCGCCGCCGTGGTCGCCTTCGCGATTCCCGCGCACGGCCGCAGCACCGAGACCCCGGTCTGACGACCCGGTCACCTGTGGGCCGGGTCGCCGGCCCACGAGATGCGGACCGCACCGGATGCACGTAGCGTGACGCCGTGCTTCTCTCGACGTCGACTTCCGCGATCCGCTCCGACGGGCGCATCGGCCTCGTACGGTGGGAGCCACCCACCGCCGCATCCCGCCTCCTCGACAAGGCACGCTGATGGACCTCACCGCCGTCTCCCACTACCGGTTCGCGCGCACGCGGGATGAGGCGTTCCCCGCGCCCGGCGAACAGATCGTCGCCGGTGGCACCTGGGTGTTCTCCGAGCCGCAGCCGGCGACCACGGGACTAGTCGACCTGAGCGAGATGGGTTGGGCACCTGTCGAAGACCTGCCGGGAGGTGGTCTCCGGATCGCGGCCACCTGCACGATCGCCGAACTCGTCGCACTCCCCCCGCGCTCCGGCTTCGTGGCCCACCCGATGTTCGCGCAGTGCGCGAACGCACTGCTGGCGTCGTTCAAGATCTGGAACATGGCGACCGTCGGCGGCAACATCTGCCGGTCGTACGCGGCGGCGTCGATGGTCTCGCTGGCGGTCGGGCTCGACGCGACCGCCCACGTGTGGAGTCCCGATGGCACCGACCGCGATCTACCCGTCGCCGAGCTGGTCATCGGCAACGGCATCAACCTCCTGGCACCGGGAGAAGTCCTGCGCGCCATCGACTTCCCCGCCCACGCGTTACGCGCCCGCACCTCCGTGCGCAAGATCGCCCTCGCCGAGCTCGGTCGCTCGGGGGCCGTGGTGACCGGCCGGGTCGACGACGACGGCGCCGCCACCTTCGGGATCACCGCGGCCACCGAATGGCCGACCGTTCTGCGCTACACCGGGTTACCGACCCGCGACGCGCTGCACGACGACATCGTCTCGGCAAGTGGCTATTACACCGACGCGCTGGGTTCGGCCGACTGGCGCCGCGGCGTCTCGGCGGTGCTGGGCGAGGAGATCCGCACGGAGTTGTCGTCGGCGACGAACGGAATCAAGGACATGGGATTCGGAGCCGGCGCATGAGATTCGAGGTCAACGGAGAGTCGCTCGACGCCGAACCCGCTGCGGGACAGTGCCTTCGGATGCTGCTCCGCGAACACGCACACTACGAGGTCAAGAAGGGCTGCGACGCCGGCGACTGCGGGGCGTGTTCGGTGCTCGTCGACGGACAGCCCGTGCACTCCTGCATCTATCCCGCTCACCGCGCCGCCGGGAAGTCGGTGACGACGGTGGCCGGGCTCGGCACCCCCGACGACCTGCACCCCGTCCAGCAGTCCTTCGTCGACAACTTCGGATTCCAGTGCGGTTTCTGCACCGCCGGAATGATCGTGACCGCCTCCACCGTCACCGCCGAGCATCTCCCCGACCTGCCGCGGCGGATGAAGGGAAACCTCTGCCGCTGCACCGGTTACCGCTCCATCCGGGACGCGATCACCGCGGCCGCCACGGGCACCGCATCCCCCGCTGCGCCCGCGGAGCCCGCGCAACGGCCACTCGTGGGCGAGTCGGTCGCTCCGCTCGCCGCCCGGCGCGTGGTGACCGGAACCGAGCCGTACACCTTCGACGTCCCCACGCCCGGGACGTTGCACATCCACGTACTCGGTTCGCCGCACGCGCACGCACGGATCACCGCCATCGACACCACCGACGCCGCCGCGCTACCCGGCGTCGAGCTGATCTTCACCCACGAAAACGTCTCCACTCCGCGGTTTTCCACGGGACGCCACGAGAGCCGCCTCGAGGATCCCGACGACACACTCGTCTTCGACCCGGTGGTGCGATTCGTCGGTCAGCGGGTCGCCGCGGTGGTCGCGTCGTCCCCGGCCGTCGCCGACCAGGCCCTGGCGCTCATCGACGTCACCTACGAAGTTCTGCCCGCGGTCTTCGACCCGGAAGCGGCCAGAAGCCCCGGAGCCCCACTGCTGCACCCCGATCGCACTCCCGCCGACCGGGTCGCCGAGGCCCATCGCAACGTCATCGCCACCTTTCACGAGGGGTTCGGCGGCGACGTCGAGGCCGCACTCGCCGCATCGTCGGCGACTGTGCACGGCACCTGGTCCAGCGGGCGGGTCTCCCACGCCCAGTTGGAAACCCACGGGTCGATCGGGTGGTTCGACGAACACGGGCGCCTCGTCATCCGGACCAGCACCCAGGTCCCGTTCCTGGTCCGCAACGAGCTCGCGCTCCTCTTCGATCTGCCGCCGGAGCGTATCCGGGTCTTCAGCGCCCGGGTGGGCGGTGGGTTCGGCGGCAAGCAGGAGATGCTGACCGAGGACCTCGTCGCCCTGGCCGTACTCCGCACCGGCAAACCCTGCGCCTACGAGATGAGCCGCACCGACGAACTGACCCGGACCACGTACCGGCACCCGATGCGGGTCACCGTCGATGTCGGAGCCGACGCGGACGGCAGGCTCACCGGCCTGCGCGTGAACCTGTTGTCGGACACCGGCGCCTACGGCAACCACGCGATCGGCGTGATGTTCCACGCGTGCGCGGAATCGGTGTCGGTGTACAACTGCCCGATGAAGCGCCTCGACGCGGAGGTCGTCTACACCAACAACCCGCCGTCCGGCGCGTTCCGGGGTTACGGCCTCGGCCAGGTGGTCTTCGCCGTGGAGAGCGCGATGGACGAACTCGCGATCGAACTCGGCATCGACCCGTTCGAGTTCCGACGCCGCAACGCCGTCGCCGACGGCGATCCCCTCCTCATCGCACGCGCCGAACCCGAGGTCGACCTGGTCTACGGCAGCTATGGACTCGACCAGTGTCTCGATCTGGCCGAGCGTGCATTGCACGCCGGCAACGGGGTCGAGGCACCGTCGGGGGACCGCTGGCGCGTCGGCGAGGGCATGGCCATCGCCGCGATCGCCACCATGGCCCCCCGCGGGCACTTCGCCGACGTCACCGTCGCGGTCGACGCCGCCGGCACGTACCACGTGGGCGTGGGCACCGCCGAGTTCGGCAACGGCACGACCACGGTCCACGCCCAGATCGTCGCCACCGCGCTGTCGACCGGACTCGACCGGGTCTCGCTGTGGCACGGCGACACCGATGCCGTCGTGCACGACACCGGGGCGTTCGCCTCGGCGGGCACGACCGTGGCCGGGAAGGCGCTGCACTCAGCATGTCTCGCGTTGCGTGACACCCTTGTCGACGCCGCGGCGCAGCTCACCGGAGCGGACCCGGCACAGGTCGGCCTCGGCGTGGAGGGCGCGCTCGTCGACGGCCGGATCGTCGGGTTCGCCGATCTCATCGGCGCTGTCGACCCGTCGAACCGGGTCGAGCACCCCGCGGGACCGCGCGCCGTCGCCGCGGGCGCCGAACGCGGGGAGATGCGGTCCATCGCGTTCAACGTGCAGGCCTTCCGCGTCGCGGTCGACACCGAGACCGGCACCGTCCGCATCCTGCAATCGGTGCACGCGGCCGACGCGGGCACCGTGATGAACCCCGAGCAATGTCGCGGCCAGGTGGAAGGTGGTGTCGCGCAAGGCATCGGCACCGCGCTCTACGAGGAGATCATGATCGACGAGGCCGGACGGCCGATCACGAACGTCTTCCGGGTGTACCGCGTCCCGCAGATGGCCGACATCCCCGTCACGGAGGTCTACTTCGCCGACACCAGCGACGAACTCGGCCCGTTCGGCGCCAAATCGATGAGCGAGTCACCGTACAACCCGGTCGCGCCGGCGCTCGCGAACGCCATCCGTCGCGCACTCGGGAGCCGGCCCGGTGAGACGCCGATGTCACGCGACCGCATCTGGCGACTCGCTCGGCAAGAGACCTGACCCCTTTTCGTTAGCAATGCGCATCGGTTTGCGCGGCAACGGCATCGAGTTCCGGCCCATGGTCACAATTCTGGGCCCGCTCTCGCCGAAACGGTTGCGGGGCGGCATGACTCGGAGGACACTCCCCCTGTACGTGTAGTCCACAGTCAAGGTTGTCCAGAGAAGGGCGTCGTCATGACTCACACCGCACCCACCCACGAGAACAACCGTCCATCCACCTCACAGAACATCGCCGCGGGGACCTCCATCGGCGCCGCGATCATCCTCATCGTCCTCGGTGTCATCCAACTCTTCCAGGGCATCGCCGCGGTCGCCGAGGACGAGGTCTTCGTCCGCGGCGTCGAGTATGTCTACAAGCTCGACTTCACCACATGGGGCTGGATTCACATCGCCCTCGGGGTCGTGATGGCCGGCGTCGGCATCGCACTCGTCACCGGCGCGACCTGGGCACGGTTCACCGCGATCGTGATCGCCGGTCTGTCGATCATCGCCAACTTCCTGTGGTTGCCCTACTACCCCTGGTGGTCGATCCTCATCATCGCTCTCGACATCGTGGTCATCTGGGCCGTCTCGACCTGGCAGCCGAAGGCCGAATACCGCTAGATCCCGACCCACGCTCCACCGTCGAGGCACCCCTCGGCGGTGGAGCGCGTTCTGTCAGCACCGGAACCCCAGACGATCAGCGGCCGGAAGGGCGGCGTCGAGATGACCACGGACACCAACGGACAGAGCGCGGAGCCGAGCGTCGGCATCACCGACTCCGAGCGCGCCGAACTCGAACGACTACGAGCCGAGGTCGCGCGCCTGCGCGACGCGGCCGGCACCGGGCCGGCCACCAAGACCCCCGACCCGACCCGGCGGAACCGGTGGCGCTGGTTCGCCGTCGCGGTCCTGTGCATCCTCGTCGCCGTACTCGCCATCACCTCGGTGACTTCGCGGTTCGTCCGTGGCGAGATCCTCGACACCGACCGCTACGTCAGCACCGTCGCTCCGCTCGCCTCGGATCCCGCAGTGCAAGCCGAGATCTCGAACACGATCACCGATGAGATCTTCAGTCGCATCGACGTCGAGGGACTCACCGCGGCGGCGCTGACGACCCTGACCGACGCGGTTCCGGCCACCGAGAACGCACCACGCGTCGATCGGGCGGTCGAGGGTCTCGCTCCCGTCCTGGCCGGCCAGGCCCGCGGCTTCGTGCAACAGACCGTGTCGTCGTTCGTCGCCGGCGATCAGTTCGAATCCCTGTGGCTGCAGGCGAATCGGGCCGCACACACCGCCCTTGTCGCGGTCGTGACCGGTGACGTCGGACCGTCGTCGGTGACCGTGGACGACTCCGGCACCGTCAGCATCTCGCTCGGTACCGTGATCGACAACGTCAAGGCACGCCTCCTCGACCGCGGCTTCACCTTCGCCGAGAAGATCCCCGCCGTCGACAAGCAGTTCGTCCTGTTCCGCTCACCCGAACTGGTCCGCGCCCAGCGTGCCGTCTCGGCACTCGACACCGCCGCCGACGTCCTGCCCTGGCTGACGATCGCGCTCGCCTTCGCCGCCGTGGCCGTCGCACCCCGCGGTCGGCGTCTGCGGGCCCTCTCGCTCGCCGGACTGTCACTCGTCCTCGCCATGCTCGTCCTCGCCATCGCGTTGCTGATCGGCCGAGCGCTCTATCTCGACGCGATGCCGCCCGACATCCTCGCCCCGGATGCCGCGGCCGCCACCATCGACACGGTGCTCGATCCGCTGCGGTTGGCGCTGCGTGCCGTGGCGGTCCTCGGGCTCGTGGTCGCCGTCGGGGCCTACCTGCTGGGCGGGTCCGCCTCGGCCACGGCCGTCCGGCGCGGATTCGGCCACGGACTCGACTCGGTGCAGCGGATACGACGCTCGCGGCCGCCGAATGCCTTCGAGGAGAGCCTGTTCCGCGCGCGAATCGCGTTGCGCAGCGCGATCATCGGCATCGCGGCGCTGCTGCTCGTCTTCTGGAGCTATCCGACCGGTCTGGTGGTCCTCCTCATCGCCGTCTTCGGACTCCTCGCACTCCTGATCCTCGAACTCGTGATCAGGCCGGCGAAGGACTGGGCCGCCAAGGATCGGAACGAGGAGTCCGATCCACCGGATCAGGAGACGCCCGGCGCGGCGACGCCGGCCGTCGAGACGGTATGAGTCAGGCGTCGGTCGCCGCCGAGGTCGCGCCGCCCACGACACGCAGATGGTGGGCGCGCGCGGCCATGGCGCTGGCCGTCGCCGCGATCCTGCTGCCGGTGGCCGCCGCCGGCCTCCTCCGCCTGCTGGGCCTCCTGGCGATCTGTGGTGTCTGTGCCGTCGTCATCGTCGCCGCGGTGTACTGGTTCCTCATCAGCCGTGGTGTCCTCCGCATCGTCTCGGCCGCTCTCGCGGTCCTGCCGGTGGCGGTTCTCGTGGTGTTCCTCCTTCGCGAGCGACAGCTCTGGGTCGTGATCGCCGCCGCGCTGCTGGCGGCCGCCGCGGTCGGATGCGGTCGGCGCGCGCTGCGGCCGTCCCGCATCGACTCCCTGATGCCCGAACACCCGGCGCCGGACGTCCACCGCCCGTTCATCATCATGAACCCGCGTTCGGGTGGCGGGAAGGTCGGCCGGTTCGACCTGCAGCGCAAAGCCGAGTCCCTGGGCGCCGAAGTCGCGCTGCTGAGCGGGCCCGTCGAGATCGACGTGGCCCAACTGGCCCGGGACGCAGTGGCCCGCGGGGCCGACCTGCTCGGGGTCGCCGGCGGCGACGGCACCCAGGCGCTCGTCGCGGGAGTGGCCGCCGAATCCGGGGTGCCCTTCCTGGTCGTCAGTGCCGGGACACGAAACCATTTCGCCCTCGATCTCGGACTCGACCGCCAGGATCCGGCGCGGTGCCTCGACGCACTGCGCGACGGCGTCGAGTTCCGCGTCGACCTCTGTCACATCAACGGTCGCCCCTTTGTCAACAACGCCTCGTTCGGCATCTACGCCGAGGTCGTGCAGAGCCCTCAGTACCGGGATGACAAGACGCGCACGGTGTTACGCATGCTCCCCGACCTCCTCGGGAGAGGATCGAGGTCCGGATTGCGTGCCGTCATCGGTGACGAGCCCGTCTCCGATCCCCAGGCGATCCTGGTCAGCAACGGCCCCTACGCCACCAACGACGTCGCCGGGCTCGGCCGCCGCACCCGCATCGACGAGGGACTCCTCGGGGTCGTCACCGTCTCGGTGTCCGACACCCGGCAGGCAGTCGGTCTGTTACGCCGCACGCACGACCGTGGACTGGTCCAGCGGACCGCCACCGAGGTGACCGTCGACGCCGACGCCGACGTCATCCCCGTCGGGGTCGACGGCGAATCGTTACAGCTCACGACGCCGGTGCGCTGCACCATCACACCCGGCGCACTCCGCGTGCGCGTTCCCCGGCACCGCCCCGAGACCCGGGTCGCGCCACCGCAACTGGACTGGCTCCAGCTGTGGTACCTCGCGTGGCATCCGCACCGCGCCTCCTGACCACAGCTGGAGCGGCGGAGCCTCAGCCGCGCAGCAACCCCTTGGCGACATGCGTCACCTGGATCTCGTTGCTGCCGGCATAGATCATGAGCGACTTCGCATCTCGCGCGAGCTGCTCCACCCGGTACTCGGCCATGTAACCGTTGCCGCCGAACAGCTGCACCGCCTCCATCGCGACATCGGTGGCCGCCTTGGACGAGTAGAGCTTCATCGCCGATGCCTCGGAGAGGCTGAGCGGCTTACCCGCCTTGCCGCGTTCGAGGGCACTGAAGAGCATGTTCTGCACGTTGATCCGGGCGACCTCCATCTCGGCGAGCTTGAGCTGGATGAGCTGGAACTGGGCGATCTCCTGACCCCACAGCTTCCGGTTCTTCGCGTAGTCGATCGACAGCCGTTGTGCCTCGTTGATGATGCCCAGCGACAGCGCGGCGATGCCGACGCGCTCCGCGGTGAAACCGGCCTTCGCGCCTTCGGATCCACGCGAATCCGAACCGGTGTCCTCCGTCTCGCCGAGCAGACGGTCCTTGCCGACGCGCACGTTGTCGAAGAACAACTCGCCCGTCGGCGAGCTCATCATGCCCATCTTCTTGAACGGCTTGCCCTGGATCAGGCCCGGCATTCCCTTGTCCAGGACGAACGACAGGACCTTGCGATCCCGCATCGGGATTCCGCTGCCGTCGTCGAGCTTGGCGAACACGACGATGGTGTCGGCGTAGGGGCCGTTGGTGATGAACGTCTTCTGTCCGTTGAGGATGTAGTCGTCACCGTCACGACGAACCGTTGTCTTCATGCCGCCGAGGGCATCCGACCCTGAGTCGGGTTCGGTGATCGCCCAGGCGCCGACCTTCTCCATCGTGACCAGTTCCGGCAGCCAGCGCTTCTTCTGGGCCAGCGTGCCCTTGCCGCGGATCGTCGAGGCGGTGAGCCCCATGCTCACGCCCAGAGATGCGACGAGGCCGAGGCACACACCCGCGAGCTCGATGTTGACCATCATGAACATCGATCCACCCATGCCGCCACCGTCGCCGGAGGACTTCTTCTCCCCCTTGGCTTCCGCCTCGAGTTCCTTCTCGAGCGCATCCTTGGCCATGGCGTCGACACCGAAGCTCGACAGCAGTTTGCGCGTGATGTCATAGGGCGGCAGGACGCCGGACTCGAGCTCGTCGAGATGTGGCCGGATCTCCTTGTCGATGAACGCCCGCAGGGCGTCCCGAACCATCAGATCTTCATCGGACCACTCGAACATCGTCACACTCCCAGACCGGTGTCCGCCCGGGGGCGAACATGTTTCAGTTTCGTCGTCCCCAACTGTGTCAGGAGTCACTGCCGATGTCTAGGTACGTGGTCGCGAATCTGTTCCTTTCACACGTCGGCGCAGGTGTACAGCGTCGCCGGGCGCACCTCGTGCGCGAAGAACCGTCCCGCATCGGTGCACAGCAGCGCCTGCGCCACCGGCATCGCCACCACCACACACCGATCGCCGTGGCGCGTCTGCGCGGCGCGCCAGGCGTGGACGCGGTCGACGAAATCGGAGACGCTCTCGCCCCCATGCGGCCGTGCTCCCGGGTCGGCGAACCACCCGCCGAGTTCGGCCGGATCGATGTCCTCCGGGGTACGGCCCGCCCACGTCCCGACGTCCAGGGTCCGCAGCGCGTCGTCGACGACGAGGTCTGGTGTCGAACCGAGCAACTCGGCGGTCTCCCGGGTCGAGACCTCCGGCCCGCAGGTGTCGACGGATCGGGTCACCGACGCGGCGAGCCGCAGGACGGATGAACGGCCGCGCTCGTCCAGGACCGGATCACCGCCGAATCGCACCGACCGATTCGGGCCGGTGCGACCGGCGGTGATGATGTCCATGTGACCGATCGCCTCAGCCCTGCGAGGACACCGCCGGTGCGCGATCGGCGGTCCGCGATCGCGCCATCGCCCCCAGAAGCAAGGCGAAGACAACGGTGAGGACCGTCCAGAGGATCACCTGGTTGGCGATCGCGTACACCCGGAAATCTCCGATCACGTCACCGGGGAAACCGGGGAACACGATCTGGCCGGCGTCGTTGCGGACCGGTTCGGGGACCTCGCTGAACGACGGCGAGAACGCGAGCACGATCGCGACCCCGACCAGGTAGGCCGCGGTGCCGGCGACCGCCGAGATCAATCCGCCGATCCGCGGGCGCAGCCAGAGTGCGAGGACGACCGCCGCGATCGCGAGGATCACCGACGCGACGGTGATGGTGAGAAAGGCCCCGGTTCGTTCGCCGATCGTTTCGTCGTCGCCGACGGCGGGCGGGTTCGCCGGGTAGGCGAAGAACGGCACGGCGAACACGGCCACGAAACCGATCCCGCCCAGCGCGCCGGCGACCGCTCGCGGATCGGTGGCCGGGTGACGGCTGCCGAGGTAGCTCCACAGCACGGTGAACGCCACCGCGAAGAACGCACCCATACACAGGGCGAAGACGACGTTGCCGACGCCGGCACCGAGGTTCTCCTGCATCGCGCGTGTGAACAGCTCACCGCCCTCACCGTGGGTGTGGCCGCCCGGCTCGGCAGCGTGGGCCAGCGCCTCCTCAGCCTCCGATCGGGCGCCCTCGTAGTCGACGGCCTTGCCGACCACCGGCTCGAGGTAGAACCGGGCGAACACGAACGAGACGATTCCTGCGATCAGACCTGCGAGCAGGCCGGCGCCGATGAACTTCTTTTCCATATTGAGTTCGACTTCCTGTCGGTGTGGCCGGCGAGGCCGGCTCAGTGGCAGGGGAAGCCGAGGAAGTGACGGGCGTCGTGCACGAACTCGTGCACGTGGGTGTCGGAACCGAAGACGGACACGACACCCTGGTCGTACCCGAGGAAGTAGTAGGCGAGTCCGGCCAACAGCACGGTCAGGCTCAGCCAGAGGGCGGTGCTCGCGACCGAGAGGTTCGGTACGGCCAGGGCACGGGCCGGTGCGGCCTGTGCAACCGCGGTGGTACGAGGAGCTGTCATGGTGGGTCCTTTCGCCGATCTCGCGTCGGAGAGTCCGTGGATATGATGCACGCCGGCACGGCATCCTGACTCACGTCTCCCCGTCACCGTCGAAACGTCGACCGCGTCGATGGGCAGCGTTCACAGTGGCGCGACCGTTCCGGACTCTCACCGGATTCCCCGTACAGGCGTGGGATGACTGTATACCGCGTCCTGTCGTACGCGTGCGACATAGTGGAGAGATGCCCCGCGCTTCGGTGCTCGACCGCTTCACCGCCCCCACCCGACGATGGTTCACGGGCGCGTTCACCTCGCCCACGGCCGCGCAGAAGGGCGCCTGGACCTCCATCGCCGACGGCGCGAACACCCTGGTCATCGCGCCGA
Source organism: Gordonia sp. HS-NH1 (assembly GCF_001418765.1). Lineage (NCBI taxonomy): Bacteria > Bacillati > Actinomycetota > Actinomycetes > Mycobacteriales > Gordoniaceae > Gordonia > Gordonia sp. HS-NH1. Next base: position 185,804 of record NZ_LIYC01000005.1, read on the forward strand.
CCGGGTCGGGCAAGACCCTGGCGGCGTTCCTCTGGGCCCTCGACCGGCTCGCCGCCGACCCCGACAGCCGTCCCGCGGGCACCAAGGTCGTCTACATCTCGCCACTGAAGGCACTGGCCGTCGACGTCGAGCGCAACCTCCGCGCGCCGTTGACCGGCATCACCCGCGCCGCCCAGGAACTCAATCTCCCGGAGCCGAACATCACCGTGGGCGTTCGTTCGGGCGACACCTCGGCCGCCGACCGGCGCGCCCTGGTCAAGACCCCACCCGACATCCTCATCACGACCCCGGAGTCGCTGTACCTGATGCTCACCTCGGCCGCGCGGGAGAGCCTCACCGGTGTGGAGGCGATCATCGTCGACGAGGTGCACGCGGTCGCCGCGACCAAACGCGGCACTCACCTCGCGCTGACCCTGGAACGCCTCGACGAGCTGTTGGACAAGCCCGCCCAGCGGATCGGACTCTCGGCGACCGTCCGTCCGCCGGGGGTGGTGGCGGGGTTCCTGTCCGGCGCCGCGCCGTGTCAGGTGGTCAAACCCAAAGCCGACAAGACGTTCGACCTGCGCGTCGACGTCCCCGTCGAGGACATGGCCAACATCCCGCCCCCGGTGTCCGATGCCGATCCCGCCGCGCTGGACGACGCGTTCTCGCCGACCGCCGGTTCGCTGTGGCCGTACGTCGAGGCCTCGATCGTCGACCAGATCGAGGCCAACCGGGCGACGATCGTCTTCGCCAACTCGCGACGGCTGGCCGAGAAACTCACCGCCCGGCTCAACGAGATCCACGCCGAACGCCACGGCGAACCGGCCGAACCGACCGGCAATCCGTCGGTCGCCGGCGGTGCCCCGGCGTTCGTGATGGGCAGCGGCGCGAGCTCCGGCGCGGAGCCGGTGCTCGCCCGCGCACACCACGGCTCGGTCAGCAAGGAGCAGCGCGCCCAGATCGAGGACGACCTGAAGGCCGGACGACTCTCGTGCGTGGTGGCCACCAGCTCACTCGAACTCGGTATCGACATGGGCGCGGTCGATCTCGTGATCCAGGTGGAGTCGCCGCCGTCGGTCGCCAGCGGACTGCAGCGGATCGGTCGCGCGGGACACCAGGTTGGCGAGATCAGCCAGGGCATCCTCTACCCGAAGCACCGCACCGACCTGCTGCACTGCACCGTGACCGTCAGCCGGATGCTCGACGGGGCGATCGAGGAGATCAAGGTTCCCCAGAACCCCCTCGACATCCTCGCCCAGCAGACCATCGCGGCCGCAGCGGTCGACGACCTCGAGGTGGACCACTGGTACGACGTGGTGCGGCGAGCGGCGCCCTACCGCGAACTGGGCCGAGGCGTCTTCGACGCGACCCTCGACCTGATCGCGGGACGTTTCCCGTCCGACGAGTTCGCTGAGCTGCGCCCCCGGGTCAACTGGGACCGCGACGCCGGAGTCATCACCGGCCGCCGCGGAGCCCAGCGCCTCGCGGTCACCTCGGGCGGTTCGATCCCCGACCGCGGCCTGTTCGGCGTGTTCATGGTCGGCGAGAAGGCCACTCGCGTGGGCGAACTCGACGAGGAGATGGTCTACGAGTCGCGGGTCGGCGATGTGTTCGCCCTGGGGGCGACCAGCTGGCGAATCGAGGACATCACCCACGACCGCGTCCTGGTCTCGCCCGCGTTCGGTCAGCCGGGCCGGTTGCCGTTCTGGATCGGCGACGCGAAAGGACGACCCGCCGAACTCGGGGCCGCGATCGGCGCGTTCACCCAGTCGATCGCCGATCCCGGGAAGCTCGACGACCACGCGGATCGCCTGGGACTGACCGAGAACGCCCGCACCAACCTCGCGACACTCATCGCCGAACAGCGCGAGGCGACCGGCCACCTGCCCACCGACCGCACGCTGGTCGTCGAACGGTTTCGCGACGAGCTCGGCGACTGGCGAGTGATCCTGCACTCCCCCTACGGTTTACGTGTCCACGCACCATGGGCGAGTGCCATCTCGCAGCGGCTGCTGGAGACGCTGGGGATCGAAGGCGCGACCACGGCCTCCGACGACGGCATCATCCTGCGCATGCCCGACACCGACGACGCCCCACCCGGAGCGGACATGTTCCTCCTCGACCCGGACGAGGTCGAGCAACTCGTGACCGACGGGCTCGCCGACTCGTCGATGTTCGCGTCCCGGTTCCGCGAATGTGCCGCACGCGCACTGCTGTTGCCCCGACGGGATCCGGGGCGGCGCGCCCCGCTGTGGCAACAACGGCAGCGCAGCGCGCAACTGCTGTCCGTCGCATCGAAGTTCCCCGATTTCCCGATCGTGCTCGAGGCGGTTCGCGAATGCCTGCAGGACGTCTACGATCTCCCCGCGCTCCTCGATCTGCTGACCCGCATCCGCACGCGCCGGATCCGGGTCGTGGAGACCGAGACACAGAGCCCGTCTCCCTTCGCCGCCTCGCTGCTTTTCGGGTACGTGGGGGCGTTCATGTACGCCGACGACGCTCCGCTCGCCGAGCGCCGAGCGGCCGCACTCTCCCTCGACACCAGCCTGCTCGCACAACTGCTCGGACGCGTCGACCTGCGGGAACTGCTCGACCCGGCCGTCATCGCCGAGGTGATCGCCCGGCTCCAGCGCCTGTCCCCCGAACGCCAGGCCCGCGACGCCGAGGACGTCGTCGACCTGTTGCGGTGGCTGGGGCCCCTCACCACCGAGGAGGTCGCGGCCAGGTACCGCGGCGAGACTCCCGCGCCCGAACTGCTCACCGAACTGCACCGCGTCGGGCAGATCATCTCGGTGAACCACAACGCTCGCGCCCTGTGGGCCGCGATCGACGACACCGCCCGCCTCCGCGACGCGCTGGGGGTTCCGGCGCCGCTCGGCATCCCGGCGGCCTACCTCGAACCGGTGCCCGATCCGGTCGGGGACCTGATCGGCCGTTACGCCCGCACCCACGGCCCGTTCACCGTCCCGGAGGCCGCCGCGGCCCTGGGTGTCGCCACCGGGGTCGTGCGCGACACCCTGAACCGCCTCGCCGCGGAACGACGCGTCGTCGAAGGCGATTTCCTGCCGGAGAGCGGCGCCGACACCGCCCCCCGCGAGGGCCAGTGGTGTCACACCGACGTGCTCGGTCAGATCCGCCGAGGCTCGCTCGCCGCGAGCCGCGCCGAGGTGGCACCGGTGGGCACCGACGTACTCGCCCGTTTCCTCGCCGACTGGCAGCACGCCTCGCCGGGCACGCAACTGCGGGGAGTAGACGGGGTGGCGACGGTGATCGACCAGCTGGCGGGGTTCCCGCTCCCGGCGTCGGCGTGGGAGTCACTGGTCCTGCCCGCCCGGATCTCCGACTATGCACCGCCCATGCTCGACGAACTGCTCAGCGCCGGCGAGGTGATCTGGTCCGGCCACGGTCGGATCGGGAACTCCGACGGCTGGGTGGCCCTGCATCCGGCGGACGTCGCGGTGCTCACGCTGCCCGACGCCGACGAGATCGACACGACCCCGGTGCACGACGCGGTCACGGCCGCTCTCGAACCCGGTGGTGCACTGCGATTCCCGCAGATCGCCGCCGACATCAGCACCGGCACCGCCACGCCGGCCGCCGACATCGAGAGCGCGCTGTGGGACCTCGTATGGGCCGGACAGGTCAGCAACGACAGCTTCGCGCCCGTCCGGGCACTCCTGCAGCCACGGCGCAGCCCGTCCGCACCGCGCTCGGCCCCGGCTCATCGGGCACGCGGGCGCGCACCGCGGCTCCGCGCCGGTCGTCTGTCGGCCCGGTATCTGACCGAGCACTCCACGTCGCCGCCGGTGTCGCCGACGGCGAGCGGTCGCTGGTTCGCTCTCGACCACCCCTCGACCGAACCGACGATCGCCACGCAGGGCCTGTGTGACCAGTTGCTCACCCGGTACGGCGTGATCACGCGCGGGAGCGTCGTCGCCGAGGAGGTCACCGGGGGCTTCGCGCGGGTGTACAAGGCGCTCACCGTCTTCGAGGACAACGGACACGTCCGTCGCGGCTACTACGTCGACGGTCTCGGCGGAGCACAGTTCGCCTCGCCCGCCACGGTCGACGAGTTGCGCCGGCATGCACTCCCCGATCGCAAACCGCCCCGCGAGGCCACGGTGCTGGCCGCGACGGATCCGGCCAACCCCTTCGGGGCCGCGCTGGAGTGGCCGCGGTCCCGCGACACCGACGCCGGCCACCGCCCGGGCCGCAAACCGGGAGCGCTGGTGGTGCTCGTGGACGGCGAACTGGTGAGTTTCGTCGAGCGCGGCGGCAAGACGCTGCTCACGTTCAGCGACTCGATCCCGCGGCTGGAGTCGGCCGCCGGCGCGCTGGTCGCGCTCGTCCGGCGCGGTCGGATCTCCCGCCTGACGATCGACCACATCGACTCCGAGCCCGTGCGCGCCACCGACTTCGGCAAGGTACTCGTCGAAGCCGGGTTCTCGACGACACCGCGCGGCATCCGCCTGCGCTTCGGTGATCATGCCTGAGGGGGGCCATGCCTGAGGGCGACACCGTCTTCGCCGCCGCGGCACGTCTGCGGGCCGGGCTCGCCGGCCGCGTGCTCGAGTCGACGGACTTCCGGATCCCGTCACTGGCGACCGCCGATCTGTCCGGCCGGGAGGTGTCGGCGGTTCGCTCGGTGGGCAAACACCTGCTCATCGACATCGCCGAGAGCAGCCCCGGAACCGGTGACACCGTGAGCATCCACTCACACCTGAAGATGGAGGGTGCCTGGCATGTGCATCCTCGCGGGCAGCGCTGGCGGCGACCGGCCTATCAGGCACGCGCGGTGCTGCGCACCGCCGACCACGAGGCGGTGGGTTTCGACCTGGGTGTGCTCGAACTGCTCGCCGACCCCGACGCCGCGCTCGCCTACCTCGGTCCCGACCTGCTCGCCGACGACTTCGACCGCGAGGAGGCGATCCGGCGACTCGCCTCGCAACCGGATGAGACCATCGGTGCCGCGTTGCTCGACCAACGCCTCATCGCCGGGATCGGCAACGTCTTTCGCAGCGAGATCTGCTTCCTCCGCCGGGTCCTGCCGACCCGACCGGTGCGCGAGGTCGACCTCGGGCCGGTCGTGGACCTGAGCCGACGCCTGTTGTGGGCCAACCGGATGCGATCGGCACGCACCACCACGGGTAACACCTCGCCCAACGCCCGGATGTGGGTGTACGGACGCCAGGGCCGGCTGTGCCGACGCTGCGCCACGCCGGTGAAGCGCGGCGAACTCGAATCCACCGGCGGCGAACGATCCATCTACTGGTGCCCCCGGTGTCAGATCTGATGGCCGGGATCGTCGGATCGACGTCCGCGGTCTACACCGGGTAACGCTCGGGCTCGGGCCCGAACTCGAAGCGGCGTGCGGTGATCGAGTCCACCGTGATCTCCACGTAGTTGTACTTCATCGTCGCGATCCACGGCCGCAACGGCAGCTGGTCGGCGGCCTCGATCTCCTGCAGGGACACCAGGATGCGCGCCGTCCCCTTGGCGACGACGCTCCACCCGTCACTGTCGGTGTACCCGTCGGCCTCGAACGCCACCCGCGAATTCACCGCCAGCTCCGACAATTTCGTGCCTTCACCGGTCCGCAGCAGGACGCGGTCCGGCGTCGCATGGAAATTGACCGGGAAGATGTCGGGCTGACCGTCGACGCTCAACGCGATCCGGCCGAGCTCGGCGGCTCCCAACAGATCCCAGGCCTCGTCGGTGGTGAGCACCCGAACCGCTTCGTCGACCATGACCGTCTCCTTCTCCCCCACCCCGATCGTGCTCCACGAACGGGCGGCGGGACAGAGGCCAACGTCCCGACTCGGCCCCCACCGTCACCGCGGAACGGGCACCGGCTCCAGAATCTCGGCCCGGGCCTCGGGGGCCGCGGCGCGCAAGGCGTCGGCGGAGTCGTCGTCGGGTTGCTGTTGCGAGGCCACCTCGGCTTCGACACGCGCGATGTAGGTCGCCACCTCGAAGTCACGCTGCTCGGTGGTCCACCCGAGCAGCGGCGCGAGCAGGTCGGCGACCTCGTCGGCGCAGTCGACCCCGCGATGGGAGTACTCGATCGCGATGCGGGTCCGCCGGGCGAGAACGTCCTCCAGATGCAGCGCCGCCTCGTCGACCGCCGCGTAGACCACCTCCACACGCAGATACTGCGGCGCCGCGGCGAGCGGCTGCAGCAGGCTCTTGTCCCCGTCGGCGTAGTAGAGCACGTCGTCGATAAGCGACCCGTAGCGGTTGAGAAGACGCCGAATCCGGTACGGGTGCAACCCGAATCGGCGCCCGAGGTGCTCACACTGATTGATGAGCGCGAAGTAGCCGTCCGCACCGAGCAGCGGGACGCGTTCGGTGATCGACGGCGCGACGCGGGTGGGGATGAAGTCGTCGCACGCATCGACGGCATCGGCGGCCATCACCCGGTAGGTGGTGTACTTCCCGCCCGCGATCGACACGAGTCCGGGCGCGACGGTCGCGACCGCGTGCTCGCGGGACAGCTTCGAGGTCTCGTCGTCCTCGCCGGCGAGCAACGGCCGCAGGCCGGCGTAGACGCCTTCGATGTCGTCGTGGGTGAGCTTGGTGACCAGGACCTCGTTGACGCGTTCGAGGATGTAGTCGATGTCGGCGCGGGTGGCGGCCGGATGCGCGAGGTCGAGGTTCCAGTCGGTGTCGGTGGTACCGATGATCCAGTGCGTCTCCCAGGGGATGACGAACAGCACCGAGTTGGCGGTGCGCAGGATGATCGCCGTCTCGCTGACGATGCGGTCGCGCGGCACCACGATGTGCACACCCTTGGACGCCCGAACCTTGAAGTGCCCGCGCTGCTTGGACAGCGCCTGTACCTCGTCGGTCCACACCCCCGCGGCGTTGATCACGCAGTGCGCGCGGATCTCCGTGACGTCGCCGTTCTCGGTGTCGCGCACCCGGACTCCGAGCACCCGGTCGGATTCGCGCAGGAAGCCGGTCACCTGGGTCGACGTCCGGATGACCGCACCGTAGTTGGCCGCCGTGCGGGCCACCGTGAGGCTGTGCCGAGCATCGTCGACGACCGTGTCGTAGTAACGTATTCCGCCGATCAGCGAGCTGCGCTTGAGGGCCGGCGCCGCGCGCAATGCGCCCGACCGGGTGACGTGACGTTGTCCGGGAACGGACTTGGCGCCGCCCATCCGGTCGTAGAGGAAGATGCCGGCTCCGACGTACGGCCGCTCCCAGACACGTTGCGTGAGCGGATACAGGAACGGCAGCGGCTTCACCAGGTGCGGCGCGAGGAACCGCAGCGACAACTCACGTTCGCGCAGAGCCTCACGGACGAGCCCGAATTCGAGCTGTTCGAGATAACGGAGCCCACCGTGGAACATCTTCGACGACCTGCTCGAGGTACCCGAGGCGATGTCACGCGCCTCCACGAGCGCCACCCGCAGGCCGCGGGTGGCCGCGTCGAGTGCGGCGCCGACGCCCACCACGCCTCCGCCGATGACCACTACGTCGAACTGCTCCTCCCCGAACCTCCGCCACGCCTCGGCGCGGTAGAGGGGCCCCATGTCGGCCGGCCGGTCCGGGTTGAACTCGGTGTTCATGGTTGCCGAGCCTAATTGATCTCGGTGGGTCCGACAGCGTGCGACACTGTCCGGCGTGGGTAGGTCAGGCAAATACGTGGCGGCGATCGACCAGGGCACCACCTCGACCCGGGCGATGATCTTCGACCACAAAGGGCACGTCGTCGGCGTCGAACAGCTCGAGCACGAACAGATCTTCCCGCGCGCGGGCTGGGTGGAGCACGATGCCGCCGAGATCTGGCGCAACACGCGCCGGGTCGGGGCCGCTGCCCTCGCATCGGCCGAGCTGACCGCCAAGGACATCGTCGCGTGCGGCCTCACCAACCAGCGCGAGACCACCGTGATCTGGGAGCGCGACACCGGCAAGCCGGTGCACAACGCCATCGTCTGGCAGGACACGCGGACCGACGACCTGTGCACCGAACTCGCCGGCGACGTCGGCATGGACCGCTATCGCGATCGCACCGGCCTGCCGCTGTCGACCTACTTCGCCGGCCCGAAGGCCCGGTGGCTCCTCGATTCCGTCGACGGCCTCCGCGAGCGCGCCGAGAACGGGGAATTGTGTTTCGGCACAATGGATTCCTGGATTGCATGGAACATGACCGGCGGCGTGGACGGTGGCCGGCACGTCACAGACGTCACCAATGCCTCACGCACGATGCTCATGGATCTGCGGACCCAGCAGTGGGACCCCGAGATCTGCGCCGAGATGGGCATCCCGATGGCCATGCTGCCCGAGATCAAGAGCTCCTCAGGCGATTTCGGCGCTCTCCGCGGCAACGGCCCCCTCCCCGGCGTACCGCTGTCGGGCATCCTCGGAGACCAGCAGGCCGCGACATTCGGCCAGGCCTGCCTGGAACCCGGCGAGGCGAAGAACACCTATGGCACCGGGAACTTCCTGCTCCTCAACACCGGCACCGAGCCGGTCTTCAGTGAGCACGGGCTGCTCACCACCGTCTGCTACCGGATCGGCGACCAGCCCGCGCGTTACGCACTCGAGGGTTCGATCGCGGTGACCGGTTCGCTCATCCAGTGGCTGCGCGACAATCTCGGCCTGATCTCGCAGGCGTCCGACGTCGAGGGACTGGCCGCCGGGGTCGACGACAACGGTGGTGCCTACTTCGTGCCGGCGTTCTCCGGACTCTTCGCGCCGCGCTGGCGGCCCGACGCCCGCGGCGTCATCGTGGGTCTCACCCGCTTCGTCGACAAAGGTCACATCGCGCGGGCAGCGTTGGAGGCCAGCGCTTTTCAGACCCGGGAGGTCATCGAGGCGATGCAGGCCGACTCCGGGGTGGAACTGTCGACACTCAAGGTCGACGGCGGCATGGTCGTCAACGAACTGCTCATGCAGTTCCAGGCCGACATCCTGGATGTCCCGGTCGTGCGCCCGGTCGTCAACGAGACGACCGCGCTCGGGGCGGCCTACGCGGCCGGCCTGGCGGTGGGCTTCTGGGAGAGCGAGGACGAGATCCGCGCCAACTGGGCCGAGGACAAGCGGTGGGAGCCGGGGATGGAGGCAGCCGAACGCGACCGCCTCTACGCGGGGTGGAACCGGGCGGTCGAGCACAGCTTCGGCCTGACCTGAACCGGCGCGAACCGCGGCCGACGGCCGCGCCTCACACCACGTGGTCGGCGAGGACGGCGACCACACCGGCACTTCCGCCGAGTGCCGCGGCTGCCTCGTAGGCCGATTCGCGGAGCGCGTCGCGTGGGGACTCACCGGTGGTCGACGGCGACATCGCTGCCACGGCGCAGTCGACGGCACGGGCACGGCGGAAGCTGTCGCGCTGTGCGGCGACGTCGCCGCGACGCTGGTGCGCGAATGCGTCGAAGTCGTGCTGGGCGGCGACGAGCCGGAGTCGTGCGACGCCGGCCATCGTCGCACCGCCCTGCCGGCGCCAGTGACCGATCACCTCCCGGATCTCGGGTGTCGACACCGCCGTCACGTCCATAACGGTGGCGACGATCAGGTGCAGACACGCGGTGAGGTCCTCGTCGGGCACCGCATCGACCAGCCGGGCGACGCCGCCGGGCAACCGGTCGACCCGCCTCAGCACGACCCCACCCGTCGCGAATGGGCATTCTCGACGATCACGCCGGCTCCGGTTTCGACGGGACCGGCCCCTCCGCGGACGTTCGGTCGTCGCCCGAAAGCGGTTGCGCTGCAGTGCCGTTGTCGCGCGCAGGATCAGTGTCGCCGGGCGGGGCGGACCGCGGGGACGAGGTCTCCCGGGAATCGGCCGCCGGAGGATCGGCGGCTGCCGGGAACGCCTGCCGAATCCAGTCGCCGATGACGGGCGGACCGACGAGCGGCATGTCGCCGACGATCTCCGCACCGTGTTCCCGGTTGTGGAGGTACGGAGCGGCCCGGTGACGGTCGTCTTCGGCTCCGGGACGCCTGCCACCGCCCGGTACGCCGGCGGGCGGCATCCCCGCCGGGCGCTGGGCGACCGGCCCGGCCGGAGACGCCGGTGTCGGGGTGCCGGCAGTCGGGGTTGCCGGCGTCGGAGTGGCCGGCAGGGCAGACAGCGGTGGCGCAACCGCCCCGGGCGACAGGAAGGCGGGGACGGCCGTCGAGGCCGGGACATCCGCTCCGGCTCCGGCACCACTCCCCGACGCTCCGGCGCGGGACCCGGACTCCGCGGTGCCGTCGGCGCCCGCGGCGTGCGATCCCGGTGTCGCCGCACCCCGGGTCGTCGACTCTGGTGTGGCCCGGCCTCCGCGCAGCAGGCCGTCGGACCCGTCGGTGCTGCCGCGGCCCGAGGCACCCGAGGGCGGACCTCCCGACCCCGACGGCGTCGACGACGGACCCGGACCTCCGCCACCCGGAGGCGGGCCGACGGCGCCGACCGGTGCCGGCACGCCGGACGGTGCGGGGCGGCCGAAGTCGCCGGCATCGACGGTGTTACCCGCCTGACCCCGCGCGGCGTCGGACCCCGAGCCCCCGGTTCCGGGGCCACCACCCGTTGCCGCGCCCGGGAGGCCTGCGGTGACTCCGTTGGCGCCGGTCGGGTCGTGCGGGAGGGAGTGCTGCAGTCCGATCATCGGTGACGAGTAGGCACCCGTCATGGTGCGATCGGCCTCATGCCGCACCGAAGGCGCGTCCTCGGGATTGTCTCGGATGTGCTGCTGCAACTCGCGCAGCCGCCCCTCCTGACCGCGGGCCGACCCGAGGATTCCCGTCGCGCTCGTCAGCGCGTCACCGATCCGGCTCGCGGTGTCCGACGTCGCCGTCAGATCGGCGGACAGCGACCGGCCGGCTTCCAGTGCCGCGTCGGAGGCCACCCCGAGCATGCCGTCGCCGAACATCGCCTGCATCCGTTCGGCTGCCCGCCGGACGGACTCGATCGCCTTCAGGATCGTCTCGACGTCACCGCGCGCGCGTCCCGGTTCCATGGTGCTCAGGACATCGAGGATCTCGTCGATGCTCATGCCCGCCCACTGTGTGCGGTCGCCGCCGAACATGCGCTCGTTGCGGCTGCCGTAGGTGTTGTAGGACTTCTCCGGCGAGGTCACGACACCCCCTTGGTCGCTGGCCGGGACGAACGAATTCGTCCGACCCTACCGTGGCATCGCCTGCCGCGGTGAACACCGGCACCGCCTGTGCACAGCGGCGGGCTCTGTCTCAGTCCAGGTCGTCGTGGCGGACCAGCTGGCGCGCCGCCTCGGTGATCGACCCGGTCAGCGACGGGTACACCGAGAAGGTCTGGGCGAGGTCGCCGACGGTGAGCTTGTTCTGCACCGCGAGGGCGATGGGCAGGATCAGCTCGGAGGCGTTCGGTGCCACCACGACTCCGCCGATGACCACGCCCGTGGCCGGCCGGCAGAAGATCTTCACGAACCCGCGGCGCAGGCCGCTCATCTTGGCGCGCGGGTTGGTGGCCAGTGGCAACATCACGGTGCGGGCCGGGTACTCACCGGTGTCGATCGCGTTCTGCGACACCCCCACCGTCGCGATCTCCGGACGTGTGAAGATCGCGGAGGCAACGGTTTTCAGCTTGATCGGGCTCACTCCCTCGCCCAGCGCGTGATACATGGCGATGCGGCCCTGCATGGCCGCGACCGATGCCAGCGGGAACAGCCCGGTGCAGTCGCCGGCCGCATAGATACCGGCGACCGACGTACGCGACACCCGGTCGACCTCGATGTATCCACCCTTGCCGACGGTCACGCCGGCGCGATCGAGGCCCAGGTCCGTGGTGTTCGGGACCGAACCGACGGTCATCAGCACGTGACTGCCGGTGACTGTCGAGCCGTCGGCCAGATGCGCGGTGACCGAGTCACCGTGGCGCTCGACCTTGTCGGCGCGGGCGTGTTTCACGAGTTCGACGCCGCGCTCGGCCAGCGCGTCCTCGAGCACCAGCGCGGCGTCCTCGTCCTCGTGCGGGAGCACACGGTCGCGGCTCGACACCAGCGTCACCTTGACGCCCAGTTCGGTATAGGCGTGGACGAACTCGGCGCCGGTGACGCCGGAACCGATGACGATGAGGTGTTCGGGGAGTTGCTCGAGGTCGTATAGCTGACGCCAGGTGAGGATGCGCTCCCCGTCGGGGCGGGCATCGGGCAGGACGCGGGGCGAGGCGCCCGTCGCCAGCAACACCACATCGCCGTCGTAGCGTTCGGTGGTTCCGTCGGCGAGGGTCGCGACGACGCTGTGGGTCGACACGCCCACCTGCCGCTCGTCGAGCATCGCGCTACCGGCGACGAGTTTGACGCCTTCGCTGATCAGCCGGGAGCGGATGTCCGCGGACTGGGCGAATGCCAGATCGCGGACCCGCTGGTGAATCTGCGGGAGCGTGACCGACGTGTCGTCGGTCTTGATGTTGATACCCAGGTCGACAGCGCGCCGGACCTCGGTGCGGATGCCGGTGGACGCGATGAAGGTCTTGGACGGCACGCAGTCCCACAGCACACAGGCACCGCCGATCCCGTCCGAATCGATCACCGTGATGTCGGCGCCGTAGGCGGCCGCCGCGAGCGCCGCCTCGTAACCCGCAGGTCCACCGCCGATGATGACGATCCTGGTCACTGTCACTCCTGTTCCCATGCCGGTTCGTCGCGGCGTCCTTCGTGGGGATGCTGCGCCCGGCTGCGTGTTGTAGCTGAACGAACTGCTCGCTGCTGGATTTCTCGGGTCGGACCGGCTGATGTCCGACGGGTCGGTGGAGGTCGCGGGGGTGATGCAACCTCGGTCGGGCGAGAGGGTCGACCCCGTTCGCGCCGCCTACCAAACTAGTCGTGCGCGGGTGACGTTGTGAACGTGGTCGCACACCGGCGCCGACGGCGTGCCGTACATCACTCGAAGCGCGGCTCGGCTCCCGTGCGGCCCGGGTCACACCCGAGCGACGGGCGTCGGTGTCGCCTTCCGGACTCGGCGACGACCATCTAGGCTCCATCCGTGCCCATCTATGCCGCCTACGGATCCAACATGCATCCCGACCAGATGGCCGAGCGCGCTCCGCACTCGCCGATGTCGGGCACCGGATGGCTTCGTGGCTGGCGTCTGACCTTCGGCGGCGGCGACATCGGCTGGGAGGGGTCACTGGCCACGGTCACCGAGGACCGCGACGACCCCGACGCCCGGGTGTTCGTGGTGCTGTACGACGTCACCACCGAGGACGAGGACCTCCTCGATCGGTGGGAGGGTTCCGAACTCGGCATCCACCGCAAGATCCGGGCTCGCGTCGACACCGCGGACGGCCCGGTCCTCGCCTGGCTGTATGTCCTCGACGCCTTCGAGGGCGGGCTCCCGTCGGCGCGCTACCTCGGGGTCATGGCCGAGGCGGCCGAGATCGCGGGTGCACCCGCGGAGTACGTGCAGGACCTGCGGTTGCGCGAGTCGCGGAACGTCGGGCCCGGCCCGGGTCCCGCGGAATAGCCGACGCCACCCCGGCGAGCCTCGGCTCGCTAGCCTGCCGCGCTCGTCGCGTTCAGCACTATCCCGGCGAGTGCGCGGACGCCGATCGCGAGGGCACGTTCGTCGAGATCGAAGTTCGGCGCGTGCAGGTCGACCTGCGGACCGAATCCGTCCCACACGCCCAGGCGGGCCATCGCCCCCGGCACGTGTTCGAGATACCAGGAGAAGTCCTCACCACCCGGCGACTGCGGTGTGTCCGCGACGGCGTTGGGTCCGATCGCGGCGACCGATCGCTCGAACATCGCGACCGCGATCTCGTCGTTGACGACCGGTGGCACCCCGCGGAAGTACGAGAGGTCATAGCGGACGCCGAGCGGTGCGAGCAGTTCGCCGACGACGCTGCGGACGAGCGGTTCGAGCTCGGCCCAGGTGGCGTGGTCGCCGGTGCGGACCGTCCCGCGCATGCGCCCTTCCTGCGGGATCGCGTTGGCCGCGCTGCCGGCGTTGGCGGCACCCCACACCATCACGGTCCCCGACCGCGGGTCGACGCGTCGTGACAGCACCCCGGGCAATCCGGTGATCACGGTGCCCATCGCGTAGATCAGGTCTCCGGTCAGATGCGGCCGCGACGTGTGCCCGCCGGCGGAGTGCAGTTGCAAGTCGATGTGGTCGGCCGCGGAGGTCAGGGGGCCGGACCGCAGACCGACCGTGCCGACCGGCAGGCGCGGATCGCAGTGCAGCGCGAAGATGCGCCCGAGACCGCTGGTCACCCCGGCGTCGATGGCGTCGAGGGCACCGCCGGGCATGACCTCTTCGGCGGCCTGGAAGATGAGGCGGACGCCGACGGGCAACGGCTCGGCCGCGGCGAGGAGTTTGGCGACGCCGATCAGGATGGCCGTGTGCGCGTCGTGCCCGCACGAATGCGATGCCCCCTCGACAGCCGAGGTGAACGGCAGGCCGGTGTGTTCGGTGACGGGCAGGGCATCCATGTCCGCTCGCAGTGCGATCCGGGGCTCACCGACGGGCCCCAGATCGCACACCACGCCGGTGCCCAACGGGAGTCGGCGCGGGTCGAGTCCGGCGGCGGTCAGTTCGCTCATCACCAGCTCGGTGGTGCGCACCTCCTGCCGGGACAGCTCGGGGTGCGCGTGGATCTCGCGCCGCCACGCGATGAGATCGGTGCCGTGCTCGGCGAGCCATGCGTCGATCGGATCGTCCGCCGCGGCGAAGCCCGCTCCCACGGCCGACATCAGAAGACCCCGGGCGGTGTCGGACGCGCGAGATCGTCGAGCAGCGGTGCGCGCAGTCCGCGTTTGATGAGTGCGAGGTTGGGACCGACGGTCGCGGCGCGAGCGCCGGCGAGCTCGGCTGCCCGTGCCGTGAGGTGCTCGGCGTCGACGGCCTCGTCCACGATCCCCGCGCCGACCGCGTCGTCGGCGCCGTATCGCCGACTCGTGTACATCGCCTCGGTCGCGGTGCGATCGGTCAGGCGGGTGCGCAGCAATGTGGCCATCCCCCGGGTGAACGGCATGGTGAGGGCGGCCTCGGGCAGCGACCAGAATCCGCGTTCGGTGCGCATCAGCACGTGGTCGGTGCACAACGCGAGCATGGCGCCGGCACCGAACGCGTGTCCGTTGATCGCGCTGACCGTGGGCACCGGCAGCGTGAGCACCTTCGCATACAGGGCATGGACGCGGTCGAGATACCCGGGCAGCTGATCGGGGGCGGTGAAGATGTGGTCGGTGTCCAGTCCGTTCGAGAAGAACTTCCCGGTGGCGGTGATCACGAGCGGACGTGACGGGGCGGCCACGATCTCGTCCAGCAGCCGGTCCACCTCGTCCAACCATTCCACCCGGAAGCGGTTCTCCGGATTGGACTCGCTGATCTCCTCCCCGTGCGTTCCGAGATGGAGTTCGACGACGTCCCCGGCATCGTTCAGAAATGGCATGTCCCGACCTTATCGCCCCCGGTCTCGTCGCCGCCGACCCGATCGGTCGGCGCGCTGCGTTCGTACGGCCGTCCGGCCTGGGGAACGGTTTAGGGTTGGCGCATGGACCCCACCGCCGACGCAGACGCCGCAGCCATCGTCGCCGCGGCCACGATCGCCGCCGAGACCGATGCCGCTGCACACGATGTGGCCGTCATCCTGGGGTCGGGGTGGTCGCCCGCGGCCGAGGCCTTCGGGCGACCGATCCGCTCGTTGCCGATGGCCGAGATCCCCGGGTTCACTCCGCCCAAGGCCGCCGGCCACGGCGGTGTGGTCCACTCGGTGCGGATCGGTGATCGGCGGGTCCTGTTGATGCTGGGCCGCATTCACGCCTACGAGGGGCACGACCTCGCCCGCGTGGTCCACCCGGTCCGCACCGCGGCGGCGGCCGGTGTCCACACCGTCGTGCTCACCAACGCGGCGGGCGGACTGCGCGCGGACATGTCGGTCGGACAACCCGTCCTCATCTCCGATCACCTGAACCTCACGGCCCGCTCCCCTCTTGTCGGCGCTCAGTTCGTCGACCTGGTCGACGCGTATTCACCGCGGCTGCGTGACATCGCGAGCGGAATCGACGCGGGTCTCGCGGAGGGTGTGTACGCCGGATTGCCCGGCCCGCACTACGAGACACCCGCCGAGATCCGGATGCTGCGGACGATGGGCGCCGACCTGGTCGGTATGTCGACCGTGCACGAGACCATCGCCGCCCGAGCCGCCGGCCTCGACGTGCTCGGGATCTCGCTGGTCACCAACCTCGCAGCCGGAATGACCGGCGAACACCTGAGCCACGCCGAGGTTCTCGAAGTGGGACGCGCGTCGGCGGCCCGGATGGGCGAACTGCTGGCACAGATCATCGGCGAGCTGTAGGACCGCACCGACTTCCGGCCGGGCCGAACCGAAGGAGCGACATGAGCTATCCACCGAGCGGTGGCGGCTACCCGCAGGGCGGTTACCCATCGGGCCCGGTGCCACCCGGACCGCCTCGATCACCGTGGTCGTCGCCCGCTGTGCTGGTGGCGATCGGCGCGGGCGTGCTCCTGGTGGTCGTGGGCGTGCTCGCGGCGCTGTTGCTGATCCCCACCGACGACGAGTCCGCGGACCGCGACACCGCTGATGGCGGACAACCGTCGGCATCGACCTTCACGAGCACCGTCACCCGATCGGCCGAGACGACCACCACCACGACGACTCCCACCACGACAACGCCGACACCCGACCGTCCCACCCCCACCGTCGCGGGGGCGGACTGGCAGGGGTTCACCACCGGCCCACGCTGCAACGCCGCGGGCGACCCGGCCGTCGTCGTGGGACAGACCTCACGATCGCGCGTCGTCATCTGCCAGGTCGGCACTCAGACAGGCCGTTGGTACTACAAGGGCGCTGCTCCGGAGGGTGGGATCGAGTTGCAGTTCCCGACCCGCACCGGCGACACCTTCGAAGCGCGCAACGGCGCTGTTCGTTACCTCGTCTCGCCGACGAGCCTCACCATCGTCGAAGGCGGCACCGTGCTCACCGAGGAACCCATGCTGGCCTACTGGTCGCTGCCCGGCTGAGCTTCCGAGACCGACTGGCCTCTCAGATCAGAGCTGTCGCGCCCTGCTGACGCAAAGATCTTCTCTGCGCTCTGGAGAAACACTGTGGAGTTGTCAAGGGACGGTTGCGGTCCCGAGGGGGCTCGGGTGCGGAAGGTGCTACGCGAAAGTGTGGGGTCAGGCGGCGTCGTCGAGTCGCTTGGTGCGCCGGTTGTAAGCCGGCAACGGACGGCGCCGTGGGTCGACGGTGGCAGGCGGCACGAGCCAGGGGTGTCGGTCGTAGCCGAGAATGATGTCCCAGCCGTGGTGGTGGACTTGGGTGTGGCAGCGTTGGCAGAGCAGGCAGCCGTTGTCGAGGTCGGTGGGGCCGCCGTCAGCCCAATGCCGCACATGGTGAACCTGGGTATGCGACGGCGGCGCACCGCATTTGACGCAGCAGGAGTCTCGGACGATTACGGCTTTGCGCAAGTGT
>NZ_LIYC01000005.1:203234-203429 GCF_001418765.1 Gordonia sp. HS-NH1
GCACCGCATTTGACGCAGCAGGAGTCTCGGACGATTACGGCTTTGCGCAAGTGTGCCGGGAACAGTCGGTTAGTGCGCCCCATCTGTAGTGGTACCCCCTCATCGTTGAGGACGACCTCGGCGAGAGATCCGTCGCAGGACAGCCGTTTCGCAGTGGCCTGACTGACCGACCCTGTCCACGGCAGGGTTGCCGGG